>NZ_JBTNDB010000001.1:0-412944 GCF_054511175.1 Arthrobacter sp. Sr24 | reverse complement strand
GGGGGGGGGGGGGGGGGGGGGGGGGGAGAGAGAAAGGGGGGAGCGACCTTATATCCCCCCCCCTGCCTTTTCCCCCCCCCCCCCCCCCCCCCCCCCCCACCCCCCCCCCCCCCCCCCCCCCCTCCCCTCCCCTCCCTTCTTCCTCCCACGTCCTCTCCTCTTCCCTCCCTCCCCCCCCCCCCCCCCCCCCCGCCGTCGTCCCTTATCTCTTAGCTATTAGCCGGAGAAGTTGGTACCGAGATCGTAGTCATCCAACGGGATAGCACGGAACTCGTTGCCCAAGTCTCCCACGCCGCCCACGTAGTCAAAGTCGCTGAATGCGCTCGGACCGGTGAACAGATTGGCCTTGGCTTCTTCCGTGGGCTCCACCGTGACGTCGGTGTAGCGCGGAAGGCCGGTGCCGGCGGGGATCAACTTACCGATGATCACGTTCTCCTTCAGACCCAACAGCGGGTCCGACTTACCTTCCATGGCCGCCTGCGTCAGAACGCGGGTGGTTTCCTGGAAGGATGCGGCGGAGAGCCATGATTCGGTAGCCAAGGAAGCCTTGGTGATACCCATCAGTTCGTTACGGCCCGAAGCCGGCTTCTTGCCTTCGGAGACAACGCGACGGTTTTCCGTCTCGAAGCGACCGCGCTCGGCGAGCTCGCCGGGTAGCAACTTGGAATCTCCGGATTCAATGACCGTCACACGACGGAGCATCTGGCGGACGATAACCTCGACGTGCTTGTCGTGGATACCCACACCCTGGCTGCGGTAAACGCCCTGAACTTCCTCAACGAGGTGCTTCTGAGCGGCACGCGGGCCGAGGATACGCAGAACCTGCTTGGGGTCAACTGCACCCACAATGAGCTTCTGGCCAACTTCAACATGCTCGCCGTCAGCAACCTGCAGGCGTGCACGTCGCAGGACCGGGTAAGCGATCTCTTCGGTGCCGTCGTCCGGAGTCAGGATCAAACGCATGGTCTTTTCGGACTCATCAATGTTGATGCGACCGGCAGCTTCTGCGATCGGAGCCACACCCTTGGGGGTACGTGCTTCGAAGAGCTCCTGGATACGGGGCAGACCCTGGGTGATGTCCTCGCCACGGCTGGCCGAAACAGCACCACCGGTGTGGAAGGTACGCATGGTCAGCTGGGTACCGGGCTCACCAATGGACTGTGCGGCAATAATACCGACGGCCTCACCAATGTCCACGGTCTTGCCGGTGGCCAGTGAACGGCCATAGCACAGTGCACAGGTACCAACAGTTGACTCACAGGTGAGTACCGAGCGGACCTTGATCTCTTCGACGCCAGCTGCGAACAGCTTGTCAATGAGGACATCGCCAACATCGTCACCGGCAGATGCCAGAACGTTGCCGGATCCGTCAACCACTTCAGCCGCCAAGGTACGGGCGTAAACGCTGTTCTCGACCTCTTCGTGCAGGACGATCTCACCCATGGAATCAACCACGGCGATCGGCAGCGTCAAGCCGCGCTCGGTGCCACAGTCGTCTTCGCGAACGATGACATCCTGTGAGACGTCAACCAGTCGACGTGTCAGGTAACCGGAGTTAGCTGTACGCAGAGCGGTATCGGCCAGACCCTTACGGGCACCGTGAGTAGCAATGAAGTACTCCAAAACCGACAGGCCCTCACGGTAGGAGGACTTGATCGGGCGAGTGATAATTTCACCCTTAGGGTTAGCCACCAAGCCACGGATACCGGCAATCTGGCGAACCTGCATCCAGTTACCACGAGCACCGGAGGAAACCATACGGTTGATCGTGTTGGAAGTCGCGAACGACGCCCGCATGACATCAGCGATCTCGTTAGTTGCCTGGTTCCAGATGTCGATGAGCTCCTGACGGCGCTCATCATCAGCAATCAGACCCTTGTCGTACTGAGCCTGGACCTTAGCGGCCTTGACTTCGTAGCTTTCAAGGATGGCCGGCTTGCCCTTAGGCACCTCAATATCGGAGATGGCAACGGTGATACCTGAACGGGTAGCCCAGTAGAAACCGGCATCCTTCAAGTTATCCAGTGTTGCTGCCACAACTACCTTGGGGTAACGCTCGGCGAGGTCGTTGACGATCTCCGACAGCTGACCCTTATCTGCAACAGCTTCAACCCAGGGGTAGTCAGCAGGCAGGGTCTCGTTGAAGATGACCTGACCCAGTGAGGTCTCGATGATGGCAGACTCGCCAGCTTCGAAGCCTTCCGGACCCTTGCGCTCGGCACCCGGGATGAAGTTCTCCAAACGGATCTTCACCTGCGAGTTCAAGTGCAGCTCACCGGCGTCGAACGCCATGACAGCTTCAGCTGCCGTGGAGAACTGACGGCCTTCGCCGACGGAACCTTCACGCTTGGTGGTCAAGTGGTGCAGACCGATGATCATATCCTGTGACGGCAAGGTCACAGGACGGCCATCTGAAGGCTTCAAAATGTTGTTCGAGGACAACATCAAGATGCGAGCTTCAGCCTGGGCTTCGGGGCTCAGCGGCAAGTGGACTGCCATCTGGTCACCGTCGAAGTCAGCGTTGAAAGCACCACAAACCAGCGGGTGAAGCTGGATGGCCTTACCTTCAACAAGCTGAGGCTCGAACGCCTGGATACCCAAACGGTGCAGGGTTGGTGCACGGTTCAGCAGTACCGGGTGCTCGGTGATGATCTCTTCGAGAACATCCCACACCTGGGGACGGAAACGCTCCACCATACGCTTGGCGCTCTTGATGTTCTGAGCGTGGTTGAGGTCAACCAAGCGCTTCATCACGAACGGCTTGAAGAGCTCCAGAGCCATCTGCTTGGGCAGACCACACTGGTGCAGCTTCAGCTGCGGGCCAACAACAATAACCGATCGCCCTGAGTAGTCAACGCGCTTACCCAGGAGGTTCTGACGGAATCGACCCTGCTTGCCCTTGAGCATGTCAGAGAGCGACTTCAACGGACGGTTACCCGGTCCGGTGACCGGACGGCCGCGACGACCGTTATCGAACAGCGAGTCAACAGCTTCCTGCAGCATGCGCTTTTCGTTGTTGACGATGATCTCGGGAGCACCCAGGTCAAGCAAACGCTTGAGACGGTTGTTGCGGTTGATCACCCGACGGTACAGATCGTTCAAGTCCGAGGTGGCGAAACGGCCACCATCGAGCTGAACCATGGGGCGCAGTTCCGGCGGGATCACCGGGACGGCGTCCAGAACCATGCCAAGCGGGCTGTTGTTGGTGGTCAAGAAAGCGTTGACAACCTTCAGGCGCTTCAGTGCACGGGTCTTGCGCTGGCCCTTGCCATTGGCAATGATGTCGCGCAGGATCTCGGCTTCGCCAGCCATGTCGAAGTTCTCGAGACGGCTCTTGATAGCTTCGGCACCCATGGAGCCCTGGAAGAACATGCCGTAGCGCTCGCGCAGTTCGCGGTAAAGAGCTTCGTCACCTTCCAGGTCGGCAACCTTGAGAGCCTTGAAACGGTCCCAAACCTGCTCGAGGCGGTCGATATCAGCGTCGGCGCGCTTACGCACGTTCGCCATCTGACGGTCCGCTGAATCGCGGGCCTTCTTCTTATCGGCAGCCTTGGCGCCTTCACCTTCGAGACGAGCAAGCTCGCCTTCGAGGTCGCGAGCGATCGTGGCGATGTCGCTGTCGCGGGTGTCCACCATGCGCTTCTTTTCCAGATCATGCTCGATCTGAAGGTTTGGCAGTTCTTCGTGGCGCGCAGCATCGTCAACACTGGTGATCATGTAGGCAGCGAAGTAAATGACCTTTTCGAGGTCCTTCGGTGCCAGGTCCAAAAGGTAACCCAAGCGCGAGGGAACGCCCTTGAAGTACCAGATGTGAGTTACGGGCGCTGCAAGCTCAATGTGGCCCATGCGCTCACGGCGTACCTTTGCGCGGGTGACTTCAACGCCACAACGCTCGCAAATGATGCCCTTGAAGCGCACGCGCTTGTACTTGCCGCAGTAGCACTCCCAGTCGCGGGACGGGCCAAAGATCTTCTCGCAGAAGAGCCCGTCTTTTTCCGGCTTGAGCGTGCGGTAGTTAATAGTTTCCGGCTTCTTGACTTCGCCGTGGCTCCAGTCGCGAATATCTTGCGCGGTGGCCAGGCCAATCTGCATACTGCCGAAGGAGGATTCGCTGGACATATGGGTCCTGTTCTCTCTAATTCTCTAAAGTCTGAAAGTCTGTGTCGGGTACGGGAGGAAGTGAGGGACGACGGCGGCGGGTTGGGTGCCGCCGTCGACCCTAGCTAAACTTCTTCGACAGAGTTGGGTTCGGCCCGTGACAGGTCGATGCCCAGCTCCTCCGCGGCCCGGAAGACTTCTTCATCCGAGTCACGCATCTCAATCATGGATCCGTCCGAGGAAAGAACTTCCACGTTCAGGCAGAGCGACTGCATTTCCTTGATGAGAACCTTGAAGGATTCCGGGATACCCGGCTCCGGGATGTTCTCGCCCTTGACGATGGCTTCGTAAACCTTCACGCGGCCATGGATGTCATCGGACTTGATCGTCAGCAGTTCCTGCAGCGTGTACGCCGCACCGTATGCTTCCAGTGCCCAAACTTCCATCTCACCAAAGCGCTGTCCACCGAACTGCGCCTTACCGCCCAAGGGCTGCTGGGTGATCATGGAGTACGGGCCCGTGGAGCGGGCGTGGATCTTGTCATCCACCAAGTGGTGAAGCTTCAAGATGTACATGTAGCCAACGGAAACCGGGTCCGGGAACGGCTCGCCGGAGCGGCCGTCGAACAGACGCGTCTTACCCGTGGAGTCGATCAGGCGGTCGCCGTCACGAGTCACGTTGGTGGAATCGAGTAGGCCTGTGATTTCTGCGTCACGGGCACCGTCGAATACCGGGGTAGCAACCTTCGTCTGACCGATTTCACGCGGCAGGTTCGGCAGGTTCTTGATCCAGTCAGGCTCGCCTTCAACCTTCCAACCAGTCTTGGCAACCCAACCGAGGTGGATTTCCAAAACCTGTCCGACGTTCATTCGACCCGGAACACCCAAGGGGTTCAGGACGATGTCAACGGGAGTACCGTCGGCCAAGAAGGGCATATCTTCGATCGGGAGGATCTTGGAAATAACACCCTTGTTACCGTGACGGCCTGCAAGCTTGTCACCATCGGTGATCTTGCGCTTGTTGGCAACGTACACGCGAACCAGCTGGTTCACACCGGGGGGCAGGTCATCTTCGGAATCGCGGTCAAAGACGCGGACACCAATGACGGTTCCGGACTCGCCGTGGGGAACCTTCAAGGAAGTGTCGCGAACTTCGCGGCTCTTCTCACCGAAGATGGCGCGCAACAGACGCTCTTCCGGGGTCAGTTCGGTCTCGCCCTTAGGCGTGACCTTTCCGACCAGGATGTCGCCGGCTTCAACTTCAGCACCGATGTGGATGATGCCGCGCTCGTCCAGGCCAGCCAAGATTTCTTCGGAAACGTTCGGGATGTCCCGAGTGATTTCTTCAGCACCAAGCTTCGTGTCGCGAGCGTCGATCTCATGCTCTTCGATGTGGATGGAGGAGAGTACATCCTCAGCAACAATGCGCTGCGAAAGGATGATGGCATCCTCGTAGTTGTGACCTTCCCAAGACATGAAGGCAACCAAGAGGTTCTTACCCAAGGCGAGCTCGCCCATGTCCGTTGCCGGACCGTCAGCGATGATGCCGCCAACTTCCAGACGCTGACCTTCAGAGGCCAAAACGCGCTGGTTGTAAGCCGTTCCCTGGTTGGAACGCTGGTACTTGGCGATCGGGTAGCTGATTTCCGTGCCGTCGTCGTTCAACATGACAACGACGTCGGCGGAAACCTCGGAGACCACACCGGCCTTCTTAGCGATGACAACGTCTCCAGCGTCAACAGCGGTGGCGCGCTCCATGCCGGTTCCCACAAACGGAGCCTCGGACTGGACCAGCGGCACAGCCTGACGCTGCATGTTCGCACCCATGAGTGCGCGGTTAGCATCGTCATGCTCGAGGAACGGAATCAAGGCGGTAGCCACAGAAACCATCTGGCGCGGGGAAACGTCCATGTACTCGACATCGTCGGCCGGAATCAGAACGGGCTCGCCGCCACCACCGCGCTGGCGAACCAGAACGGTTTCTTCTACGAAGTGGCTGTTGTCATCGAGAGGCGCGTTGGCCTGTGCGATCACAACGTCCATCTCGTCGTCAGCAGTGAGGTAATCAACCTCATCGGAGACGACACCCTTGAGAACCCGACGGTACGGGGTTTCAATGAAGCCGAACGGGTTGATGCGTCCGTAGGATGCCAAGGAACCGATCAGACCAATGTTGGGGCCTTCAGGAGTTTCAATGGGGCACATACGGCCGTAGTGCGACGGGTGAACGTCTCGAACTTCCATGCCTGCACGGTCACGGGACAAACCGCCCGGGCCCAGGGCGGACAGACGACGCTTGTGCGTCAGACCGGCCAGCGGGTTGTTCTGATCCATGAACTGTGAGAGCTGAGAGGTTCCGAAGAACTCCTTGATAGCTGCCACAACGGGACGGATGTTGATCAGCGTCTGCGGCGTGATGGCCTCGACGTCCTGAGTGGTCATACGCTCGCGGACAACGCGCTCCATGCGGGAAAGACCCGTACGGATCTGGTTCTCGATGAGCTCGCCAACAGCGCGGATACGACGGTTACCAAAGTGGTCGATGTCATCGACGTCAACACGGAGGTCAACCTCGGCGCCGTCGCGCTGGCCCTTGGTGGTCTTGTTGCCAGCGTGCAAAGCAACCAGGTACTTGATCATGGCGACAATGTCATCCACGCTCAGCACTGATGCCTTCTCATCGCTCAACGGTAGGTCAATGCCCAGCTTGCGGTTGATCTTGTAACGGCCAACCTTGGCCAGATCGTAACGCTTCGGGTTGAAGTACAGGTTGTGCAACAGTGCGTCGGCAGCGTCAACTGTGGGCGGCTCGCCCGGACGCAGCTTGCGGTAGATGTCCAAGAGGGCATCTTCGCGGCCTGTGGTGGCATCCTTTTCCAGGGTGGCACGGATCGAGTCGAACTCGCCGAACTCTTCCAGGATCTGACCTTCGCTCCAGCCGAGCGCCTTCAGCAGTACGGTGACTGACTGCTTGCGCTTGCGGTCCAGACGAACGCCAACCTGATCGCGCTTGTCAATCTCCAGCTCGAACCATGCACCACGTGAGGGGATGATCTTTGCGGTGAAGATTTCCTTGTCACTGGTCTTGTCCGCGGTGCGCTCAAAGTAAGCACCCGGGGAACGAACCAGCTGAGAAACAACAACACGCTCGGTGCCGTTGATGACAAACGTGCCCTTGTTGGTCATGAGCGGGAAATCGCCCATGAAGACAGTCTGCTGTTTGATTTCACCGGTCAAGTTGTTCATGAACTCGGCCTTGACGTACAGCGGTGCGGCGTACGTGGCGTCGCGGTCCTTGCACTCGTCAACGGTGAACTTGGGGTCAGAGAATTCCGGCTCCGTGAAGGACAGGGACATGGTGCCCTGGAAGTCCTCAATGGGGGAAATCTCTTCGAAAATGTCGGACAGACCAGACGTGACGGCCACACTGTCATCGCCAGCATCCACAGCGTTCTGCATGCGATCCTGCCAGCGCCCATTACCTACGAGCCAGTCAAAGCTCTCGGTCTGGAGTGCAAGCAGATTCGGCACGTCAAGCGGCTCGTGAATCTTTGCGAATGAGATGCGACTCTTTGCACCGTCGGTGCTGTTTGAATCGATAGCGGTTGCAGCGTTATTTACATTAGAGGTGCTCGAGGCGACCAAGAGGGATCCTTCCACAGACCTGCAGGCTTGTTCTTACGAACCCTTACCCGTTTCTCTCCCGGTCATCAAACCCGGAGGAACGCTGGCCAAATAGCCGTGGTAGACGCTTAACAGTCCAGCAATGCCGTTCTGAAACGCGTGTTTCCAAGACTCTTGACCGATACAAAGCCCACCGCTATATGAAGGCTGAAGGTTAAGAGGGATACGCAAAGAACTACTCTACCCGCTTAAGGGCTCGCGTGTCTACCCCGAGATTCAAAAAACCGCAAGTATGGATATTGACACCTTTGCTGCCCTGTCATAATACTCCAGTTCAGGTTTCCACAGGGCTCAAGGTTCCATAGGGCGGACAAAGGAATTTTCTTTGCGGCCTGTGCTGTTAGGTTTTATGGAAGGACACACAGCTCAACGAGGATCTGTGCGGAATCAAGTCTCAAGGAGCAGTGCGGCCATGACGTCACAAGCAAACGATGTAGTTATTCTTGCTGGAGCACGCACACCGCAAGGGCGGCTCAACGGGCAGCTGGCGCCCTTCACCGGCGTCGAACTTGGCGCGAAGGCCATCGCTGCGGCACTCTCGCGTTCCGGAATCGACATCGCGGACGTGGACCAGGTGATCATGGGGCAGGTGCTACAAGCCGGCGCAGGGCAGAACCCGGCACGGCAGAGCTCAGTGGGCGCGGGCATTGGCTGGAATGTTCCGGCGCTCACCATCAACAAGGTCTGCCTGTCAGGGCTGACGGCTGTGATCGATGCTGCACGGTTGATCCGTAGCGGCGAAGCCAACGTGGTGGTTGCCGGCGGTCAGGAATCCATGACACGCGCTCCCCACTTGTTGCCCGGATCACGCCAAGGCTGGACATATGGCGCCATTGAGGCTCTCGACGTGGCTGCCCATGACGGGCTCACCGACGCCTTCGACAACGATTCCATGGGGCTTTCCACCGAACGCGGCAACATCCGCCTCAACATTAGCCGCACAGCCCAGGACGAGGTTGCGGCGGCCTCGCATCAACGCGCCGCAGCAGCGGCCGCTGCCGGCGTCTTCACCGACGAGATTGTCCCGGTGATTCTCCCTCAACGAAAGGGCGAACCCTTGGTGTTAGACCAAGACGAAGGAATTCGTCCGCAGACCACTGTGGAGACGCTCGCGGGCCTGCGCCCGGCCTTCACCGCCGACGGCGCCATCACTGCGGGGAACTCCTCTCCCCTGTCCGACGGGGCCAGCGCCCTAGTGCTGTCATCGCGCGCTTATGCGCAAGAGCACGGTTTGACGTGGCTCGCAGTAGTGGGTGCTCCTGGCCAGGTTGCCGGGCCAGATAATTCACTGCATTCCCAGCCCTCCCATGCCATTACCAAGGCCCTTGCGACTGCCGGCTGGACCGTGGACGAACTGGACTTCATTGAAATCAACGAGGCCTTCGGCTCAGTGGCTGTGCAGTCCCTGCGCGATCTGGACTTCCCGCTGGAGAAGTGCAATATCCACGGTGGCGCCATTGCGCTAGGTCACCCCATCGGGGCCTCCGGGGCGCGGCTGGCACTTCACGCAGCCATGGAGCTGAGCCGTCGCGGAGCTGGCAAGGCCGCAGTTTCGCTGTGCGGCGGCGGCGGTCAAGGCGAGGCCCTTCTGCTGTTCAGAGATGCCCAGTGACACCCGAGCAACTGCCTGAGCCGCTGCCCGAGGGCCATGCCCGCGTGGCGGCAGATGCAGCCGCCCGTGGTCTTGACATCGAGATCTTTGCCCGTCCTGCAGCCAAGTCGTTAGAGGAAGCTGCGGCACTCATGGGGATCACGCCGTCGGACATTGTGAAATCGTTGGTGGTGAAACGCAGCGACGGGACATTCCTGTTCGCGCTGGTTCCGGGTGGGCAAGCGATCTCCTGGCCGAAGCTGCGTGCCGTAGTTGGCGTCAACAAGTTGCAGATGCCCCAGGCAGATGTGGCCTTGGCTGCTACCGGTTACGAGCGCGGGACCATCACTCCCCTGGGGAGCACAACAGCCTGGCCCGTCTACGCTGACCAGAGCATCGCAGGCCGCAGAGTGTCCATGGGCGCTGGCGAGCACGGCTACAGCATGTTCGTCGACGCCGACGCGCTCATAGCGGCCTACGGGGCAACAGTGGCCGACATTTCCGTCCCAGAGTAGCGTCCGTTCGGGCTCACGCCCGCATTGGCCCAACGGTGACCTTGCGAGCCGTGTATGCAAAGAAGCCCCGCACCATTCGGTGCGGGGCTTCTTTGGCAAAGACGAGGTGATTACTTGAGGGTAACCGTGGCGCCGGCAGCTTCGAGAGCTTCCTTAGCCTTCTCAGCAGCTTCCTTGGTGACGCCTTCCAGAACAGCCTTAGGAGCCGAGTCAACGACCTCCTTGGCTTCCTTCAGACCCAATGAAGTGATGGAGCGAACTTCCTTGATAACAGCAATCTTCTTGTCGCCGGCTGCTTCGAGGATAACGTCGAATTCAGTCTGCTCTGCGGCTTCTTCAACTGCGCCACCGGCGGGGCCTGCAACTGCAACAGCAGCAGCAGTTACTTCGAAGGTCTCTTCGAAGAGGGTAACGAACTCGGAGAGCTCGATGATGGTCAGTTCCTTGAAAGCTGCAATGAGCTCGTCGTTGGTGAGCTTAGCCATGAGTGGCGCTCCTTCTGTGTTTTGCCCGCGAGGGGCGAATCCATAAACCTAAACCCTGTTGGATCTAGGGAAATACTAGGGGGTGATCACCTGCTGGCAGGCGGCGCGTCCGAAGACGGCGCACGCTATGCTTCGGTGGTCTCGGTTTCTACGGCCGGAGCTTCTTCAGCGGCCGGAGCCTCTTCAGCAGCGGGTGCTTCCTCAGCGGCCGGAGCCTCTTCAACGGGAGCGTCTTCGGCAAGCTTCACGCGCAGAGCTTCGATGGTGCGCGCAGCGGCGGCCATCGGAGCCTTGAGGACAGCAGCAATGCGTGCCAGCTGCAGTTCGCGAGACTCGAGAGCAGCCAGTGCGGCAACTCCCGCAGCATCAAGAGCTTTACCTTCGAACAGACCGGTCTTGATGACCAGCTGCTTGTTGGCTTTTGCAAAATCCGTCAGGCTCTTTGCTGCCGCAACAGCGTCACCCTTGATGAACGCAATTGCGGTGGGGCCGGAGAGCTGACCTTCGAAAGCATCAACACCAGCTTCCTTAGCCGCAATGGCAGTCAGGGTGTTCTTTACAACCGAGAACTTGGTGTCCTGGCCGAGAGAAACGCGCAGCTCCTTGAGCTGAGCTACGGTGAGCCCACGGTATTCGGTTAGGACTGCTGCAGTTGAGTCGTTGAAATCTTGCTTGATTTCTGCAACCGCAGCCACCTTTGTTGGCGTTGCCATAACACTCCTTCCGGGAATAATTGCCGGTCTGTACGGTCCCGCCAGCGTCCCGGTGAAGGGAGCTTGCAAAAACAAAACGCCCCGCACAGATGTACGGGGCGTTTTGTGACAGCGGATCCATGGGATTTCTCCGAGGTTCAACACTGCTACTTAAGCTTTGTGCACCTGCGCTGGCCGTCCTACTGAAGGACTTTCGGATGAAAAACTGCCCAGATCCAGCCCATTAGGATGCATGTTGCATCTTCATAGCTGGGGGTGATTGACATCGACCGACGGTCTTTGGTTCTTAAAGATTACAGGAACCATCTCTGAGATTCCAAATCGAGTCACGGTGCCATGGACCACACCGTCCATGGCACCGCTCACACAAGCTGCCCACCCATGCACTGCCGCCTGGCTAGTCAGCGTTATTGAAATCTTTTCGCCACTGCCCTGTCACGCCTGCGTTGACATAACCCAAGGTGGCATCGACCGCCAGCATGGTCTCGTTTTCCGGTGCATTCCACGAGTAGATGGCATGCAGCTCCGGGAAATGTTGTTGCAGCTGCTTCATATTGGTCACCTTGATGTGCAGCCCCACGTCTTTGCCCTGATGTGGCGTCTGCACCATTGTTTCGTCCTGAAAAGCTACGTCGGCTCTATGGCCCAAGAGTGAAATGGAGGTGAACCCCACCAGCGCTCCTGAATCGAGGCATTGTGCGGCGCTGACAACAGTTCGCCTGCCACTGAGCCGCGAGAGCTCCTCGGCCTCGCGAAGCTGCTCCACATCCCAGGTGCCAGGGTCGCCGTCGTCAGTGTCTTCGTTATGACTCTTTTCCAGGCGCACAAAGTCTGCTGCCCACTCCTCCGGGCACGCATCCATCCACTGGTGCACCCGGTAGGCACCTTGGTGGGTTGCCTCGGCACGTGCGGTCAGCTGCTCCAACAAATCCTCACCCAGGGGCAAGGTGCAGGCACTAAACTGCTCCACCCGTTCCAGCGCGTACCCGGCGTTGCTGGCAAACCGGGCTTCCCTACTCTTCACCGGCAGGCCCAGGCTCCCGTGAGCCGCGGCAAGCCGCTCCCCAGCCATGTCAACAGATTCCAGGTCTGCCGCCGGGTGGTTAGTTTCAACCACCACAACTTTGCGATTCTCCCCCTTCACAAAGAGTTCGGCTGCTTCCAGAAGTTTTCGGCCCACGCCATGCCCCGCTGCAGCGGGCAGGACATCCAACGTCACGTGCGCAAGCTCAGTATTGTCATCCAGCGGCATGGCTATACCGGCACGGCCCAAAATTTTGCCTTCTTGGCGTGCCACCAACACCACATACCATTCGTACGGATCGTGGCACAGGGCGAAGAGCTCCGCGGGAGTGTAGGCCAGAAAGTCGTTGCCCCACGTGTCAACACGGACCTGACGTGAGACCTCCACAGCCTCCAAGAAATCTGCAGCAGTGCTGTCTTGGAGATCCTCTGGGATCCGCAATTGTTCGACTTTGACTTCAGCCATGGCGAGAGTACCTGTCACTTTCTTTCCCTTTGACCGCACCATAACGTAATCATGCTCGGTCTTTGTCCCCAATTGGAAGCTCCTGGTCCCGATGACTGCAAACCCGTGCTTTCGATAAAATTTCTGCGCCCGCTCATTCTCACCGTTGACTCCCAGCCATGTCACGGACCGGCCTTGACCGTCAATCCACTCAAGACTGGCGGTCATAATGCTGGCGGCAACACCGGTGCCGTGGGTGTCCGGATGCGCATAACACTTACTGAATTCAATGGCGTCAGCATCTGAGAGCACGGCCACTACATCCGCAGCAGTGGGCGGCGCGTCAACCAACATGGTGTAAGCCAGCAACCGACCCTGACTAAATGCTGGTTCTCGTTGCTCTTGGTGCTGCTCTTGGGCTACGAAGAGCACCCGGTGAGGGTCGGCAATAGAGGAGGCGAACGCTTCAACCCCCAAATGCTCGCTAATAAAGGTCGCTACTTCACTGGCCGGGCTGTCCGGCGGACAAGCCAAAGGAAAGGTGAGGGCCGCGAGTTCTGCCAAAGCGGGGGCATCGGCTACTGTTGCCGAACGGATGCCGAATTGCATGCGTGCGCACTCCCATGCGTTGTAGGTCGTTTTTCTAACGTATCAGTTTGCAAACAAGAAAGGGCTGATGTGGCGTTATGCCACATCAGCCCTTTCTGGGGAATTACCGAAGCTTACGCTTCAACAAACACCTTGGTTGCAGCCGGATCAACTGAGATGCCGGGGCCGAACGTCGTTGAGACGGTAGCCTTCTGCAGGTAGCGGCCCTTGGAAGCGGACGGCTTCAAGCGAAGCACCTCTTCCAGTGCAGCTGCGTAGTTTTCGCCGAGCTTCTGAGCATCGAAGGAAACCTTGCCGATGATGAAGTGAAGGTTTGAGTGTTTGTCGACGCGGAAGTCGATCTTTCCACCCTTGATGTCATTGACAGCCTTGGCGACGTCGTTGGTGACGGTACCGGTCTTCGGGTTAGGCATGAGGTTACGAGGACCCAGAACCTTACCCAAACGGCCAACCTTACCCATGAGGTCAGGGGTAGCTACGGCTGCGTCGAAATCGGTCCAGCCGCCCTGGATCTTTTCGATCAGGTCGTCGGTGCCAACGAAGTCGGCGCCAGCTGCGATTGCAGCCTCGGCGCGCTCACCGGTCGCGAAAACCAAAACGCGTGCGGTCTTACCGGTACCGTGAGGCAGGTTAACCGTTCCGCGGATCATCTGATCAGCCTTGCGAGGGTCTACACCCAAGCGGAAGGCAACCTCAACGGTAGCGTCGAACTTGGAGGGGTTGGTCTCCTTGGCGAGCTTGATGGCTTCGAAGGGTGCGTATACGTTCTCCGCATCGATCTTGGCCTGAGCTGCCTCATATGCTTTACTGCGCTTTGCCATGCTGCGTTTCTCCTTGTGCAGTTGTGGTCGTTAGGACCGCGCGGGCCCTGCCACTACGTCCGCCGTGCCCCACCCAATGGTGAGCTGTCCGGCGTCGTTCTTAATATTTAGGGTCATGCTGTGGGATCTCGACGAGCGAGAACCCGGTGTTAAGGCTTAGGCCTCGACGGTGACACCCATGGAACGGGCGGTACCGGCGATGATCTTCTCTGCGCCTTCGATGCTCGTGGCGTTGAGGTCAACCATCTTCTGGGTGGCGATCTCGGTAACCTGAGCCTTGCTCAGCTGAGCAACCTTGACGGTGTGCGGCGTACCTGAACCCTTAGCAATGCCTGCAGCCTTTTTGATGAGCTCTGCAGCCGGCGGGGTCTTGGTGATGAAGGTGAATGAACGGTCTTCGTAAACCGTGATTTCAACCGGGATAACGTTTCCGCGCTGGGATTCCGTTGCAGCGTTGTACGCCTTGCAGAATTCCATGATGTTGACACCGTGCTGGCCAAGTGCGGGACCGATGGGCGGAGCCGGGTTAGCGGCGCCTGCCTGGATCTGCAGCTTGATAAGGCCGGTGACCTTTTTCTTGGGAGCCAATGTAGGGTCCTTCTCTCAATATCTTTCCTTGGTCGACGGAGCGCGTCCAAGGTGGGTGGCCGAATGGCGTCCGGCCGAACGTTTCCCAAGGAACTAAGCAAGCTCCTCGTGAAACGAAATTTTGGGGCAACTAGATCTTGGTGACCTGGTTGAATGCGAGGGTGACGGGGGTTTCACGCTCGAAGATGGAAACCAGCACAACGAGCTGTGCAGCTTCAGGCTTGATCTCGGAGATCGACGCGGACAGGCCTTCGAAGGGACCGTCCTTGACGATGACTGCTTCGCCAACCTCGAAGTCGATCTCGGCGTCAACCGGATCATGACGCAGCGGAACGCCGCTCTCTTCAGCCTGCTGCTCCTCAAAGATCGGGGCAAGCATTGAGAAGACTTCGTCCAGACGCAGCGGAACGGGGTTGTGGGCGTTGCCAACGAATCCGGTAACACCAGGGGTGTGGCGTACAACGCCCCATGATGCGTCGGTCAGGTCCATGCGGACCAGCACGTAACCGGGGATGCGGACGCGGTTGACAACCTTGCGCTGTGCATTCTTGATCTCCACGACTTCTTCCATGGGGACCTGAATTTCGAAGATGTAATCTTCCATGTTCAATGACAGGCTGCGTGATTCCAGGTTAACCTTGACGCGGTTTTCGTAACCGGCGTAGGAATGGATGACGTACCAGTCACCCTCCTGGCGGCGCAGCTTGGCCTTGAACTCCTCAGCAGGGTCAACCTCGGGCTCGGCGTCAGCGGCCGGCTCGTCGGTTGCTTCTTCTGCATCTGCAGTTTCTGCGTCGGTTTCTGCGTCAACTTCTGCCTCAGCAGTTTCTGCGTCAACAGCATCAAGGTCGGCATTGTTGGCAGCATCAGCAACCACAGTGTCCTGGTCCTGCTCACTGTTTGTTGCCTCGGGCTCCAGCTCAGACACGAATTTCCTGCTTTCCTTGTGCGTTTCTTAAATGGCTCAAACCGACCCTTGCCGATATATTTCAGCGGGGCCGGCCAAGTTGAGCGTCTTACTGCTCGATGTTTACGTTTCCACCGAAGATCCACAGCACAGCCTGGCCGAAGCCCAGATCAAGGACGGTAACAATACCCATTACGATGACAACGAATACCAGTACAACGGCGGTCATGTTCAACAACTCTTTGCGAGTGGGCGTGACAACCTTCTTCAGCTCGCCGATGACCTGGCGGAGGAAGATGGCGATCCCGGCGAAAAAACCGGGCTTGCCAGGCTTTGAAGCCTTCTTGGCAGGTCCCTTGGAGCTGCTTGGCGCAGTTTCGGTCACCAGTGCCTCACTCATCATTTGCTGGGAACTCGCAAATCCGTGGATTCGGACCATGCGATATACCTGATATTCGCTTGGATGTGGAGTTGATTCTGCGATAAAGCCACAGAACAAATGCGCCACTTCCATGCGCAGGGCAGACAGGACTCGAACCTGCAACCTGCGGTTTTGGAGACCGCTGCGCTACCAATTGCGCCACTACCCTTTGATGTTCGTCTAACAGCCAATGCAGGCGCTGCTGTCCAAAAATCCATTCAGTGCTGAATGCCATGAATAACTTACAGTCTTACGGCCGTCTTTCCAAACCGGACACAAGGCGTGAAACATCATGGAGTCGAACACCGATTACCTATTCTACGCATTCTTAACGTCCTACGTCGAACTGGATGCGCCTTGCGCCTAAAGTAGTCAATGACGAAGTTTGTATTTTGGGCCTCCCACCGAAGAAAGAATGCTGATGTCTGCCGAATTGAGTGTTGACCACGCCACCACCCGACGTGTTTCCGCAAGGATCGCCGCGATTGCCGAATCCGCAACCTTGGCTGTTGATGCCAAAGCCAAGGCCCTGAAGGCTGCCGGGCGCCCCGTCATTGGCTTTGGTGCCGGGGAGCCCGACTTTCCCACGCCTGATTACATTGTTGAGGCAGCAATTACTGCCGCACGTCAGCCCAAGTTCCACCGCTATTCACCAGCTGCCGGGCTCCCTGAATTGCGCAGCGCCATCGCGGCGAAGACTCTGCGCGACTCAGGCTATGCCGTGGATCCTGCTCAGGTGCTAGTAACCAACGGTGGCAAGCAGGCCGTGTACGAATCTTTCGCAACACTGCTTGACCCGGGTGACGAAGTCATCATTCCCACACCGTTCTGGACCACTTATCCGGAAGCGATCCGGTTGGCGGGTGGGGTTCCCGTTGAGGTTTTCGCCGGACCCGAGCAGGGTTATCTTGTTACCGTGGAGCAGCTTGAGGCTGCGCTGACACCCCGCACCAAGGTGCTGCTGTTCGTCTCCCCCTCGAACCCGACTGGTGCCGTCTACTCCCCCGAGCAGACTCGCGAGATTGGTTTGTGGGCCGCATCCAAGGGCCTTTGGGTTATCACTGACGAGATTTATGAGCACCTGACCTACGACGGCGTTCCCTTCACTTCCATTGCCACTGCTGTCCCCGAGCTGGGTGACCGCGTAGTCATTCTCAACGGTGTGGCCAAGACTTACGCCATGACCGGCTGGCGTGTGGGTTGGATGATCGCTCCTTTGGACATCACCAAGGCCGCCACGAACATGCAATCACACGCAACATCCAATGTGGCCAATATCTCCCAGATGGCTGCTTTAGCTGCAGTCTCTGGTCCCCTGACTGCAGTGGACGAGATGAAGGTGGCCTTTGACCGTCGCCGCAAGGCCATGGTGGCCGCTCTGAACTCCATCGACGGAGTGGAATGCCCTACACCTCACGGCGCGTTCTACGCATATGCCGACGTCCGTGGCTTGCTGGGCCGTGAAATTGGCGGCATCCGCCCGGCCACGTCAGCTGAACTAGCTACCCTCATCCTGGACAAGGCAGAAGTTGCCGTAGTTCCGGGTGAGGCCTTCGGTCCCAGCGGCTTCATGCGGCTCTCCTACGCACTGGGTGACGACGATCTGGCCACCGGGGTGGGTCGCCTACAGGAATTCTTGGGTTCCGCTAGGGCCTAACCGCCCAGCGATTCCTTGTGTGCGGGCCTCTAGTGCTGCTGTTAGGGCGGCCCTCTAGCGCTGCTACACTCCGCCAACGAAAGTGGCGCCATGGTTACCCGTGGCGCCACTTTTTTTATACGCAACGCGGGGTAGTCCAGCTGCGGTGCAATGAAAGTACCGCAAGGCGACAGGGAGGGGACTGCGCATAATTAAAGTGGACTTTGCCTATACGCGACGCCACCGGGCGTGGCTGCGTATAAACCAGCCGGCAGCGGATCTTGGCCTAGAGGAGGCGCCTGTCCACGGCCCAGCGGGTTAGCTCATGGCGGGAGGAGAGCTGGAGTTTTCGCAGTACCGCTGAAACATGGGATTCCACGGTCTTGATGGAAATAAAAAGGGCTTTAGCTACCTCCTTGTAGGAGTAGCCGCGGGCTATGAGCCGCATGACTTCCAGCTCGCGCGCTGAGAGTTTGTCCAACTCATCTTCTACAGCGACTTCGGCCGTTCCAAAGGCGTCCAAGACGAACCCTGCCAACCGCGGGGAAAAGACCGCGTCACCTCCGGCCACACGCCGGACTGCGTCGGAGATCTCTGCACCGGAAATTGATTTCGTCACGTAGCCGCGAGCACCAGCCCGGATCACTGAGACCACGTCTTCGGCGGAGTCAGACACACTCAGCGCCAAGAACTTGGTGCTGGCCAGCAACGCCGCACAGCCGGCAATGACTTCACGTCCGCCCTGTCCCAACCCACCTGGAAGATGCACATCCAGCAGCACCACATCCGGTTGATGGGTTCTCACGGCGGCGATGGCTTGTTCAACCGTCGCGGCCTCCGCCAGAACCAGAATGTCCGGTGCGAGATCGGCTTTGAGCCCAGACCGGAAGATGGCGTGATCATCCACGATCACAACTCTGATGGGTGTTGTGGGAAGCGTCATTTATTTTCCTCGGTGACGGGAGTTTCTTGGGGCAAGTGCAGCCGCACTTCGGTGCCGTCCTTTGAACTAATGATCTCAGCCGTGCCACCATTGCGTTGCATGCGGCCGACGACGGATTCCCGGACCCCCAGCCTGTCAGCCGCCACTGCTTCGACATCGAAGCCTGGCCCGCGGTCCTTTATGAAGATGTCTACGCCGTGCGCCCCAGCCTCAACGTAGACCGAAACGGCGGTGCCGCCATGTCTGGCAGCATTGAGAACAGCTTCCCGGACTGCTTGCACGAGGGCATTACCTCGCTCGCTCAAGTCCGCATCACCCACTGCGACTACTTCCACAGCCTGCCCCGTGAGGTCTTCAACCTCAGCGCAGACCGCCTTGAGACGTTCCACCAGAGCGCCGGAATCATGGGCAGCATCCTGGTATATCCATTCCCGGAGTTCGCGTTCTTGAGCACGGGCCAGCCTAGTGACATCGGATGGGGAATGGGCACTCTTTTGAATAAGGGCCAGTGTTTGCAGGACGGAGTCGTGCAGGTGTGCGGCAATCTCGGCTCGTTCCGTTGCGCGGACACGTCCAGCCCGCTCATCTTGAAACTCGCGCCAAAACTTCAACGCCCACGGTGCCAGAACAAGTCCCACCCCAGCAAGCACAGCAAGTGAGGCCACCACCGAAGCCCACACCAAGGTCCACGACCCTGCCCCGGCAACAATGACAATGACCCCAGCAATGACCAGGGCAAGTCCACCACCCAACCTCAGCAGCGCCATGGGTGTATTTATTTTGGCGGCACTGAGCAACCCCACACGGCGAGTGTTATCCAGCTGCATCCACGTCAAAACGGCGCCCAGAACAATGATGAACAGCGGCAGCAACGTTCCCAGCTGCAGGTTCCAGCCGCTGGGTGATCCAAACAAAACCCCGGCACCAATGACCAGCGCTCCACCGATGAGGATTTCCCGGGAACCCAAAGAAAGTTTTTGCCGCTGCGGGATGCCGTTCTCCTCTGCGGGAGCCCCGTTGGCAGGGCGGAAGAGTTTCAGACGGGGGTTACCGTCGGCGTCGAGCAGATTCTTGTCCGAGTCTGCTGACTCGCCTTCCATAGGAACAAAAAGCCACAGCCATGCGTAGAACACCATGCCGGCACCGAAGAAGAAGCTTGTACCGATCATGATGGCGCGCACCACGGAGACTTTCATGCCGAGGTGTGTGGCCAATCCTCCGCACACTCCCGCCACTCGGCGTTGCTGGGAACGGTACATCTTTGGGGTCATAGTTCAATCCAAGCACGCCCGGAACCTCCTGCAGTGTTTTCTGAGGGCTTCTTCAGGGTTCTTTCAGGGTCACCCCCAATGGCGAACGGCCCACACTGCGGACACCATTGAAGTATGAATACCTCACATGAGATCCCAGAGCAGCCGGCAGACCCTACTCCAGACCCAGATCCAGCCCCAGCCCCAGCCCCAGCCCCAGCCCCATCATCGTCTGCCTCACCGCACCCAGATGCACCGGATACCGCACCCGGCGAACCGAATGAACCCGACGCACCCCTCCATGAGACCCGCCAAGAATCGGCAAAGTTCTTCCTGTGGATCCGCGGTTTAGGTGTGCAGCGCGGCAGCGACCGTTGGGTTGGCGGTGTCTGCAGCGGTCTGGCTAGTAAGTGGGGCATCGATCCAGTGATCGTGCGCGGCCTCGCCGTGGTCCTGACCCTGTTCTTCGGCATCGGCGTCCTAGCGTACGGCGTCGCCTGGGCACTCCTGCCCGAGCCGGACGGGCGCATTCACGTTGAGGAAGTAGCCCGTGGGCGCTGGAGTGCTGGCATGACCGGTGCCAGCATCGCCACCTTGCTGGGCATGGGCGGCTCTGGCACCGGGGCACTCCGAGATGGGGACTGGTTCTTTTGGCCTGTCCTCTGGGTCGGGGGCATTGCCTGGCTCATCTACTGGGCCATCAACCGCGACAAGCCTAAAGGCGCCCTCCCCTTCAACGCGAGCAGCTCACCTAAGCCGGAAGCTGCAGCCTCTGAGTCCCAGCAGCCGCCAACTCAGCCCTGGTATGGACACAGCGCTAAGGCTATGGATTGGAACCAATACACCCCCTCCACGTTCTCCGGACCGGCAGCGCCCTACCTTCAGCAGCAGTACCTGCCACATCCGCAGATGTACATCAAAAAGCAAGCTGTGAAGACAAAACCCCGCCTCGGTGCCGCAGCCAGTTTCTTGGTCATCGGGGCCGCAGCCGTCATTGGTGCGGCTGTGCTGCTCCTGGACGCCGGCAATGTCATCCACCTCGGCGGCTACCAAGCCGGCGTCGCGGCGGCTGCGGCTGCCATCACCGCCGGACTCGGCATAGTGGCTGCAGGAATTCGTGGCCGTACAGCCGGAGGACTCGGGACGTTCGCCATCCTGGCCTTGCTGTTCGCTGGCCTGCTCAGCCTGCCCGCCAACAACACTCCGCTGGACGCATTCAACAACACCAGCTGGACTCCTAGCTCCACAGCTGCCGCGGAAAGCGGACGGACGGTGGTGCTTGGCAATGCCACCTTTGACCTGACCCAGTTCGACGGCGGCACTACTCTGGGAGCCGACGTGGAAGTCCCGCTCAAAGCAGTCACAGCAAACATGACCATCAAGGTGCCAGCAGGCATCCCTGTGACGGTGAAAAGCGAGCTGGCGGCTGTCCAGTTCTCCATCGATGGAGAGAATAGCGAGGGCCTCCTCACCCAGGATATGACCAGCACCATCAACCCTAACGCCATGGGCTACGGCCTGGTCATCACATTGCAAGCCGTAGCCAGCAACATTGATATTGTCACCGTGCCGGCAGCCCCGTGACCGAGAACAAGCCCTCCCCAAAGAACCCAGCAACCCCAGCCCAAGTGGAGAATACCGTGGACAATCCAACAGAATCCTTCGAACAACCGGAACGCATGACGGGCGGCAGTACCCCTCGCCCGCCGGCCGGGTATTTCACAGATCCCTCGCCCACTCCGGTCCGCGATTCTGCTGTCGGTGATCCTGCTGTCGACAGCGAGACCCCGGAACACCAGAACCCGACTGGTGCCGCGCGGCCCGCGCGGCACCACGCCCGCGTGGGCACCATAGTGTGGGGCGGCGTCGTACTTGTGGCAGGGATCCTGCTCATCCTGGCCACCCAGGTGGACCTCGACCTGGACGCTGGCCTGACCACCATGTGGCTATTGCTCGGGGCAGGGGTGGCCATGGTGGCCGGCGGCGCAGTGAATCTGCTGCGCAGGAAACAACCATAAGAAGAAAACCGTCCACCGAGCGGGCCCGGAGTTGCCGAGATCACACGAACGTCTAGAATGTTCTAGAGAGGAGCTCAATGGTGCGCTCAGACCCCCATTGGATCCATCCCCTCGAAGGACATAAAACATATGAAGATTGGAATTCTCACCAGCGGCGGAGACTGCCCCGGGTTGAATGCAGTGATCCGCGGAATCGTTCTCAAGGGCATCAAGTCCTATGGTCACGAATTCGTAGGTTTCCGTGACGGCTGGCGCGGCGTGGTTGAGGGCGATGTCATGGACCTCCCCCGCCAGATGGTCCGCGGAATCTCCAAGCAAGGTGGCACCATTTTGGGCACCTCCCGCACCAACCCGTTTGAAGGCAATGGCGGCCCCGATGTCATTAGGGCCAACATGGAACGCCTCGGAGTGGACGCCCTCATCGCCATTGGCGGCGAAGGAACTCTAGCGGCGGCCCGCCGGCTGACCGATGCCGGGCTGAAAATTGTTGGTGTTCCCAAGACCGTGGATAACGATCTTGACGCCACCGACTACACCTTCGGTTTTGACACCGCAGTTCAGATCGCCACCGAGGCGATCGACCGCCTGCGCACCACCGGCGAATCCCACCATCGCTGCATGATTGCAGAGGTTATGGGCCGCCATGTCGGTTGGATCGCTCTGCATGCAGGCATGGCCACCGGGGCACACGCTGTGTTGATCCCTGAGCAGAAAACCAGCATGGACCAGATCGTTGATTGGGTGAACGAAGCCCACGATCGTGGCCGTGCACCGCTGATTGTGGTGGCTGAAGGATTCGTTCCCGACCACCAGGACTCGGCTCACTCCGAGCGCGGCTTGGACACCTTTGGCCGGCCCCGTCTCGGCGGCATTAGCGAGCAGCTGGCTCCGGAGATCGAGGCCCGCACAGGCATTGAAACTCGCGCCACGATCCTGGGTCACATCCAACGCGGCGGCGTCCCGTCCAGCTTTGACCGCGTTCTCGCAACCCGTCTGGGCATGGCTGCTGTGGACTCCGTGGTGGACGAGCGCTGGGGCACCATGGTTGCGCTCAAGGGCACCGAAATTGAGCACGTTCCCTTCGAGGCGGCGCTGGGCAACCTCAAGACCGTGCCGCAACATCGCTACGACGAAGCCGCCATCTTGTTCGGCTAATTCTGGCGCTTATTAACGCCCCGCAGCATTTAATGCCGCGGGGCGTTAGCGTTAAAGCATGACCTTCGATTTGAACTCCGCGCCCATAGTTTTTCTGGCCTGGGAACGGGGCCTTGATCTCCCTGCGGATTCTCTGCTTTCGGAGCTCCGCAACGGCCGCCTCTCCCACCCCGTGGAATCGAATGAGCTGACGTTTTTGCGGCTGTGGGACCAGTCGATCCTGACTGGCCCGGAACACTTGCTGGCTGCAGCGCAAGAATATGATGACGACGAACTCAGCGACCACTCCACCATGTTGCGGCTGACCAAGCTCGACGGCGGGCGCGGGCTGGGCACACAGGCCCTGTACTACGCCGACGATCTTGAACTCCACCAGCCCGAGCACACAGTGCATGTTTCCACGGGCGCCGCCGAAGCAGCCGCGCTCGAATCACTCTGTCCGCCGGACGATGTCAACGACGTCGACCTAGCCCGCAGGCAACACAAATTCACGGTGATGGACTCTGGAGAGACCGACGCCGGACCCCTCGCCTGCAGTGCCTACGCCGAGTACCAAGGACTTCTGGCCCAGGTGGGCACCCTCGTGGCGCCGGCTTCCCGGCGCCAGGGACTGGGCGGTTTGGCTACCAGCATCGCCTCCCACGAGGCCCTTGCCGCTGGGCTCATTGTGCAGTGGCGGGCGGACATCAACAACGCCGCTGCCCATGCCCTAGCCGTTGGGATGGGGTTTAATGTGGCTGGCCTACTGACCCGGATTTCTCTTCAGAACGGTCAAACTCGGCATAAATAGCCGTGACATCGCGGGGTTTAGCGAAGCAGATAGCCATAGCGGCTCCTAGCAACACCACCGCTGCCGGTAGCAGCGTTGACTGAGCCATGGCCGTGGAGAATCCTGCATGCAGGAACTCCGGCAACTGACCCGTGCCACCTACGGCACTCGCCGTAGCGCCGGCAGGCAATTCGGCTGCCAAACGGGCGGAGATCAATGCAGCAATCGCGGCGCTTCCCAACACCGCACCAATCTGACGCGTCGTGTTGTAGATCCCGGCTCCGGCGCCAGCCTCGCGCGGCCCAAGGTTGCGAGTAGCCGTCGTCGACAGTGGTGCCCAAATACCAGAACTGGCAATACCCAGCAGGCCGCTGGGAAGCAGGAACAACCAGATGGGGGTGTCGGGGGTCATCAGCAAAGCCGTCCAGGCCAGCGAGACCGACATCAGAATGAACCCGGCGAACGCCACATAGCGAGGATTGACGGCGTCAACCAACTTGCCCACAAACGGGGCCAGGACACCTGAGAGCAGAGCCATAGGGATCATCATGAGCGCTGACTGGGTCGGCGTCATGCCACGTACCAATTGGTAGTAGAAGAACAGCGGCAAGCTCATGGCCGTAATACTGAAACCCATCGAGGTGATGGCGATGTTGGCGAGAGAGAAATTGCGCACCCTAAAGAGTCGGAGGGGCACCAGCGGTTCGCCCTTGTTCACCGCCTGCCACCAGACGAATCCCAGCAACAGCACGATTCCGGCAACAATCAGGCTCCACACAGTGATGGGACCTGCAATGACACCCCAGTCGTAGCTTTCGCCTTCCTGAATGCCAAAGGCAAGCAGAAATAACCCGAGCGAGCTCAGCAGTACGCCCAACCAATCAAATTTGTGTTCGTGCGTAGCCAGTGTGGGCACCAGCCGCCACGCGAGCACAAACGCCACGATCCCCACCGGAACGTTGACGAAGAAGATCCATTCCCAGCCGAGAACATCGACCAAAACACCACCGAGGATGGGCCCCACCAGCATGGCAACGCCCGCTGTGGCTCCCCACAAACCCATGGCGGGACCGCGCTTGTCCGGGGCGAAAATACGGGTGATGACGGCCATGGTTTGCGGGGTCATCATGGCGGCGCCGAGTCCCTGAGCTACACGGGCCAGAATGAGCATGCCGATGTCGCCGGAGAGTCCGCACCAGAGCGAGGCCAGAGTAAAAACGACCAGGCCGGTCAGGTATAGCCGCTTGGGCCCGTATTTGTCACCCAGGCGTCCAGCCACCAACAGCGGGACGGCATACGCAAGCAGGTACGCACTGGTCGCCCAAATCACTGAATTGATGTCAGTGTTCAGCCCCTCCATGATTTTGGGATTTGCCACCGAGACGATGGTTGAATCCACCAGGATCATGAAGAACCCCAGAACGAGAGCCCATAATGCGGGCCACGGTTTCGCCACGGTTTCCATGCGTGTTCCTTAAATCTAGAAAAAATTCACTTGAGGTGCACTCACCAAGGCAGTGTTCCTGTGTCAATATCTGCGCAAAGCTCTCGGAGCCACTTAATTTCGGCATTCAGTATGGCCTGTTGGTAATGAAGATCAATCAAGAAACGCGGCTCAGCACCTTTAGCCAAAGCGTCCGCGACGCCGGTTTCCATCGCGAGCACTTCGTCCGCCAAGGCGGTTAGCCGTTGGTTCAAGAGATCCAGCACGACGTCGGCGGGCAGGTTGTGTGCTTCATCCAAGGCTTGCGGGAACGAGGGATATTCATTGATCGGAGTGGCCAAGATTTCTTTGACACGCTCCTCCAATGCAACCCTGCCTGCAGGCAAAATACCGTAGGTGGTTCGCTCCGGCCTATTGCCGTCCCGCTCGGTGCCGATGGGCTCCACCAGTCCAGCAACAGCCAAGCGGCCCACTGCGTGATAGAGCGTACCCGGGCGGACCTTTACTATCCTGTCCTCGCGACGCTGCATCAGCACTTGATACATCTCGTAGGGGTGCATTGGGCGCTCCACGAGCAAACCTAAAGCGGATATGCCTAGCGGGGTCAGTTGTGTGGACTTTGCCATGACCCTCCTTTTTCTTATTCCGCATGAATTATTCCATGTGGAATAACAAGGCACAAGTCCCCATGCCGATAATGCGACATGGGGACTTTAGTAGGTGCCTATACTTTCGGGTATATCAGCGCGGGGTCCGCAGAAATCCGGTTTGACGGCCTACGACCTGACCGGCATCCGTGGCAACAATGAGCTCTTGGTTGGCCGGGTACGCCTCGCCGTCGTCGTTGACGATCAGCACGGCCTCAGGATCCACCGAACGTTTGATAAGAGCCAAGGCAATGGGGCCCATCTCGTAGTGCTGAGCCGAGGAGGTCACTGTGCCCACCACACGCTCATCGAGCAACACTTCACTTCCCACGGCAGGGAGCGTGTGAAGGGATCCATCCAATTGCAAGAACACCAAACGGCGTGGGGGGCGGCCCAGATTATGTACGCGAGCAATGGTTTCCTGCCCCTTGTAGCAACCCTTATTTAGGTGCACGGCAGTGCGCATCAAATCCAGTTCGTGCGGAATACTTTTCTCGTCCGTCTCAGCGCCGCGACGCGGACGCCACGCTGCCAGACGCAAAGCTTCTGCCGCCCACGCACCCGCAAGCGGGCGTTGGCCCACAGTCTCCACCAGGGCTGGGGCCGGGATCAGATACTCAAACCAGGGCCGCTCCAGACCGGGATGTTCCGCATCCGGCACGGCTGCATAGCTGTAACCACCAGCAGAAATATGAGGCCAAGGATCTTCCCACACGGTGAAATCCGACCACTCGGGAACGGCCACCACTGACCCCAGAACGGCCCAATCGGCGGAGACGTCTGTGATCTCTACCCGGAGCATGAATTTCATCGAGTTCAACCACTGGGCGAGCGGCGCCGCTTCCAGCGTCTCCACAATCAGCCATGTGGTTTCGCCGTCATCGACCACTCGGGCGTCGTACTCAACACGCCCTTGAACTGTCAGCAGCAATAGTTCGGTGCCAACGTTGGGGGCCAGATCTGTCAGCGCTTGGGATGAGAGTGTATTGAGCCAGCTGAGTCTGTCAGGACCGCTAACCGTCACCACACCGCGGTGAGAAAGATCTACGACGGCGCTGGGAGCCTTCCCCAAGTACCCAGCCAGAAGCCGCTGCTCACGGTTGGGATCACCATAATGGGAGGCTACACCGGTATCTAGGCCACCTGCTGCCACAGCTCCGGAACGGTTTAACAAAGGACTCAAATAGCTCATAACCGGTGTAACGCCTTCTCTAGGGAGCCTATTCCACCCAACCATAAGTACCTCCCGAAGGAGGGCGCCAACAGCGGCCGGTGAGCTGATTCGCCGTCGAACTTTAGGACGAATCTAGGTGAATCCAAGCGTGAATCAGGCCTGAGTGGGAGCCTTGTGCAAGGCCGCCGAGGCGTGCGCGGCAAGTGACTTGCCCTGGGCAGCAACGTCCCAGCGCCAGTACAACCCACCATTGACAAGACCAAAAATACGGGTGGCAGCGGTGTAGTCCTTGGCGCCTGCACCTCGCATAACGGCGTCGGTGGAGAGCTGAATCTGCGGGCCCTTGATGGTGCCGTAGTACAGCTCAGAAATGCCGCCGGGATGGACGATGGTGGCCATGATGTCGAAGCCGCCGTCGGAGTTGCGGAGGGCTTCGACGTCGTCAGCTGTGCGCAGCGCGGGGACAATGTCGGCCGGGATCAGACCGGGGCCGCCATCGGCGTCGTTGAGGGTGCGGTCAAGCTGCCAGAACCCGGTTTCAACGGAGAGGGGACGCAAAATTGCACCGTGCTCATCCGTCAGCCAAGACTGCGCCGAGTACTGCAGATATGGCAGCCCGTTGGAGCTGAAGGTCACGGTCTGGGTGAAGTACTCTGAGTCTTCTTCACCGGCACCGAGCCGTCCGGCGCCTTTCCACGTACCCAGCAGCCAAGAAAGTGGCACTAGTTCCGGAGTGAGGTCCGTTGGGATTTCAATAGCCATGGCGGATTACTGCTGGCCCTTGAAGAGGCGCCACACCACCAGACCGGCAAACCAGGCCATGGCCACGCCGGCCAACGCTAACAGGCAAATGAAGAAGATTTCCAAGGCAAGTACGCTCATGATGCCATCCTACAATGTTCTTCGCGCTTCATTTCACGGCGTCTACTGAACCTTCGGCTAGCGCCCCTAGAACACCATGCTAGTCACGGACTAGGACAGGAGGATTTTTTCAAGGAAGTACACCATCGCACCGAGGGACAGAATGGGTGCCAGTGCTGCGGCAGCTGAAGCAGAAGCCCTGCTGATGGGCCATCGTGGCGTGCTGACTGGAGTGTTAGCTGCAACGTTGGCCGGGGCGCTGGCCGGGGCGTTATTTGGCGAGGGAACTGCATCGAGTTCTGTGGCATCTTCTGTGACGACATCTACGGAGTCAGCCGCGAAGACGCCTGCAGCGTCGGCTGTCACCACAATCGTTGTTCCGTCGGCGGTGGGCTTCTTAGTATTGAGTTTCTTGGGGCTGAGTTTCTCGGGGCTGGTTTCCTCGACTACAGGCTCCTGCGCGACGGGAACCTCAGCGACCGGCTCTTCGGCCGCTGGCGTTTTAGTGGCACTAACGCCCAAAGGTGCGGCAAGCGTTCGCAGACGCCTGAATGCGGCAATGACAGAAGCAACCACCGCGGCCAACACTCCGGCTGGCACAATCCGCAGATCCGAGAACAGCAAGGCCGCCAGAGTGCCAGCCAAAACCGCCAGCACAATAGCCAAAGGTGCGTTGACGCGGTCTGGCCAAGGAAGCATCCCGGCAAGGAGCGCTGCTGCTGCGCTGATGGCAACTATGAGAGTCATCCCCGGTTCCTCTAAAAACCTAAAAGAGGCCACCCATCCGCAGGCGAATCCCGCTACTGCCACGCCAGCCCCTGCGCCCAAGGTAGATTCCAGCCGGTGCTTCTGGCCGGTGCCGCGGATCAGTTGCACCACCATGATGGCTCCGAAGCCCACCGCAATATATATGGCAGACCAGGCTAGGTAGTCCCGGCCTTCGGCAAGTCCGGCAGTCAGTGCCGCCAAAACACCCGTAAGAGCGATGACGGTGCCCAATGTTTTTCTGGCCGGGATCCCCAGATAGTGGGGCCAGCCGTACCCGAAAATGGCGGCCAGTGCCATACTGGCTCCCATTGTGTAGGCAAGGCCCAGATAGTGCGCCACGACAAGCAGCGCCAAGGCAAAGATTCCAATAAGTCCGGCTGTTGATGACTTCACACACCAATCCTGCCTTATTCTGCCGGTACACTGTGGAGCAACCCAGTCGCGGAGTGTTTTAGTTTTTTGCCAATGCTAACGACTGGTGTTGCAGGTGGTCCTACGCTCAAAGATGCGCGGCTCATGCACTTTGTTAGGGAGATATGTCGCAGATTCTGCTGCTGACCAACAACCACGGCACGTCCGTGGATATTTTGCCTGCGCTTGAACTACTCAGCCACGAGATCCATATTCTGCCAGCTGTCGCGACAGCGCTCCTTGATGCCCGGCCTTGCGAACTCATCATGGTTGATGCACGCACCGACCTCGCCGGTTCACGTTCCTTGTGCCAGCTACTTCGCGCCACCGGCATCAGCATTCCTTTAGTTCTGATCCTGACAGAGGGCGGCATGGCGGTTGTGACCTCCGCATGGGCTGCCGATGATGTGGTTCTTGAATCTGCCGGTCCAGCCGAGGTGGAAGCACGGATTCGTCTCGTACTCACCAAGATGGCAAGCACCGAGTTGGAAAGCAATCAAGAAATCCATGCCGCCGGCATCGTCATCGATGAGGACAGCTACACAGCCCGTGTGCACGGTACCGTACTGAACCTGACCTACAAGGAATTCGAACTGTTGAAGTACTTAGCCCAGCACCCGGGCCGGGTTTTCACGCGGGCGCAACTTCTAAATGAGGTGTGGGGTTACGACTACTACGGCGGCACCCGCACCGTGGATGTACACGTGCGTAGGTTGCGGGCCAAACTCGGCAGTGAACATGAAAGCCTCATCGGCACCGTCCGCAATGTTGGTTACCGGCTCAGCGATTCCCGTAAGCCGGAAGATTCCTTGGCGGACGCGGACTCGTGAGCGCGCCCTGACGCTCCGACCTAGTCTCCGACCTCGTATGGGACGCGCCGCCCTGGCATTAACCTCCGGTTGGCCGCTGGCGGCCAGCCGATCTAGTGGTCTAGGGGCCATGTATCACTGTTGTGGCTAGTTGCATGGGGTTACGGAGCGCGTGACCTCTCGCGAGTCCTCAGTTATGGCCCCTTTCCCGGCGTTTTAGGGGCCACATCTGAGGACTCGCGGATGTCGGGCGCATCAATGTGCCGCTAAGCCCTCCCACCCCCTAACCGCTAACTCCGTCAGGGCAACTGAGATCTAACGAAGAAGACCCGCAACTATTTCAGTTGCGGGTCTTCTTCTTCGCGTGGAGGACATACGGGTCGAACGTATCGAGGACACCCCACTGGTGCATCCCCCCAGTTAGCAATCGGAACAGGCGCGAAGCTTGATGCCATACGTCCCTGCTGCCCTCAAACTCTATGCCAGCTCGACACCACGGTGCAAACTCAACCGTTCCAGCCCAAGCACCGGAGCCAGCTCGATGTCCACGCGAGGACCTGCGCGAGGACCTGCGCACGGAGAAGAGGGCTCTTCGACACGTTATCCAGCATCGAGTCTCGCAATACCCCAGCCGGGCACACTAGGCTGTGAGCATGAGCCCCGCAAAGACAGATAGCTGGCCGGTGACAGTAATCACAGGTGCCCCTGGGCATGAACTGTTGCAGGAGATCCAGACCGTGATTGCTGCTGCCGAAGATGCAGATGGCAACCCACCGTTTTCAGAACAAACCCTGGTGGAACTGAAATCCACCACTGCCGGCCCTCACAGTGTGCTGACCCTACTCACCTATGCCCCGGAGGACGCTTCCCCCACTGTTGGGGAGGACTTGGCAGGGGTTGCCGTGGTGGTCTTGAACGGTGACGAGGGCGTACTGGAAATCGTGGTTCACCCCGCCTACCGCAATGACGGTGTTGGCGCCATACTTGCCGATAAATTGGTGGAGGTACGTGGACTGCAAGGCATCAAGGCCTGGTCCCACGGCGATCATGAGGCCGCGGCCGATCTGGCCGCCAGCTACGGCTACCGCGCTATCCGCGAACTGTGGCGGATGCGCCTGGTCCGGCAGGCGCCGTCGTCCTCTGAACCGTTGGCGCCCTCTGATTATGAAGCGCCCGACGGCGTGACCTTGCGGACATTTGTACCGCACCAGGATGAGGCCGCCTGGCTGGCCGCCAATGCCGCAGCTTTTTCCCACCATCCCGAGCAGGGCTCGCTGACCTTGGCGGATTTGCAGGCCCGCATGGCTGAACCGTGGTTTGATCCGCAGGGATTCTTCCTCGCTGTGGATGCCTCCGGAGAAATCTTGGGCTTCCACTGGACCAAGGTCCACCCGGCCCGTGCGGGCCAGGCTGCCATGGGCGAAGTCTACGTTGTTGGTGTCACCCCGGCGGCGCAGGGGTTGGGCCTGGGTAAAACGCTCACCCGCCAAGGCATGGACTATCTGCAAAATGCCGGGTTGCGCGCCATTATGCTTTACGTTGACGCTGACAATGAGGCGGCAGTGTCGCTGTATCGCAAGCTGGGTTTCACCAAGTGGGACTCCGATGTGATGTACGGCCCGCTCTCCGCGTAGCCCGTCTGGATTAGCTGCCAGACTTGTACTGTTGATACCGCCAGCACCAACCATGAGGACTTATCGATGAAGCGCGAAAACAAAGGCCCCCTCAACGCGATGGCCACACAGGGCCGGGAGCGCTTTCTTGCCGGGGAAGTCCCATCGGCAAGAGCCACCCAAGATCGAATCGAGATTCCCGAGTTCGAGCCCTCCCTAGCCCCTGAAGGCGATGTCAGCCCTGACCGCTTCCTCGATAGGGAACTGAGCTGGCTGGCCTTCAACGCCCGGGTTCTGGAGTTGGCTGAAGATCCCGATCTGCAACTGCTGGAACGCGTCACGTTCCTGTCCATCTTCGCTTCAAACCTCGATGAGTTCTTCATGGTGCGAGTGGCTGGCTTAAAGCGCCGCATTGCCGCCGGCTTGGCCGTGCCCTCCCCTGCGGGCCTGAGCCCCATGGAGGTGCTGGAGCAGATCAGCGACGCCGCCCATGAGCTTCATGCCCGGCACGCACATGTCTTTGCCAACCAGATCCGCCCGGCCTTGGCGTACGAACACATCCACTTGGTCCACTGGGACGAACTCGATGACCCTTCCAAGGTTCAGCTTTCGAAGATGTTTGCCGAGAAGATGTTCCCCATCCTCACCCCGCTTGCGGTGGATCCGGCGCACCCCTTCCCCTACATTTCCGGCTTGTCCTTGAACTTGGCCGTGGTGGTGCGCAACCCGGTCAGCGATAAGGAACTCTTCGCTCGCCTGAAGGTGCCGGATCTGCTGCCCCGATTGGTCTCCCTCGACGGCGCGCGCGCTGGTACGATCCCTGGCCGTGTGGCCCGTTTCATCCCTCTGGAAGAGGTCATCGCCCAGCACCTCGATCAGCTGTTCCCCGGCATGGAAATTGTTGAGCACCATACTTTCCGTGTAACCCGCAACGAGGACCTCGAAGTTGAAGAGGACGACGCCGAGAACCTCTTGCAAGCGCTGGAGAAGGAACTGCTCCGTCGCAAGTTCGGCCCACCGGTGCGCCTTGAAGTTGCCACCGACATCAACCCCAGCATCCTGGAACTGTTGGTGCGTGAGCTCGATGTTGACGAGTCAGAGGTGTACTTCCTGCCAGCTCCATTGGATCTGCGTGGCTTGTCCATCATTGGCGGAATTGACCGGCCCGATCTGCGGTACCCCAAACATGTGGCCCACACCTCCCGCGATCTGAACGCTTCAGAAACTTCCAAAGCGGCCAACGTCTTTGCGGCCATGCGTCGTCGTGACATTCTGTTGCACCACCCCTACGACGCCTTCTCCACCTCGGTGCAGGCTTTCTTGGAACAGGCCGCGGCGGATCCCAAGGTGCGTGCCATCAAGCAGACCCTGTACCGGACTTCCGGCGACTCCCCCATTGTTGACGCTCTGGTGGACGCCGCAGAGGCAGGAAAGCAGGTGCTGGCCTTGGTAGAAATCAAGGCCCGCTTTGATGAACAGGCCAATATTTCCTGGGCCCGCAAGCTTGAACAGGCCGGCGTGCACGTGGTCTACGGCATCGTTGGGCTCAAAACTCATTGCAAGCTCTCGCTGGTTGTCCGCCAAGAGCAGGACGGGCTGCGCCGCTACTGCCACATCGGCACCGGAAACTACCACCCCCGCACGGCCAGGTACTACGAGGATTTGGGCTTGCTAACGGCGGATAACCAAGTGGGCGAGGACCTGTCCAAGTTGTTCAACCAGCTCTCGGGTTACGCCCCCAAGACGTCCTTCGACAGGTTGCTGGTGGCCCCCCGCTCCGTGCGGAGCGGGCTCATTGACTTGATCGATGGCGAGATCGCGAACAAGAAGGCCGGACTGCCGGCGCAGGTTCGGATCAAGGTCAACTCCATGGTGGATGAAGCCATCATCGATTCCCTCTACCGCGCCTCGCAGGCAGGCGTAGAGGTTGGCGTGATCGTGCGCGGCATTTGTTCCCTACGCCCCGGAGTTCCCGGCCTCAGCGAGCACATCACTGTCCGTTCGGTGCTGGGCCGCTTCCTGGAGCACTCACGGGTGTTCACCTTCGCCAATGGCGGCGGTGACAACAGCATTGTGTACTTTGGCTCTGCCGACATGATGCACCGGAACTTGGACCGCCGGGTCGAGGCTCTGGTCAGGCTCTCCAACCGTGAAGATATTGCCGAAGTGAACTCATTGATGAACCGTTACCTCGATCCGGGAACAGCCAGCTGGCATCTGGACAATGAGGGCGAATGGAAGCGCCACCACCTGGATGCTGAAGGAAGCCCCCTCCTCGATGTCCAGTCGTGGCTGCTGGCCAGCCGCTCACGTTCGCGATCTGTACAGCACCGTTAATGCGCAACACGGAACACCTCGATGAACCGGTGCATGAGAGCACAGCTGTCTCCATCTATGCAGCCGGAGCGCTCTGCTGGCGCACTAAAAAGAAGGGCCTTGAAGTTCTTCTGATCCACCGCCAACGGTACGACGATTGGTCCTGGCCCAAGGGCAAGCTAGACAAGGGCGAAACGCTTCCCGAATGCGCTGTCCGGGAAGTGTTCGAGGAAGTGGGCCTGCCCATCACTTTGGGCATTCCACTACCCTCGATTCGCTACGCCGTTAAATCAGGGCTTAAGGAAGTGCACTACTGGGCCGCTGCCGTCGATGACCTGCCGGCGCTGCCGGACGGGAAGGAAGTCAATGAGATCCGTTGGTGCAGCCCCAGTAAGGCCCGTGAGCTCCTGACTAACCCCTCGGATTTGGAACCGCTGGAAGCATTGGTGGACGCCCACGATCGTTCCCGACTAGAAACATGGCCGCTGCTAATTATTCGCCACGCCAAGGCGAAGCCGCGTTCGGCATGGACCCGAGCAGAAGGGGAACGGCCGTTGGCAGCAACTGGCATGCGCCAGGCGCTCGCTCTGCAGCGCCTGCTGATGGCTTGGCACCCGGGCCGCATCTACACCAGCGGCTGGATGCGTTGCATCGCCACTATTTCCCCTTATGCCCAGCACACTAGGGCCAAGGTCAAGGTGGTGCAGCGCTTGACGGAGGCCGATCACAACCGGCACCCGGCAAAGGTCACCGCAGTCATTGAAAAAGTATTGATGCGTTCTTCAGCCACTGGTCTCTGTACCCATCGACCGGTGCTGCCAACGGTGCTGAACGCTTTGGCCACGCATATGCCGGCATCAATGCGGAGTTCATTACCAACCCAGGACCCTCACCTGTCCCCCGGCGAAGTCCTCATTGCGCACATCTCCTTGGACAAGCCCGGCAGGATCGTGGCCCTGGAGCAGCACAAGCCTTTCGACGACTGACAGCAGCTCCCTCTAGCGCTCATAAATCTTTGTACCGTATGCTCGGTACAAAGATTTATAAGCCATGGGGGAAAGATGTTTGGCATCAACTGGATGGAAATGCTGGTCCTTGTAGGGATCCTTGGCATTGGTGCAACCGTGATCGCGTACGTGTTTTTGCGGCTGTTCGTGTGGACCAAGGGGCAGTCCAAGTCCTTGGAGTACATCCGCAGGCATGCCTACTGGACCGGGCTAATCGCTTGGGCCGTCAGCAGTTTATCGGGCGCCAACCGTGCGGGAATCTACGATCTCGGCCAGTTTTACCCCACTGACTTCGCCACCATCCCGTGGCTCTCCATCCTTGGCCCGATTGTGGCTGTGATCGCGGTCCATGCCATCGGCCAATCCACGTGGCCAACCCCCAAGGCTCCCCGCCGCGTGGCCGTCCTTGAATTCCGCCGCACGCGCGACTACATTGCTTCGGCATTGGGTTGGACTGTAGCTGGGGTCTTCACCCTGACAGCGGCCGTCATTGCGTTTCTCTTTTTCGCCCCAGGATTTGTCTCGGCCACAAGCGTTGTGGCCGGCGGCAACGGTCAAACAATACAGACTGAGTATGGTCGGGCTCCAGGCTATGTCCTCGCCACGGCCCTAGGCATTGGATTTCTCCTCCTCGCCGCCGGAACGCTATTGGTCATGCGCCTGATCGCATCGCGCAGATCATTGGAGCATCTGACACCGGAACAAAATAGGACCTTGCGGTGCATCGGCATGAACCGTTTGCTGCGAGTCTCGGCAACCGTAGCTTCGGGTCTTGGTGCCATTGCGGGGAACTACTGGATGCAGTCGGCGCCGGATTCCGTTACTACCTCATCGACCAATTGGTTAGCCATCATCAACATGATGGTCCTGATAGCCATGCTCCTGTGGAAGCCTCCGTTCCTGGATACTGACACCGACGACGCCGGATACAACACTTTGTTCAACTCCGGACGCTCTGTTGAGACTTCCGCAGGAGACGGTCCCGCCGCGGCCAAACTGAGCGATGCGGCAGGTGTCACGGCACCAATCGCTGGCACCCTTGGCTTGCTTATTGGGCTGCTCACGATCCCCTGGTTTGGCTGGCTGGGTCCGCTCACGCTGTCCTTGGTTTTCGTGCTGCTCTCGCATTTGGGACTGGAACTCTTACTCAGGAAGAACTACGCCACACCTGGCACTACCCGGACTCCGCTCAAGGCTGCCGTCCCCATCACACTTATTGTCGTCCTTGCAGTTGGCGGGCTCGGACTCATTCCGATGCTGACGATGGTTTCTGGCCTTAACGCTGGCGGCATGTACGACTGGCCCGGTTTTGGTGGCTTCTCACCACACTTCTTAGTTCCGCTTATCTGCGCTCTGGCGATTGTGTGCGCCGGCGCATCGTCGGCAGTGGTTGTCCTGCGGCGCCCCGGCTTGGGCAATGCCTCAGATCTGCTGGACCGAACACTGCGTAGGCGGTCCTTGTTGAGGATCGCCCGGACAGTGGGCGCTGGTTTGTTCGCACTTTTGGCGGCGGCATGTTTGGTGGTGGGAACGGAACCGACGCTGGGCGGACAGTCAGCGAATTCCGAGTTCGGAATCATTGGGGCGTGCTGCCTTGTGGTGGCAGCTATCCTCTGTTTCTACCCAGTGAAGAGCTTTACACCGGCCGATTTCGTGCCAGCAACAGCGCAGGCCTCGGGCCACACGAGTCTGACCAAGTAGCGCCCATGGACGCTCAGATTGTTATTGACCTACAAACGGGAACTCCACCCTACGAACAGATTCAGGCTCAGATTTCCTCGCTTATTGCCGTGGGCCTGCTCTCCCCCGGCACTCGGCTCCCTACTGTTCGAGCCTTGGCCGCCGACCTTGGCGTCGCCGCCGGCACGGTAGCTCGGGCCTATAAGGAACTCGAGGCCCTCGGGATCGTCATCACCAACCGACGGCAAGGGACTGTAGTGGCGGAGGCGGGGCTTGCGGAAGCGGTCTCTCGACAAGCGCGACCACAGGAAGTCAGTGGCAGCGCGCCGGAGGTGATGGCCGCCGTCGACCATCTCATTGAAGTCGGGGAATTGGCCGGCGTTGATGGGAAAACGCTCATTTCCTTGCTTCAAATGAGACTTGCGAAGGCCAAGTAGACTAGTTCGGTGACTGCCAAGATCGAGACCCCTTACGAAGACATGATGCGCGATGTGCTGGCGAACGGCATCGCGAAGTCGGACCGCACCGGCACCGGTACGCGCAGTGTTTTTGGCCGCCAGCTGCGCTTTGATTTGAGCGAGAGTTTCCCGCTGATCACTACTAAGCGTGTGCATTTCAAATCGGTCGCTATGGAGCTGCTGTGGTTCCTGCGCGGTGATTCCAATGTGCGCTGGCTGCAGGAAAATGGCGTCAAGATTTGGAATGAGTGGGCGGACGACGCCGGCGAGCTGGGTCCGGTTTATGGCGTTCAGTGGCGCTCGTGGCCTACCCCTGACGGCGAGCACATTGACCAGATTGCCCAGGTCATGGAGTCGTTGAAAGAGAACCCGGATTCGCGCAGGCACATTGTTTCGGCGTGGAATGTGGCTGAGTTGAAGAACATGGCGTTGCCTCCGTGCCACGCCTTCTTCCAGTTTTATGTTGCCCCCACCGAGGATGGCCGCGGCAAACTCAGCTGCCAGCTGTACCAGCGGTCGGCGGATACTTTCTTGGGCGTGCCGTTCAATATTGCTTCGTACGCGTTGTTGACCATGATGATGGCTCAGCAGCTGGATATGGAACCGGGTGAATTCATCTGGACCGGTGGCGATGTGCATATTTATGACGATCATCTTCAGCAGGTCACCGAGCAGCTTTCCCGGGAACCTTACCCATACCCAAAGCTGCGTATCAACCGCAAACCGGATTCCATTTTTGATTACGATTTTGCAGACTTTGAACTGGTCGATTACCAGCACCACCCCTCGATTAAGGCGCCGATAGCTGTATGAGCGAGTCACTCCCCACGTACCGTTTCACCCAACCGATCGTCGGCATGATTTGGGCGCAGACCAACGAAGGTGTCATTGGGGCCGACGGTGGCATGCCGTGGCACCTACCCGAGGACCTAGCCCACTTCAAGCGCGTCACTCTGGGCCACCCGGTGGTCATGGGACGCAAGACGTGGGAATCCTTCCCTGATAAGTTCCGTCCACTTCCGGAGCGCACCAATATTGTGGTGACCCGGCAGCAGGGGTGGGGTTCTACGCCTGAGGCACGTGGCGCCGTCGTGCTTGACTCGGTGGAAGAAGCCCTCGTTGAGGCGCAGTTCTCCCCTGGCGGCAGCGAGGTTTGGGTCATTGGTGGCGGCGAGATCTTCGCGCAATCCATGGAGCATTGCAATGTGGCTGTGGTGACCGTCGTCAACACCGACGCTCCCGGCGATACGCAGGCGCCAGGGTTGGGTCAGGAATGGACGTTCCGAGGGGCGTCGCCGTTGGAGGGCTGGCACACCTCCAAGAACGGCACCGAGTACCGCATTACCATGTGGGCCAAGGGCGAGACCGAGTTCGAAGCGCCGGAGTAGCGCTGCCCACGGAGGCGAGGAACGGCGTCGGGCATGTTCATCAGATGACACGGATTGGGGCCAGTTTGCCCCGCCACCGTAAACTTGGATGCATGACCAATAACAATGTTCCTTCCGTCGGCCTTGTCGGCTGGCGCGGCATGGTCGGTTCCGTTCTGCTGCAGCGCATGCAGGACGAAGGCGACTTCGGCGATATCAACCCCGTTTTCTTCTCCACCTCTAACGCCGGCGGCAACGCCCCGGTGATTACAGGCGCCGGCGATGCCGGCAAACTCGAAGACGCCTTTGATATTGATACATTGGCGAAACTTCCCATTATTGTCACCGCCCAGGGCGGGGATTACACCAGTCAGGTGCACACCGATTTGCGCAAGCGCGGCTGGGACGGCCTCTGGCTGGACGCCGCCTCCACCCTGCGCATGAACGACGATTCCATCATTGTGCTGGACCCCATCAACCGCTCCGTAATTGACGCCGGGTTGGGTTCTGGCGTTCGCGATTTCGTGGGCGGCAACTGCACCGTTTCTTGCATGCTCATGGGCTTGGGCGGACTGTTCAAGAACAACCTCATCGAGTGGGGTACCTCCATGACGTACCAGGCGGCTTCCGGTGGCGGCGCCCGCCACATGCGCGAGCTCCTGAACCAGTTCGGTACGCTGAACTCCGAGGTATCTTCGGAACTGCAGAACCCGGCGTCGGCCATCTTGGACATTGACCGCAAGGTGCTAGCCCACCAGCGCGAAGGCGTTGACTCTTCGCAGTTCGGCGTGCCGCTGGCCGGTTCCCTGATCCCGTGGATCGACGCCGATTTGGGCAATGGCCAGTCCAAGGAAGAGTGGAAGGCTGGGGTCGAGACTAACAAGATCCTGGGCACCACCGATGCCAACCGAGTGGTCATGGACGGCCTCTGTGTCCGCATTGGCGCCATGCGCTCCCACTCTCAGGCACTCACGCTCAAGTTGCGCGAGGACCTGTCCGTGGCCGAGATCGAATCGCTGCTGGCCAACGACAACGAATGGGCCAAGGTCATCCCCAACACCAAGGAAGCCTCCATGGCGGATCTGACGCCCGTCTCCGCCTCCGGCACCCTGGACATTCCCGTGGGCCGCATCCGCAAGATGGAGATGGGCCCGGAATACATCAGCGCCTTCACGGTTGGCGATCAGCTCCTCTGGGGCGCCGCCGAGCCGCTGCGCCGCATGCTCAAGATCGCGGTCGGCACGCTCTAAGTGCGCTTCCGCGCTTCTGCGCTTCCGCGCTTCTGCGGTCGTCCCCCACATTCGCCCCCGATCTACGGGGCGCGGATGTGGGAGACGACCGCGCTTTTGGTTTTTAGTGCTGAGGGTGCCTGTCTCGCCGATTACTTTCCCAGGAATTTCGCGTATTTCTTCGCTGCCATCTCCAGCGCCTTACTTTGGGCGGGGCTGATCCTCTCAAAGAGCTCCGGAAGTACGACGCCGGCCAGTCGCCTTTGCTTCTCCTGCCCACCTTGCGCTTTGCGCCAGGTGCCGGCGACTTGACCACCCACAACGACAGTCGCCTTGAACATCCCGTTATTGCCGGGCACTGTCAGCGGGGTGTGGTGCGGGGCCAGCGCGGCGCAGCGGTCCGTATAGCCCAGCAAATATTCGTCGAAGCCCGGAAGTAAAAGAACTGTTCTAGCCCCGGGGAGTGCTCGGTTCGCGGCTTTTCCTCCGAGCAACTGGGCTGTTTCCGGAGCCAAGTAGTAGCTGACACCGTTGCAGTCGATTGTTTCCAGTTGCTCTTGCACCTGCGCGAGGCCTGCGTTGATGTCTTTGAGAGTGAGCTTGCTCCACCATTGGAAGTCCTTGATGGTTGCTGGCCCGTGGCTGCGAAAGTAGCGCAGGGCCAGCTCGGCCAAGGCTTGGTCCCGTTCCAGCACGCGCGGGCTCTTGATCCATTGCTCGCTGCGGACAAAGAACTGGGTGTTGCCATTGGCGGCTGCCGCGTTCATAGGGCCCTGCACTAGGACGCCCTGCAGGCACAGCATGAGGAGCAAATGATATCCACGCTGGGCTTTTGTCCCTTGGCCGGCCTGCTCGAAGGTTGTGAATAGATCCTCGCGGGTCGCGCGGGCGCCCAACTGATCCAGCAGCGCAACCGCAAGCTCACGCACTTTCTCTACGTCCGGCGTCGTAATTCCCAATTCACGATGGCGGGCGGCCAAGCTGGTGATCATTCGATCGCGGGTGAGGGCCAGAATCCAGCCCAGATCCTCGGCGGTGGTGACGTGCAGGGTGCCGCGCATGGGCCACGAACGCACCAGCTCGCCGCGGTTGAACGCTGCTTCGATGTCGGTGCGGGTACTTCCGGGGCTGCGCAGGCCGATGGACCACAGCGCGCCCGGGAAGTCTTGGCCCTGGAGTGCCGTCAGTGAACGCACAACGTCCACCGGCCCCGGTGTGGGACTGGTGGACGTTGGCAGGATTCCTAGCGCGGCGAGTCGCAGTCGGGCAAGTGCGGGTGGGGCGAGTTTGACGCTCATTCACCCACTCTAGTGGTGGTGCGGATTAGCGGGCGGTGCGCATGCTGGCCGTGATGGGGCACTCGAACGGATCGCGCTGACCCAAGCCAACCTTGTTCAGGTAACGCATGACAATCATGTACGACTGTCCCAGAGTGGTTTCGGTGTACGTGATGTTCCGCTCGGCGCAGTACTCGCGGACCATTGGCTGAACTGCCTTGAGGTTCTTGGAAGACATAGTGGGGAACAGGTGGTGTTCGATCTGGTAGTTCAGACCACCCATACCAACATCAACCCACCAGCCACCGGAAATGTTGCGGCTCATCAGGGTCTGGCGACGCATGAAGTCGATCTTGACGTCCTTGGGAACTAGCGGCATGCCCTTGTGGTTGGGTGCGAATGCGCAACCCATGTACAGGCCAAGGCCCATGATCTGTACGGCGACGAAGGCCAAGCCGATGCCCCAGCCCAAGAACCAGACGGTGAACGCCGGCAATAGAACGAGGCGGACTACCAACAGCGCAATCTCGGCTGTACGTTCGGGCACAACCTGCTTGCGGTCTAAGACACGCTTGACAGCGGCGATGTGCAGGTCAAGTGCGGCAAGGGTCAGCAGCGGGAAGAAGAAGGCGCCTTGGCGGCGGGCGAACCATTTGGCGAAGCCGGTGCGCTTGGCAGCATTCTCGGGGTCGAAGACGAGGGCTCCCGGGTCAATGTCACCATCAACACCGATCTTGTTCGGGTTCAGGTGGTGCTTGCCGTGCTTGTTCATCCACCAGCCGTAGCTGAGGCCCACGAACAGGTTTCCGGTGATGCGGGCCAGCCATGCGTTCTTCTTCGCAGAGGCAAACACCTGGCGGTGGGCGGCGTCATGGGAAATGAAGGCGGTCTGCGTGCACATGAAAGCGAACAGAACGGCTGTGACCATCTGCCACCAAGTCTGACCCAGGGTCAAGAACAGGGCCAGCACAGCCAAGTAACCAATGCCCTGGCGGATCATGCGCAGCACGTACCACTTGATATCGCGCTCCATGTAGCCAGCAGCGCGAACCTGCTCGGTCAACTGAATGAAATCGGTGACGTGGCGGTCGCGGGCAGGACGTTTCTTGGCCGTTTTGGGCAGCACAGTGGCTTCGTCCAGTACATCCGGGGTGTCAAGTGTTGCAGATGACATGAGGCTCCTCGCGCTGGCCCGCCCGAAGGAGTCACCAGTTAATAGAAATCAGAATCTTTCCATTAACACTATGAAAATCCGGGGCAGGCCACATCACACCCGAGAGCCGTCTTGACCCCCTACTCGGGTAGGGGTGGGCAGTCTCTCCCCGCTGCGCGCCACACTTATCGACGGCGAGGCTGCTTGGGCGGGCCGGCCAAGACATGCTGAAGTGGCATGTGGAAGGGCCATTCGGAAGGGGGCCGAGACCCGGGTGCGGGGCCGGTTACAGAGTGCAGCCCACTAGGACAGGTTCGGGAACTAGGGTGATGCCGAATTCACGCACGACGCCGTCCCGCACCTCACGCGCAACCGCCAGGATGTCCTGGGCGCTAGCCCCGCCACGGTTGGTGATGGCGAGGGTGTGCTTGGTGGACAGAGAAGCGCGCGGCGGGGTCCCGGCGTCGTACGTGGGATCGGTGAGCTCCCCAGCCAAGCCGAACCCCTTGGTGAACCCTGCATGCTCGATGAGCCAAGCGGCACTGAGTTTGACCAACTCCCCGACGGGCCAGCTCGGCGCGTCATCGGGCAAGGTTGCGGCGATCTCGGCGGAGACAATCGGGTTGGTGAAGAAGGAACCGGTGGAGAAAGTGTCGCGGTCGGCCGGGTCTAGGACCATGCCCTTGGATGCGCGGAGGGCCAGCACGGTACGGCGCAGTTCCAGCGAATTGGCGCGTTTACCGACCTCTACTTCAAGGCGGCGGGCTAACTCGGCGTACTTTACCGGTGCGCTCATGCGGCCCAACAGCAGCTGAAATTCCACGCTCAGGACCACGTAGCGAGGGGAGCCGTTGACAGTGGCGGCCTTTAATAGCGAATCGCGGTAACCGAAGTTGAGCTCGTGGTTAGTGAAGGTGTGGACGGCGTTTTTCTCCCTGTCCCAGGTGCGCACCGAGGCAATGGTCTCCGCCACTTCGCTGCCGTAGGCGCCTACGTTCTGCACCGGGGTTGCCCCTGCACTGCCGGGAATTCCGGACAGTGCTTCCAGCCCGCTCCAGGCGTGGAGCACTGTCTGGTGAACAAAATCGTCCCAGTTATGGCCGGCCTGAACAACCACAGATGCCCCACCACAGGAGTCCTCTGAATTGGCCGCATAACCGTGGCTGGCGATCTTCAAGACAGTGCCGGCAAAGCCGTCATCCGAGACCACCAGATTGGAGCCGCCCCCAATGATCAGCAGGGGGTCACCGGACTCATCCGCGGCCTTAACCGCGGCAATAATCTCCGCTTCGGTGGTGGCCTCAACGTAATTGCGGGCGGGGCCTCCCACGTCAAGGGTGGTCAGGGAACTCAGAAGCTTAGGCTCTTTCACTTCTCCAGACTATCGCTTGAGGGCAGGCTCTTTGACGTCCAGATACGCTGGCTTGCGCACTGCTGGTGTCAGGAAGAAAGCAACCACCAACATGACAAGCACGGCCAGCAATGAGTGGAGCACCCCCACGTGCTCTGCCAACAAGCCCAATAACGGTGGGCCACCGAGGAATGCGCCATAGCCAACGGTTGAGACCACCGAGACACGGGCTGCAGCATGTTCGGGATCGTCGGAGGCGGCAGACATTGCCACGGGGAAGCCCAGCGCGGAGCCCAGACCCCAGAACACCAGTGCGGCCAGGGCGATCTCGGCGTTTGGTGCAAACACGAATAGGCCTAAGCCAATGACGGCCAGCGCTGCGCCAACGCGCAGGACGCTGACCCGGCCAAACTTGTCCAGCAGCACGGTTCCGGCGAAACGCCCGATGGTCATGGCGGAGACAAAAATACCGTACCCAATAGCACCAACGGCCGCGCTTGAGTTGTAGCCATCAACCATGGCCAAGGCCACCCAGTCCCCCGCCGCTCCTTCAGCCAGTCCCAAGCCGAGCACGAGCGCGCCCAGCATCAAGGTGCGCGGATCACGCCAGGCGGCGGCGATCTTCGCCTTGCCAGCCTTCTTCGCCGCCGCGGCCTTCTCGGCGCCCAACGTTGTGGTGGCGCCGGTGCCCGCGGTGCCTGCTGTTCCTGAGGTTCCTGAGTTTCCGGCTGTGATGATCGGAAGAGGGCCGGTGCCTGGAACAGCGCCAGAGTCACCCAGATCAACCATGGCGCCCGAAGAATCCACCTTGTCAGCCTGGTAATGGCTGGTGCCGATCAGAACGGCAACACAGACGGCGAGAGAAATCACTCCCAGGTGAAGAGCCACCGGAACGTGCAAAGACGCGGCCAGCGCACCCAAACCGGCACCAGCCACGGTGCCGATGCTAAAGGAGCCGTGCAGTCGCGGCATAATATGCCGGCCCAGCGCCCGTTCAACAGCGGCCCCTTCAATATTGGAGGAGGTATTCCAGCTGCCGGTACCAAGGCCCACCAACACGAGCCCGGCGCCCACCACCAGAGTGTCGGTAAATACTGTTGCGCCCAAACCCACAATCAGAACACCGATGGTTTGGATGATGCTGCCAACCCGGGACGTGAGTTTTGAGCCAAGGCGCAACACCACCAACCCCGACACGGCCACAGAGACAAACGATCCCAGTGACATGCACAGCAGCATCAGCCCGATCTCCCCAGGTGTCAGCCCAAGGTCATCGCGGATGCCCGGAATACGTGAAACCCAAGTGGCAAAAACCAGCCCGGAACCGGCGTATGCGGTGACAACACCGTTACGCCAAGCAGAAATCTGACTCACGCCACGCGAACTGTGGCTTGCGCTTTGACGAGAACTTTCTGGCCGTCCAAGGTGACAGTCAAATCGATACGTGCGGTCCCGGCGTCGGAATCTAGAGCACCAACCACACCCACAACGTCCACAACGGCACCCGGTTCGCCGGCGAGGTCAGCCACGGGAACGGGCTTGGTGAAGCGCGTTCCATAAGATACGACGGCGCCCGGGTCACCAATCCAGTCAGTCACCAACTGCACGGCCGCGCCCATGGTGAACATGCCGTGGGCAATGACGCCGGGCAGTTCTACCTCGCGGGCGAAGCGTTCGTTCCAGTGGATCGGGTTGAAATCGCCGGAGGCGCCGGCGTACTTGACCAGGTCCGCACGAGTGATTTCCAGTGTGCGTGAGCCGATCTCGGTACCGACGGCTAGGTCTGCGAAGTTTACTGTGGCAGTCATTATTGTCCCTCTCCGCGGACTAGGATGGCGGACACACAGGTGGCGACAGCAACGCCGTCGACCGTTGAAATTTCTGCACGGGTGGTGATCATGGCCCCACCACCCATGGCACGGACCGTGTCCACGTGAAGTGCGGCAAGCAGCTCGTCGCCGGCCACGATGGGGCGGTGGTGGGTGAAGCGCTGTTCGGCGTGCACCACGCGGGAGAAATCGATCCCGGAATCGGCGTCGTTAATCAACAGGGCGTCGGCCCGCTGCGCCACAATGATGGCGTAGGTGGGCGGCGCAACGAGATCAGCGTGACCCAAAGCTTGAGCCGCTGGGACGGCGAAATGGGCTGCATGGGTGGCTTTGACGGCCCTGGCGAAGTCACGTATGGACTCCCGGCCAACACTGTACGGATCACTTAATGCGTAGCTGCGCCCCTGCAGCTCTGGGTTGATGGTCATGGGCTTAAGGGTATAGCCCGGACGAGGTTGGGCGCACACTAAGACCGCGGTTCGGACCGCATTCGTCCGACAATGGCCAGCAGAGAATCCAGATCCATGTTCTCCTGCCCGCCGTCTTGCTTTTTCAAGCCTGTGGGGAACCCGAAGAGGGCCGCGTTGTAGTACATCCCGTCGCCCAGTAGCAAGATGGCTCTGGCGACGGCCGGATCCCCCACGTCGCTCAGGATCAGCTCTAACCACTTGGCGTGCAACTCGTTAAATGCCTGGCGAACGGTGTCGTCGTCACTCTGGATTAAGCGGTGGGCTGCCACGATACAGCGGTCAAAGGGTGTCCCCCCGAAGACGCTGGTGCGAATGTAGTAGCTGGCGCAGCCCTCGGGGTCCTTAGCCATGGCCTCAAAGTCTTGCTCCGCGAACTCCCGGAGTTGGGCGAGCAAACCATCGGTGAGCGCTTCCTTGTTTTTGAAGTGGTACAGCAATCCACCCTTGGAGACGCCGGCTGAAGCGGCGACGGCGTCCAATGTAGCTGCCTGCGGACCATCGCCGTTAAGGAGGTCAACATAGGCAACAAGAACCCGTTCACGTGCCGAGGGTTGTGTAGTCATAGGACAACCCTACAAGAAGTGATGCACTCAACCGTCCAGACGGTACAGTAAACCGTCCGGACGGTATAGAATTGTTACCATGGCTCTGATTTCTACATCCCCTCAAAACAGCTCTTGGGAGAGCACTCCACGCGCTGGCGTCCGTACGTGGGTTGCCCTCGCAGTGTTGATGCTGCCTGTCCTGCTGGTCTCGGTGGACAACACCGTGCTGAGCTTTGCCATCCCCTCTATCTCTTTGGCCCTCACCCCTTCGGCGTCTGAGCTCTTGTGGATCATCGATATCTACCCGCTGGTGCTGGCAGCCTTGCTGGTCCCGATGGGCAGCATGACCGATAGGTTCGGTCGCCGTAAACTCCTGCTCATCGGCAGCACCGGCTTCGCCGTAGTGTCGGCCTTTGCCGCGTTTGCCCCGAATGCCGAGGCGCTCATTGGTTACCGCGCCTTGCTGGGGCTCTTCGGTGCCATGCTGATGCCAGCGACGCTCTCCCTGATCCGCAATTTGTTCCTGCACCCGAGCCAACGCCGGACAGCCATCGCCGTCTGGGCTGCCGGGTTCTCCGGCGGCGCCGCACTGGGCCCCATTGTTGGCGGCTTTATTCTGGAGCATTTCTGGTGGGGCGCGGTGTTCCTCATGAGCGTGCCGGTCTTGATTCCCTTGTTGGTCTTGGCGCCCATCTTTGTGCCGGAGTCCAAGGACCCAAATCCGGGCAAGATCGATGTGTGGAGTATTCTGCTGTCCTTCGGCGCCATGGTGCCAACGATTTTCGGCATCAAGGAGATCGCCCAGTCCGGATTCTCCGTGATCAACCTGGCTCTAATTGTGGCCGGTGTTGCGTTGGGAGTTGTGTTTGTGCGCCGGCAGATGCGCCGCGAGAACCCCATGATGGATGTATCGCTGTTCAAGAATCCCGTGTTCAGCGGCAGCGTCAGCGCCAACCTGCTGAGTATCTTCGCGCTGGTTGGTTTCCTGTACTTCATCACCCAGCATCTGCAGTTAGTGGTAGGCCTGTCCCCCACCCATGCCGCCTATGTGCTGGTGCCCGGCCTCGCCATCACAATTGTCTTTGGTCTCGTGGCCGCGAAACTGGCTAACTATTTCCGGCCCTCCTGGTTAGTGGTGGGTGGGTTGTTGCTCAACGCAGCAGCTTTCTTGATCGTATTCCTGAACACGGAGGGCTCCGTGCTGGGGATCTTGGTTGCCTTCGCCGTCCTCGGCGCGGGCGTGGGAACGGCTGAGACCATCTCCAATGATTTGATCCTCAGCGCTGCACCCCCGGCGAAGGCTGGAGCCGCATCGGCTATTTCCGAGACGGCCTACGAGGTGGGATCAGTACTGGGAACCGCCGTCTTGGGCAGTGTTCTGGCCGCCGCTTATCGCATGAATGTGGTGATTCCGAAGGGTGTCTCGGCCGCCGATCACGAGACGGCTTCCCAGACATTGGGCGGGGCCATTGATCTCGCCGGATCGTTGCCCGCAGCACAATCCAATGCGCTGCTGGAATCTGCAAAACATGCCTTTGACTCCGGATCGGGAACCGTTGCCATGGTCAGCGTCATCGTCATGCTTGTTGCGGCCCTGATGTGCGCGTGGACTCTGCGCGGTGCAGTCAGCACACCGGAACCGGTTGAGCACTAGGCACTCGCTACTGGTACTAGATCGAAAAGACGGAGCTTGCGGGTTCGGCTGGCCTTAGACGGCCGTCCTTTCCCGCAAGCTCCGTCTTTTAACGTGACTGCTTTTAACGTGACTGCGTCAGTACGTTACTGGTTGCCGGCTTCGCGGGCGGCTTGACGCTTTTCCGCAGCTTTGAGTTCTTTGCGGATGTTGTGGCCGCGTAGACCGAGGGAGGCCATGTGCGCCAAAAGTCCGACGCCAATGAATGGCAGGGCGATGAAGGTCATGGACGCCGTGGAGGTGATAGCGCCGAGGATGATGATGACAATCCCGATGAAGGTGAGGCCCATGCCGCCAAAAACGGCGTATTTGTAGGCGGGCGGAGCAGTTTCCCAAAAGTCATTTAGCACAAGGCTGAGTCTACCGGTCGAGGGACTCGAGTGGGCCCACGGCCGTAAGACCCAGAATTGCTGCGCTAGGGATCCGAATTTTCCAACCATTGCTGCGCTAGCGTCGAGAAAAAGGCAACCAATGCTGCGCTAGCGTTCGAAAAAGAGCGACCATTGCTGCGCTAGCGTGTGGAGGGTGGAGCGGGCAGAGATTAGAAGAGCGATTCCTGCAGCGCCGGGACCTCGGTCAGGAAGTCACCGAAGCGGATCTTGCGGCCCTTGAGCGCGCCTACGTCCACCAGGAACGCCCCTTCTGCCCCATCCAAACCGGCCAACGCAGTTGGGCCCAGCATGGAGTCCACTCTGATGCCGTGCTCCCCCGCGTCCAGCGGCTGCGGGTAGGCCGTGCGCTTACCCGGCGTTGCCACGGCGTCTGAGAAATCGCTCCGGCGCCACTGCTCGTCGACGGTTTCAAATCCTTCAAGGGAAAGCTCTCCCACAAAACCACGCACGACGTCGGCCATCGCTTTGTTGGTCTGTTCCACGTGCAGCGGTGGCCGAGGATGCAAAAGCGCGGCGTACTTGGCGGCTCCGCGCACAAACTGAGTGGGCGGCAAGTTGGTGGACACGGCATCTTCTAAGTGCCGCACCACTGCGCCGTCTTGCGCCCGCGCCACATAACGGGCCACAAGCGCTCCTTGCTCGGCCAGTCGGCTCCACTTGCTGTGTTCAGATGCCGTGCCCACCTTGGTGGTGCCGTCTGCAAACGTGGCAATATACAACCAGTGCTGTTGCGACAAGTATGCCTTCAGCCCTGGTGAGCCCTGACCGCTGCGATGGAAATCGTGCATGAGGCGCATCTGGTCCTTCGCAAAGCAGGCTCCGCATTGGAAGCCGCGCTCGGCACCTTGTCCTGTGGGGCAGGGGAAGGGCTGAGGCTGCCCCGACACCTCCACCCGTGTGAACCCCAGACAGAACCGCGCCGGGGTGCCATCACCGGAGAGCACCTCAAACCTCAGCCACTGCCCAGGCACCAAAGGTAGCCGCGCATCAGCGTCGTCCGTGGTGAGGGACAGCGCCGGACCATCAGGGGTCCAGGTGACGCCGCGGACCAGCGCTAAGGCGCCCGGCGCGAACACCAGGTGGGCAGACTCCAGCAATGAACTAGATCGCGGGCTGGACGCCGTAGGCCACGGCCAGCTTCATGATCTTCTCTGCACGGCCCAAGCGCGGAAGGTCGGAGCCGTCGCGGATGACTCCGCCGCGGGCGTCGAAATCGTTCATGAAGTCCGTGGCCCACGCGACGTCGGACGGGGTGGGGCTGATGACCTCATTGATGATGGTGGTCTGATCAACGGCCAGGCACAGCTTTCCGGTCATGCCCATGGAGACGGTGATGGCCGACTGCTCGCGCAGGATCGGGTGGTTGGTGCCCACGGTGGGGCCGTCAATGGGGCCGGGCAGGTTGCCGACGCGGCTGGCGACGACGAGCTTGGCACGTGGGTAGGCCATGGCTTCGCGGTCGGCGGCCATGCCGGTGTCGCGGCGGAAATCGCCGGAACCGAAGGCGAGGCGGAAGGCCCCTTCGGCGCGGGCAATGTTGTTGGCTTCCTCGATGCCGAGGGCGGATTCAACCAGGGCCAGCACGCGGGTCTTGCCGTCGAGGCGGTGGTAGGTTTCCTTGACCTGCTCAGCATCTTCGGTCTTGGCCAACATGACGCCCAGCAACCCGGGGACGTTGCGCAGACCGGCAACATCGTCGGCCCAGAATTTGGAGTGAACATCGTTGATGCGGACCCAGGCCTGGCCACCGTTGCGCAGCCAATTGATGACGTCGGAGCGGGCCGCGTCCTTCATCTTGGGGTCAACGGCGTCTTCAATATCGAGCACAATGGCATCTGCGCGAGAGCTTGCAGACTCGTCGAAGATCTCCGGCCGGGTAGCCGGAACTAGAAGCCACGAGCGGGCAATCTCTGCGGGAATGTTGCGGGTGCGGACAGGTGCGGAAGCGGCTTCATTACCAACGGTGCTAGACATACTTCTACCGTATACGGCAAATCATTCCTAGGAGCTGTGCCGAGCTACAAAGCCGCGCCGAATAGTCTGGTGGAATGCACCACAATTCCTGTTACTGGTCTATACCACCGGGCGGTTGGGTTGGTCCGCATCCCACGTCAGGTCTGCGCCGGCGGGCAGCACCAAGGCCTCAATGTTCGGGTCTTGAACAATGGCAGCGATCAATTCCGCACTGCCGCCCACCACAGTGGAATCAAAATCAATCTCCGTCACCAACACCCAAGCATGATCCGCCGGCCACAGCAGGTTCGGCGATTGGGGCCGCGTGGGCGAATGATGCCACGGGGCGTGATTGACCCAATCGGCGCCTGTGTAAATCTCAGGTGGCGTGTCAAAGAGGTAGTAGCACCGGCCCGGCAGATCCAACGTTCCGGCGCTGACCACGTCAGCGGGAATCAGACCCGAGCCCGGTTCCGAACTTTGAGTGGCGCCACTACTCGAGTCTTGCCAACCGCCGTCGTCCGTAAACGTCACTTCGGCGTAGCCTGACGCACTCGTGAGCCCGCCGTATCCGTCCCAGATGCCCGTGACACCCTGATCCGGCGTGGCAGTGCGTGCACACAGGTGGGCCGCAACGGCGCTCAGAACAGGAACGCCGAGGTTGCCTGTGTCTGGATCCGTATAGCGCCAGCCATCGGCATCCAGCGGCCCCAATCTAGGCGTCTCCGGGCCCTTCAGCCGGTGAAACTGGGCCAGAGGGTGCATATGTTTGGCAAAGGCCTGTGCGACGGCGGACCAGCCCACCCTTTGATGCTCAATGGCCCCTTGGGCAGGCAGATCATGGCCATGCCAAGTTCTTGTGTCTTCCGGGCGGTCCCGCCATGCCTGGTGGAAGATCCGGGCATAGGCGCTAAAGCCATGCGGCACCACAGCATGCATGTTGTGCCACGGTGAATCAAGAAGCGGTTTGAGCCATTCGCCTGCCGCTGCACTGCGCAAAGGTTCCATGCTGGAATGCTAACCGATTAGCTCTCCGGGGTGATCATGGTGCGCAGGTCAAGCTGCCGCAGGACCCGGTCCACCACTTCGGGGTCCGCATCGGCCTCATTGCGAGCATTGAGAACTTCGGACCGGGCGGCGTCAAGGGCAATGGTCTGGACAGCAATGGCCAGTTCCCGCCCACGCCGGCGGCGCTCAGCCTGACTCTCGTCTTTGAGGCTGCCGTCAAGGAGTTCCTCATGCAGGCGCTTCATCCTGGCTTTGACCAGGGCCACTTTCTCCGGCGGCAGGTTCTGAAGGCGACCGTCATCGCGCAAGGCGGCCACCGCTGCCCCCTGGGCTCGCAGGGCCAGGACCTTGGCAGCTTCACGTTCCTCGGCGCCGTCGTCCGTTGCCTTCAAGACGCGCATGAGCCATGGCAGAGTCAAGCCCGGCAACACCAGTGTGGTGAGCAGGACCGCGCACGCCACCACAATGATCTCGTGCCGTCCCGGGAAATCATCGCCACCGGGCAGCGTGACCGGCAGAGCCAAAGCCAACGCTAGAGTTGCCAACCCACGCATGCCGCACCACGTGAGAATGACGACGTCCTTGATCCCAGTGGGCGGGGTGTTGCTATCACTAGCCCGAGAGAGCAGCGCCAGCAAAGCGAACCACAGGAACCTGACCACAATCACCAACACGCTGACAGCAAGGGCCAGCGGGAGCATGTCCCAAATGGCCGAGCCTTCAACCTTAATGACCTCCCGAACTTCAAGCCCCACCAATCCGAACGCCAACCCGGTGACGAGGAGCTCCACCACATCCCAGAAGGCTGCGCGGGTAATGCGCTCGGTGGCGTCCTCAGCCCGTGCATGGCGCCTGATTTCCAACGCTGTAACCACGACGGCGATGACCCCCGAGGCCTGGACCTCTTCCGCCAGGATGTAAGCGGCAAAGGGCACCACAAGGGTCACAGCGCTGCGGGCCACCGACGAGGAGATGAGTTTGGTGATCAACCCTGTCACCCAACCCATGAGCATGCCCACAAGGATGGCGAGGGCCGCTCCCAGCAGGAACTTTCCGAACACTCCCACACCGAACGGTTCCCCATCCATGGCGCTCGCCACAGCCGCCTGGAAGATGACAATAGCTGCCGCGTCGTTGAACAAACCCTCGCTCTGCAGCATGGTAATGAGTCTGCGCGGCATATGCTCGCGACCAGCAACGGATTCCACGGCGACCGGATCCGGAGGCGCGCACATGGCGCCCAAAGCGATCGCGGCGGGAATACCGATGCTGGGGATCAGCAACCATGCGGCCCCAGCCACCATGGCCGTTGAGACAACCACGAGGGCTACAGCCATGAGCAAGATGGTGCGCCACCGAACCCGGAACACCGCCCAAGAACTCTTCTGTGCCGTGGCAAAGAGCAACGGTGGCAAGAAGATCGGCAGAATCAACTCAGGGTCAATGCGCAGATCCGGAAACCCGGGGATGAACGTCAACGCCCCCGCCATGAGCAGCATCAGCACCGGGTAGGGAAGCTTGAGCTTGTCGCCCAAACCCACAGCAAGCACTGTTGCAAAAAGGAGACCGACAATCAATATGAGTTGTTCCACAGAATTTACTTTACGGGGCGATGGCCTCCTCCACGGGCACTGCTCCATCCGTGAACTCAATGGTGTGCATGATCGTTTCCGGGTGTGCGAGGACAGCCGCAGCAACAAGAGCAACGTTGGCCCTCGAGGTTTGAGTGCTCTTCTCGGCGTCCCGCTGCCCAACTGGAGTGGGATCAATCAGCCCGGTACCCGCTTCAAGGGTCAGGGCACCCGGGGCCAGAATGGTCCAGGCCAAGGCTCCGCTCTCGCGAAGGTGCGCATCGGCCGCGGCCTTGGCTTCTGCATAAGCAAAGAAGCTGTTCTCCGGCGGCACCCCATGATCTGTGCTGGCGCCCAAGTAAGAGACCATGAGGTAGCGCTGCACACCAGCTGCAACGGCGGCATCCATGGTGGCAATAGCCGCATCGCGGTCCACGGCGTAAGTGCGATCGGGTTCCCCTCCCCCAGCGCCGGCGGACCACACAATGGCGTCTTGGCCAGCAAAAAGATCAGCGAGCTCAGCCACCGAGGAGGAAACGACGTCGTGCACCACAGCAGTTGCCCCGGTGGCCGCCACGTCGTCAATATGGGCTGCGTTGCGGATCACCGAGGTGACCTCCATGCCAGCGGCCGTCAACAGCGGGGCCAATAGTAAGGCAACTTTTCCATGACCGCCAATAATCAGGACCTTAGTCATGCTTACTCCTTCTCTCGAACTCTTTCGAGTTCTCTCGTGATGGGTTGTTGGGTCAGCCTACGCCACGCTCCAGAGCGGACGCTGAAAGCACCAATCCGTTGGCTCGCCGCCGCTGGCTCGCCGCGCCGCGAGTCCTCACGTTTGGCCCCCAAACGGCCAGTTTGGGGGCCAAACGTGAGGACTCGCGAGGGGGTCAAGGCCCAGAAAGGCCCAGGAAGGCGCAGAAAGGCCGGGAGTTATTTTTGAGCACAAGAAACCCCCTCCAGCATGAGCCTGAAGGGGGTTTCTTTTCGGTAGCGGCACCGAGACTCGATCTCGGGACCTCACGATTATGAGTCGTGCGCTCTAACCAACTGAGCTATGCCGCCATAAATGAGCTTGGCCCGTGCCGCCCCGGACAAACCGTCTTGACACGAGCCTTCTCATTTGCGAGCCCCCCACCGGAATCGATCCGGTGACCTCGTTCTTACCAAGAACGCGCTCTACCACTGAGCTAGGGGGGCAACGAGAGAATACTTTACCAGTGCTTTTGCGGTATGCGAAATCGAGAATCCAGCAGGTTGGTACTAGGCTCCCAAAATGGGCACATTAGACCTTCTCCGAACCTCCCTACGGAACTTAAAATTCCCTAGAATTCAACGAATATCACCATCACTGGAGGCTTTAGATGAAGTGCGTCACAGAAGCGTTTTTACAATAAAAAAGGCCGGCTGCCTGAGGGCAACCGGCCTTTACTAAGACCTAATAATCAGGTCCGTAGGGTGTGGTATTTACCACTTGCCCTTGCTGTTGAAGTTCTGTCCGCCTTCGTGACGGGGACGGCGGTCGCCGCCACCGTGTCCGGTGTGGCCCTGGCTGCCACGGTCACTGCTGAAGCCACGGTCGTTGCCACGGTCTGCACCGCGGTCGTTGCCGCCGCGGAAGCCGCCACGGTCGCCGTCGAACTTCTTCTTGAAGCCGCCCTGGCCGCGATCGTTACGCTCTTCACGGGCCTTGTACGGGGCGCCTGCAGCGCCACCGGCGGGGCGACGGCCGTTGTCCAGTTCGAGGTTGATGAGCTCGCCGCTGATGCGGGTGCGGCTCAGAGCCTTCCACTGATCCTTGCTCAAATCTGCAGGCAACTCGACCAAGGTGTGGTCTGAGCGGATGTCAATGCCGCCGATCTGCGAGGAGGACAGGCCACCTTCGTTGGCAATGGCGCCAACAATGGAGCCGGGCATGACGCGCTGGCGACGGCCTACCGAGATGCGGTAGGTGGCGTTGCCTTCGGTCAGGGTGCGGGTCGGGCCACGTGAGCCGAAGCCGTCCTTGGAACGGTCCTTCTTCTGGTATTCCGGTGCCGCCGGCAGGTCGTTGACGAGCAACGGCTGGCCGCCCTGTGCCATAACAGCCAAGGCTGCAGCAATTTCCGAAGCCGGAACGTCGTGCTCCTGCTCGTAGGATGCGATCAGGTCGCGGAACTTGGCAACGTCCTTAGTGGCCAGAGTGTCCGTGATCCTCTCAGCGAACTTACCCAAACGCAGGGAGTTGATGGTTTCTGCGGACGGCAGGTGCATCTGCTCCACCGGCTGGCGCGTAGCCTTCTCGATGGCGCGCAGCAAGTACTTCTCGCGAGGAGTCATGAACAGAATCGCGTCACCTGAACGGCCAGCGCGACCCGTACGGCCAATGCGGTGAACGTAGGACTCGGTGTCATGCGGGATGTCGTAGTTGATGACATGGGTGATGCGCTCAACATCGAGACCACGGGCAGCAACATCGGTAGCAACCAAGATATCGATCTTGCCATCACGCAGAGCCTCAACGGTGCGCTCGCGCTGCTGCTGCGGGATGTCACCGTTGATGGCGGCAGCCTGGAAGCCGCGAGCCTTGAGCTTGTCAGCCAAGTCCTCGGTGGCCATCTTGGTGCGCACGAACGCGATAACGCCTTCGAACTTCTCAACCTCAAGTACGCGGGTCAGCGCATCGAGCTTGTGCGGGCCCATGACCTGCAAGTAACGCTGGCGAGTGTTGGCGCCGGTGGTGGTCTTGGACTTGACCGTCACCTCGGCCGGGTTGTTCAGGTACTGCTTGGAGATGCGGCGGATCTGGCCAGGCATGGTGGCGGAGAAGAGGGCAACCTGCTTCTCTGCCGGAGTCTGTGACAGGATCTGCTCGACGTCTTCAGCGAAGCCCATACGGAGCATCTCATCGGCTTCATCCAACACCAAGTACTGCAGGTTGGAGAGGTCCAAGGAGCCCTTGGAAAGGTGATCGATGACGCGGCCGGGGGTACCGACAACGACCTGTGCACCGCGGCGCAGGCCAGCAAGCTGCGGGCCGTAAGCGGATCCACCGTATACGGGCAGAACAGAGAAGTTGTCCATGTGCTTGGCGTAAGAGGTGAAGGCTTCAGCAACCTGGAGCGCCAGCTCACGGGTCGGAGCCAGAACCAAGATCTGGGTGTTCTTGGTGGGACCATTGAGATCCATCAGTTCAGCCATGCGAGACAGGGCCGGCACAGCGAATGCTGCGGTCTTACCGGTACCGGTCTGAGCCAAACCAACAACGTCGCGGCCTTCGAGCAACAACGGAATGGTTGCAGCCTGGATGGGCGAGGGCTTCTCGTAGCCAACATCGTTCAAGGCAGCCAGCACGCGGCCGTCGATACCCATGTCGGCGAAAGTCATTTCGTTCTCTTCTTCCACAACAGCGGAAGTTTCAGTCAAGTTTTCGGGCATAGTCAAATCGTCCTCATTCATAGGGCCAAGCGGCGTGGTACGCCGCGGTGGGGAAATCCAGCCGCTTCTCGGCATCCCGGGCAGGATCTCGCGCCATGTGCGCACCATTGGTGCGGCCTCCAGTGTTGAAGTTTCTCAACACTGCATGGCGTTTCTTTGCCGGCAATCCCCTATGAACGCTACTTGCCCGCCAAAAACATGCGGGCCCCAAACACTTCAGGCTCCTGCCTCAAAAATTGGGCAGAAAATAAAAGGAGATACCGGAGTGGGGGATGTTTAAATTGTAGGGCATACCTTAGCGCTGCACTATAGGGAAAGCCGATACGCAGCCGTGAGGTTCGGCACATGGCCTCTTTGCCCTACTTTATCGCCGCTGTTTCTACTGCTGGTCTAGTGCTGATTTGCGGCCAAGATACGGCGGAAATAGGGGCCGTAATGAGCACTCAAGGTGAGCTCTCCGGCGTCGTGCAGGGCTTGTAGGGTATGCACATGCTCAACCGTGGCTGCGCTGAAAAACTTGCCCACCGTAATTCCGTGGTGAGGCACATGCTCAACCACGACGGCGTCGCCCGCCTTAGCATTGCCGGGCTCCAGCACCCGTAGATATGCACCCACGCGGCCAGCGGCGGTGAACCTTTTGACCCACTGCGGCTCCGCCATCCGTTCCCCGAAAGTGGCGCAAGGAACCCGAGGCGAGGTGACTTCCAACAGCGCTTTGCCGATGCGCCAGCGCGTTCCAAGCACGGCGTGGGTGGTCTCAACGCCCCGGGTGCGCAGGTTTTCACCAAAGAGTCCCGGGGTGATGGTGCGGCCCAGTTCGCCAGCCCAGTAGTCGGCATCCTCTTGCGAATAGGCATACACGGCCTGGTCTGGTCCGCCGTGGTTCTCGGTGTCGCCTTGTACGTCACCGAACACTCCGTACTTGCGGAGGCTGACGGGTCCTTCAACGGCACGCTTGTCGATAGCTGTCACGCCGAACCCGGTCTCGGTGGGGATGAGTTGGTGGACCCGGCAAATGGCAAGAATGGTGCCTGCTTGTGGAGCTGTGTCAGTCATAGTTAAACACTAAGGCAGCCCGGGCTTTCCTGCGTCGCAGCGGTTCACGGACCCATTCGCGCACCCGGACTGCACCCGGACCTGCACCTGCACCTGCACCCGGACCTGCACCTGGAACCCTATGCGCCCAACCCGTGGCGGGTCAGGCGCATAAGCGATCCGGCGCCGAACCCGTTGCGGGCTCGGCGCATGAAATCACGCTGGAGCGTCAACCAGCTCCACGTCACCGGAAACATCTGATTCCGAAGCCCAGCGTGGCAAGTATGTTGCTGCGATAGAGGCCAGCACCATCCCGGCGGCCATGACCCACATAGTGAAGGTGAAGCCGTCGATGAACACGGCCGCCTGGCTGGTCCCCTTACTGGCCTCAAGGGAGTTGAAGTAAATTGTGCCGACAATCGCCACGCCAAGGGCACCCGCGAGCTGGCTGGTGGTGTTGAAAAGACCCGAAGCACTGCCAGCAAACTTAGTGGGGACCTCGGAGAGGACGAAGATGCCCACGGGCGCCACGACCATACCGAAGCCAGCACCACTTAGCGCCAGGCCAGCCAAAAGGTGCCACGGAGTGACGGTGCCACCCACGGATTGAACCGTGAAGATCAACACCACGAAGCCAATAGCAATGACCAGCGGTCCCAGCTGCAGCACTACACGGCCAATCTTTTTAGCCAAGATCGCGGCGGAAATACCGGCCAGGATCGGCACCATGATGGAGAACGGCAGCATGGTCAGCCCCGCCTTGAGAATGGGGTATCCAAGACCGATCTGTAGGAACAGGGTCTGGATCAAGAAGAAGCCGTTCATAGGAATGAAGAACAGGAACATCATGACAATACCGGCCGCAAAGGGCCGACTTTTGAACAGCGAAACAGCCACCAATGGCTCGCCTCCGCGCTTCTCCTCACGGCGTTGGAGCATGACGAATCCAGCGAGCACCAACACCCCAAACACCATGGAAAGGTAGGTCCACAGCGGCCATCCTTCCTCACGTCCCATGGTCAGCGGGTACAGGATAGCCATCATGCCCACAGCCAGAATAACGACGCCGGACAGGTCGAGTTTGTGACGGACCGGCGCCTTGGATTCGGGGACAAACTTGATCGCACAGATCACGGCGAAGATGCCAACGGGGATGTTGACGAAGAAGATGGTGCGCCAGCCCCAGCCGAATAGGTCCGCGTCAGTGAGGACGGCGCCCAGGATGGGTCCGGACACGGCGGCAACGCCAGCTAGTGCGGAGAATCCAGCCATGGCGCCGGCCCGTTCGGACGGTTTGTACATAACCTGCAGGCTGGAAAGTACCTGCGGAATCATCGCTGCCGAGGCGAAACCTTGAAGTGCACGCGAGGCAATGAGCATCTCCGGGTTCATGGCCGCACCGCACAGGACGGAGGCAACAGTGAAGACGATCAGACCAATGATGAAGATCTTCTTGCGTCCGTAAATATCGCCCAAACGGGAACCGGTGATCAGGCCAATGGCCAAGGCGAGCGTGTAAGAAGCCACCATCCATTGCAGTTCTGCATTCTGGGCACCCAAGGCACGCTCAATGTCAGGCAGTGCGACATTGACGATGGTTGCGTCCAGAAGTTCCATGAACGACGCCATGAACAAAGAGATGAGGGCGATGGTGCGTGCCTTGCCAATGGGCGGGGCAGAATTCATGCAGTTTTCCTTGGAAAGTAAGCTGAAGGTGGGTGGACTCATGTCCCTGCTCGACGCTGACGAGCTGGGACACCAGTGCCTTGCAATTCTGCCACTAATTCTCCGGGATTTTTCCCAGAGGGTTCCGCAGAGCGGTGCCGGTTTAAGGGGCGAAGCGGTACCCCATGCCCGCTTCGGTCAAGAGGTGAACCGGCGCTGCGGGATCGCGCTCAAGCTTCCGCCGGAGCTGGGCCATGTAGACCCGCAAATAGTGGGTTTCCTTCGCATAAGCTGGCCCCCACACCTCGGTGAGGATCTGTTGCTGGCTAATGAGACGGCCGGGATTACGGACCAAAAGTTCCAAAACATTCCACTCGGTGGGTGTCATCCGCACCGGTTCACCGTGCCGTAACACCTGTTTATTGGCCAGATCCACGGTAAATTCAGCCGTCTCCACCCGCGGCTCTTCAGTCTGTGCACCTGAACGTCGCGTGGCCACCCTGAGCCTGGCCAGCAGCTCATCCAAGCCGAACGGCTTTGTCACATAATCGTCGGCTCCGGCATCCAGCGCCTCCACCTTGTCGTGGGATCCGTGCCGGGCCGAGAGCACGATGATGGGTACCTCCGTCCAGCCGCGCAGGCCCGCAATGACCTCCAGCCCGTCCATGTCTGGCAGCCCCAGATCAAGAACGACGACGTCAATCGCCTGGGTTTGAGCGGCGGCCAAGGCCGTGGTCCCGTTCGGGGCCGGCACCACCGTGTAGCCGTGGGCATGCAAGTTGATTTGCAGGGCCCGCAAAATCTGGGGCTCGTCATCAACCACTAAAACTGTTGTCATGGCAAAGTCCTCACAATGTCCTCATGATCCCGGTGGAAAGAGGCATCCGAATGATCATGGTCAAACCTCCACCAGGAGTTTGTGCCGCTTCCAGCACGCCTCCCATAATCTCGGTAAAACCTTTGGCAACTGCCAACCCAAGGCCCACACCTGTGCCGCCCTGAGGGCCGTAAGAGACATCATCGAGGCGCTGGAAGGGCATGAACATGGCCATGACCTCGGCTGCGGGAACACCCTTGCCATGGTCTACTACACGCAACTCGCTGGCAGGGTGACCGTTGATGGTGGCACTGCCGCTGCCACCTACTGCGCCCACCACCACGATTTCGGAGTTCGGGGCGTACTTCACTGCGTTCTCTACAATGTTGGCAATGACCCGCTCAAGTAGGCCGGGGTCGGCGTCGATGGCTGGCATATTGGGTGGCAGGTCCCGGCGCACCCGATCCGCGGGGACCCCGTGCAGGGCGGCGGGAAGGACCTCTCGCCAGGTCACCGGCCCCACAATGGGACTGACCAATTGGGCGCTCAGACGCGACATATCCAACAGATTGCCCACCAGCGCCTCCATCCTGTCCGAATAATGCTCGATGGTGCCCAACAGTTCGGCTTCATCCTCGGGGCTGAAGGTCACATCGCTCTGGCGCAGGCTACTCACGGCCAGTTTAATGCCGGCAAGAGGAGTGCGCAGATCATGGGAAACCGCCCGTAAGACAGATGTCCTAATGTTGTTATCTTGGCTCAACTGCTGGTTCTCACGCTGAGTGACATTGAGAGCCTCTCGCTGCTCCAACGCCAAGAAGTGGGCACCAAAAGCACTCAGCAGACGCCTGTCGCTGGCCAGCAGTACCCGCCCAGAAAGCCCCAGCATCCAACTCTCTGACACTTCTTCAAGGTTGTCGGCCTGCTCGGGAATTTGCGGGGGCGTATCCCCCACGGAGGCTTCCAAGCTCCAGCCGTTGCCGTCCTGGGTTCCGGATTGGGTACCGCGAAAAAGGGTCACCGCACGCATGGCAAAGTGCTCCCTCACTTGCTCCAGCAGCACCTGAACGGTGTCCTGGGAGGCAAGGATTCCACGGGCCAGTTCACTCAAAGTGGCGGCTTCGGCACCGGCCCTGATCGCTTCCCGCGAGCGCCGTGCAGATTGATCAACTGCCAAGGCAACAGCCACTGCCACCAACAGGAAAACGGCCAGTGTCAACAAATTTTCCGGGTCGCTGATGTTCAGAGTTCCCACGGGAGGTGCCGAGAAATAGTTCAGCAGCAAGCTCCCCCACACGGCGGCAAGCACCGCCGGCCACAGTCCGCCCACCAGGGCAACGGCGACTGTCGCCGCCAGCTGGGCCACCATGGTGGTCTGCAGGCTCAAGGCACCCATGAACATTTCCACCAGGATGGGGAGCACCACTGCCAGGATAAATCCGGCAATGACACGTTTTTGGTTAAGCTCACCGCGGTTGCGCACCGGTCCGCCTGAGCCACTGAGCGGGTGCGGGACCATATGCACATCCATGTCCCCAGCGCCCCGCACCACCCGAGCACCTACCCCCGGGCCGTTGAGGAAGCCCAGGGGTGGTTTGCGGCGCGAGGAACCAATAACTATTTGGGTGGCACCCACATTCCTGGCAAAATCCAGCAGCGCCGCCGCAGGGTCCGCACCACCCACAAAGTGGTAGGTGCCACCCAGATCTGTCACCAGTTGCCGCTGACCTTCAAGGGCCGTCGGCGCGTCCCCGGCAACGCCGTCGGAGCGGGGGACGTGCACGACCAATAATTCTCCGCCACTGACCCGGCTGAGGATCCGGGCCGCGCGGCGCAGCAGTACTTCGCCCTCTGGCCCGCCTGGCAGCCCCACCACAACACGTTCGCGGGTGGGCCAGCTGGTGGCGATGCCGTGACTTTCTCTATAGGCAGCCACTCCTTCTTCCACTCTGTCTGCCAGCCACAGCAGCGCCAGTTCGCGCAAGGCCGTGAGGTTTCCAAGCCTGAAGTAGTTGGCCAGCGCGGCATCCACTTTGTCGGCGGCATACACATGGCCCGTACTGAGCCGCTGGCGCAGCAGTTCCGGCGGGATGTCCACGAGTTCTATCTGCTCGGCCCTGCGGACAACATCATCCGGCACGGTTTCTTGCTGGCGGACCCCGGTAATGGTCTCCACCACGTCCCCCAGCGAGGCCAGATGCTGGACGTTGACAGTTGAGTACACATTTATCCCTGCGGCCAGGAGCTCTTCCACATCCTGCCAGCGCTTGGCGTTGCCCGCCCCGGGAATGTTTGAGTGGGCGTATTCATCCACTAGGGCCAAGGCCGGACGCCGTGCCAAGAGGGCAGCGACGTCCAACTCCGCAAAATCAGTGCCTCGGTAGCTGATGACATGGGCCGGCAGCACCTCGAGTCCGGCTAGTTGCGCGCGGGTTTGCTCCCGGCCGTGGTCCAAGACAATGCCTGCCACCACGTCTACACCTGCCGCGGCTTGGGCATGGCCTTCCTCAAGCATGGAGTAAGTCTTACCCACCCCGGGAGCTGCACCAAGGAAGATCCGCAATATGCCGCGCGTCATAATTTATTCTCGCAGGCCTTTAGCAGTTTTCTGCACAGCCGCCAGGGCTGCGTTCAAGGTGGTGGTGTTCACTGATGACTGGCCCAGAAAAGCATTCACCCCGGCGCTCGTATTCTCCTCAATCAGTTCCTGCACAGCTGCTTCGCTGAGCCCATTGACGGCCGCCACCCGCGGCACTTGCAGGGTTGCGTAGGAAGCGGAAATGTCAGGATCCAGCCCCGATCCACTGGCCGTGACTGCGTCGATGGGCACATCGCCCGGTGCGGCTTTCTCCCGAACGGCCACCTCTGCCCGGTTGGTGGCAATCGCCTCCACCAGCGCAACCTGGTTGGGTCCGAGGTTGGTGGCCGACGACGTCGACGGGTCCCAGCCCACCGCCGAAGGCCGCGGGAAGAAGTAGGCGGTGCCGGTAACCGGCTGGGCCAGCAGCGAGGACCCCGCAGCCTGCCCGCCGGTGGTGATGAGGGAACCGTTGGCCTGGGCCGGGGCCACTACCTGGCCCACGCCAAAGATCAGCACCGGATAGGCCAATCCCAAGAGCAGGGTGGCGCACAGCAGGAACCGCAAAGCCGTGAAAAGTTGACGGAAGTAGGCGTTCATATTACTGACCAATCGTGGGGATGAGGGAGACCAGCAGGTCGATGAGTTTGATGCCGATAAATGGGGCAATAACGCCGCCCAGGCCAAAGATCAGCAGATTTCTCGACAGTGCACGGGCCGCCGAGACAGCCCGGTACTTCACCCCGCGAAGCGCCAACGGTACCAACGCCACAATCACTAGGGCGTTGAAGATGACGGCGGAGAGGATGGCGCTCTCTGGTGAGGCCAGCCCCATGATATTCAGCAGTCCCAGCCCGGGGAAAGTGGCCGCAAACAGGGCCGGCACAATGGCAAAGTACTTGGCAACGTCGTTCGCCACCGAAAATGTGGTCAGCGATCCGCGCGTAATCAGCAATTGCTTGCCTATGCCCACAATGTCAATGAGCTTGGTGGGGTCCGAATCCAAATCCACCATGTTGGCCGCTTCCTTGGCCGCACTGGTGCCCGAATTCATGGCCACACCCACATCAGCCGCAGCCAGCGCCGGCGCATCATTGGTGCCATCGCCCGTCATGGCCACCAGCCGCCCAGCCTCCTGCTCAGCCTTGATGACGGCCAACTTGTCCTCCGGGGTGGCCTCGGCAACAAAATCATCCACCCCGGCCTCAGCGGCGATAGCGGCAGCGGTGATCTTGTTGTCCCCGGTGATCATGATGGTCTTGATACCCATGGCCCGCAGTTCGGCGAACCGTTCCTTCATGCCGGGCTTGACCACATCGGCCAGGTGAACCGCGCCCAAAACGTGCGCGCGCTCGCCGTCGTATGTGGCCACCAACAGTGGGGTGCCACCAGTCGCGGAGATCTTCTGCACGGCCCTTTCGAGTTCCTGGGGCAGGGATCCGCCGCGTTCCTTTGCATAATGTTCGACGGCGGACGCGGCACCCTTGCGGACTTCTAGAACCGACAGGCCCGGGTTGGCCAGGTGCCCCACCGGCAGGTTGAGCCCGCTCATGCGCGTGACGGCACTGAACTCGATCACGTCAACATCCGGGGTGAGCGTTGCGGTTGCATCTTGCGCCGCCGCCTTCTCCGGATCCTCGGCCAACTCCACAATGGAGCGACCCTCGGGTGTTTCGTCTGCCAGCGAGGACAAGCGGGCCGTCTCGATGAGCAGCTGCTGGTTCACGCCGTCGGCCGCTATGAAGGCGACGGCGCGGCGATTGCCATAGGTGATGGTGCCGGTCTTATCGAGCAGGAGGGTGGTGATGTCGCCAGCTGTTTCCACGGCCCGGCCTGAGGTGGCCAAGACGTTGCGCTGGATGAGCCGGTCCATGCCAGCGATGCCGATAGCCGGAACCAGGGCACCGATGGTGGTGGGGATGAGGCAGACCAGCAACGCCACCAGCACCACCGGGCTGGGAAGTGCGTTGGCGAAATTCGCTAGGGGGGCCAGCGTCATGACGGCGACCACGAACACGATGGTCAGCGAGGCGAGCAGCACGTTCAACGCGATCTCATTCGGCGTCTTTTGCCGGGTGGCGCCTTCCACGAGGGAGATCATTCTGTCCAGGAACGTCTTGCCGCTGGCCGCCGTGATGCGGATGACAATCCTGTCTGAGAGCACCATGGTGCCGCCGGTCACGGAGCTTCTGTCCCCGCCTGATTCTCGGATGACGGGGGCGGATTCGCCGGTGATGGCTGATTCGTCCACGCTGGCTAAGCCTTCTATGACGTCACCATCGCTGGGGATCAGATCCCCAGCTTCACAGATGACAATGTCGCCCACCTCGAGATCGGTGCCGGCCACCAGCTCCTCTTCATACGCTGTGATTCCGTCACCGTCCCGCCCCGCGCCGGACGCACCGACGGGCACCAAGGCCCGGGTCCGGCGTCGTGCCATGACTGAGGTGCGGGCGGCGCGGAGGCTGTCAGCTTGGGCCTTGCCACGGCCTTCGGCGATGGCCTCGGACAGATTGCCAAACAACACCGTCAACCAGAGCCACACCGTGACAATGATGGAAAATATTGCCGAGTCGGAGCCAATTGCCAGCTGCTGGATACTCACGGCGGTGCAGACAATGGAGCCGATCAGCACGGTGAACATGACCGGGGACTGGATCATTTGGCGGGGATTGAGTTTGCGGAAAGCCAGGGGCAGCGCCGCCAGCAGTGTGTCTAGCTTCATTTCAGGAGTCCTTCTGCAGCCGGGCCCAGGGCGAGCGCGGGGAAGTATGTAAGTGCGGTGAGGATCAAGGAGATGCCGCCCAGCAGCACGGCAAAAAGCGGCCCGTGCGTGGCGAGTGTTCCCGTTGTTGCAGGGATTTTGCGTTGCTTGGCCAAGGAGCCTGCGAGCGCCAAAACCAGCGCTATGGGCAGGAAGCGGCCTATGAGCATGGCCAGCGCCAGCATGGTGGCAAGCCCGGGACCTGAGCTGGTGATGCCACCAAAGGCGGAGCCGTTGTTGTTCGCAGCGGAAGTGAAGGCGTACAGGATTTCGCTAAATCCGTGCGGGCCTTCGGCGGGGGCAGCCGCTGCAAGCGCGGGGGTTGCCACGGTGATGGCCGTGCCCAGCAGAACCAGAGTGGGGGTAACCAGGATGTACAGGGCTACCAGCTTCATCTGGGGTGCGCCGATCTTCTTGCCCAAGAACTCCGGGGTGCGCCCCACCATGAGGCCGCCAATGAACACTGCCACCACCGCCAAGATCAGCATTCCGTAGAGGCCTGAGCCCACGCCGCCGGGAGCAATCTCGCCCAGCATCATGTTCAGCATGGCCAAGCCGCCAGCCAGAGGCGGCAGGGAATCGTGGGCCACGTTGACGGCGCCGGTTGAGGTCAGGGTGGTGGCGGTGGCGAACAAGGCGCTGAGTGCAACGCCCAGACGCTGCTCAAATCCTTCACCCACACTGGTGCCGTTGCCGGTGAAGGCGCCGATAGCCCACGCCATCAAGGTGGTGGAAGCCAGCCAAAACGCCACCATCACTGTTAGTACTGTGTAACCCTGACGTGGCTCGCCCACCATGCGTCCGTACATGGCCGGCAGGGAAAACGGAATCACCAAGATCAAGAAAACCTGGAACAAGCTACTGAAGGCCGTGGGGTTTTCAAAGGGATGAGCCGAGTTGGCGTTGAAGTAGCCGCCACCGTTAGTGCCCAGGAGTTTGATGGCTTCCTGTGAGGCCACCGGTCCACCCGGAACCGTCTGCTGGGCACCGGTGACGATGGTCTGGATGCTGGTGCCACCGAAGTTCTGGATGACGCCGGTGATCATCAGGACCACCGCTCCAATGACTGCCATCGGTAGCAGGACGCGCAGGGTGCCGCGTGTGAGGTCAACCCAAAAATTGCCCAGATTGCTGGTTTTGGCCCTCGTGAAGCCGCGGATCAGGGCCACCACAACCGCCAGCCCCACAGCTGCGCTGAGGAAGTTCTGCACAGCAAGCAGCATCATCTGGATCCCGAAGCCAAGAGTGGTTTCCGGGACATATGTTTGCCAGTTGGTGTTGGTGACGAAGGAGACTGCCGTGTTCATGGCAACCCAGGGGTCAACGGCGCCCAAGCCCTGATTGAAAGGCAAGATTCCCTGCAGCAGCTGGCCAAGGAACAGCACCGCGATGGAAATTATGCTGAATGCCAGCAGCGAGCGCAGATACACCTTCCAGTGCTGGTCGGCCTGCGGGTCGACCCCGGAGATTTTGTAGAGTCCGCGTTCCACCGCCAAGTGCTTGTGACTGGTGAATGTGGTTGCCAAGTACTTGCCGAGGGGCTGGTGCAGGGCAGCTAGCGCCACGATCAAGACGGCCAGCTGGGTGGCCAGCGAGAAAACATTAAGGTCCATGGTGTCCGCTCACCACTTCTCGGGGCGGATGAGGGCAACCAGCAGGTACGCCAGCTGAGCCAACCCCACCAGCCCCAAAATTAGCCACGTCACTAAATCCACAACAATCCTACTTTCACAATGTGCGTTGATATCTTGTCTCAATCGCACACCCGTGACGTGGGCTTGGAGCTGATCTTTACGTGTTCTTTACGCTGCTTAGGGCAATCTTGACGGCTTCCTGACAGCTAGCGGGGTGCGCCGGGAGGCCTTCGGCACTTAGGAGGAGAATCCGCCGTCGGACTTGATCAGTTGACCCGTCACCCAGCGGCCGCCGGGCGAGAGTAGAAAGGTGACGGTCGGCGCCACATCTGCTGGCGTACCCAGCCGCCCGCCCGGCTGCAGCGCGGTCAACGCCGTGCGGGTTCCGCTATCCATCCACCCGGTATCGACGGGGCCGGGGTTGAGCACGTTGGCGCTGATGCCCTGCCCACCCAACTCCCGGGCGGCGGCAATCACGATCCGGTCCAGAGCTCCCTTGGAGGCGCCGTACGGCAGATTGAACGCTGTGTGGTCGCTGGTCAGCGCAACAATCGCACCGCCGTCGTGCGTTGTCTGGCGAGCGAACGCGGCGATCAGCTGCCAACTGGCGCGCGTATTGACGGCGAAGTGGCGCTCAAAACTCTCCAGCGACGTGTCCAAGATCCCCGAGTCCACCGATTCACAGTGCGAGAGCACCAAACCCGTCAGCGGCCCGGCATCCTGTGCGATCGTTTGCATGAGACGTTCGACGCCGGCCGGGTCACCTAGATCTGCTGGCAGCGACCACACGCGGGCGCCGGTTTCCTCAAGTTCGGCGGTGAGCCTGGTGACATCATCGGGCTGAACACCCCACGGCATGCGTTCATCGTAGGGCTGCCAGTAAGTGAAGACCAGATCCCAACCATCAGCTGCGAGCGCCCGGGCAATGCCAGCCCCAATACCAACGGTTCGGCCCACACCTGTGATGAGCGCTGTTTTCTTATGCATCGCACCAGCCTACGGTGAGGGCGCTACGCCGTGCCCCACGTTGCTAGGTCCAGACGGCTGGTAGCTTGGAAACATCCACAGACCGCAAGCGAAAGGCAGTCATGAGCAGCTCTCAGCCCACCCCCACTCCCGGATTTATCCCTGGCCGGGTGACTCGCAGGGCGGCTGCTCCGGCAGGCAAACCAGGTTCTGTTCCGATCAAGCCCGGCGCTGCTCCCAGCAAACCCAGCAAACCCAGCAAGGGCGCCAAGAAGCCGTTGGCTGCTGCCCCGAAGCCGGATACCGTGAGCATCAGCGCCGCTATCCGTGAGGCTGCCGCCGCTGCGAAGAAGCGAGTTCTGGCCATCACCAATGCCCATGTGGTGCCGGTGGAAGGGCAGCCGTTTGATGGAACCGTACTGGTAGAGGGTGGCAAGATCCTTGCTTTGGGCGCTTCTATTCAGGTTCCCGAGGGCGCCGATGTGCTGGATGCGCAGGGCCAGTGGCTGCTGCCAGGTTTCATTGACGCCCACGTACATCTGGGCATGGACCCGGAGGGCGAGCTGGGATCCACGAGTGACGTCAATGAGATGACTCATCCGGTTATGGCTGGGGTTCGGGCTATCGACGCCGTGGATCCCTTTGATCCGGGTTTTGACGATGCGCTGGCTGGCGGCATCACCACCGTCAATGTCAACCCCGGGTCCGGGAATCCCATTGGCGGGCAGGCCATTGCGATGCATACGCATGGGCGTTACATCGAGGAGATGGTGTTGCGCTCCCCCAGTGGCGTGAAATCGGCCCTAGGCGAGAATCCCAAGACAGTTTATGGCGACAAGAAGCAGACCCCGTCTACCCGTTTGGGTACTGCGTTGGTGATTCGTCAAGCGTTCATGGACGCCCAGAATTGGATGGCCAAGCCAGAGCCGCGCCCGCGTGACGCGCACATGGAAGCACTGGCCATGGTGTTGCGTCGTGAAATTCCGTGGCGTCAGCACTGCCACCGTGCCGACGACGTCGCCACCGCTATCCGATTGGCCGATGAGTTTGGCTATGACTTGGTCATCGACCATGGAACTGAGGCCCACGTCTTGGGCGATGTTCTGGCCGCACGGGGCACTCCGGTGCTGATTGGCCCCTTGTTCACCACCAAGTCCAAGCCCGAACTGCGAGCCCGATCCATCGCCAACCCGGGCAAGTTGGCGGCGGCCGGCGTCGAAATTTCCATCATCACCGACCATCCGGTGGTTCCCATCAACTTCCTCGCCCACCAGGCCAGCTTTGCGGTCAAGGAAGGTTTGGACCGGACCACTGCCCTGCGCTCCATCACGATCAACCCGGCCAAGGTGTTGGGCCTCGCCGATCAGATGGGCTCACTGAAGGTTGGCAAGAACGCTGATCTAGTGTTGTGGAGCGGTGACCCCCTGGATGTGATGCAGCGGGCCATGAAGGTCTTCATTGGTGGCAAGCCTGTTTACACGTACGACGCCGTCCTTTTTGAACCGCTACTCCGTGAGGCCTAGGCCGGGAGCTGCAGAACCGCTCCGGTGAAGATCAGATCCTGGTGGATCACGGTGTCCACATTGGCCTGGTAGAGGGCATTCCAGCCGCCTTCGATGCCGAGCTTCTCGGCAATGATGGCCAAGGTGTCACCAGATTCGATCGTGTAGGTCTCGCCGCTGAGCGCAATCTGAACGGCAGCCGGGGCCTGCTCTACCGGAGCTTGAGGGGCCTGCTGAACCGGAGCCTGCGCTACTGGAGCCTGCATTGGAGCCTGCTCAATCGGGGCCACTTCAACGGACTGAGCTGCTACGGGAGCCGGCGCTGCTGGAACGGCGGCCGGCGAGTAAGCCTGTCCGCCACCACCGCTCAGACCAAGCTGGGCGGCACATGAGGGCCATGCACCCCAACCCTGACCGGCTTGAACGCGCTCGGCCACCGCAATCTGCTGTTCACGCGTGGCATTCTCCGGAGCGCCGACACCGCCAAAGCCAGCCCACGTGCTCGGGGTGAACTGCAGTCCACCCGAGAATCCGTTGCCGGTGTTGATGGCCCAGTTTCCGCCACTTTCGCACTGCGCTAGGGCGTCCCAGGTACTTCCATCGGCGGCATTAGCACCGGTTCCAGCAACGGCCAGCCCGCCACCGACAAGTGCGCCAGCGGCTAGTACGCGGACAGTGTTTCGTGCAATTTTAGAATTCTTCATCGATGCGTTCTCCTGAAGGTCACCTGTGCTCCATCCGTCCCCGGACATCTGCGCGCCACCGTCCAACCTATAGATCTGGAGGTTGTTTCCGGAGCCTTCCCAATGACGGTGTGCGGTGCAGGAAGGCCCGGGCAATCGTGGGGGCAAAGTGTGCCGCCCGCCCAGAAGGGCATAACCCAGCCTAAAACGATACCAAATCGATATGCAAATCAGGTAACTGTTACCTAACTGTCATAACTTTTAACAGGTTGATGGTGTATGAAAACGGCCAGTGCTTTTTGGTGCCCCGGCAAACAACAAACGCTATCGCGGCAATGGCTGAATTTTTGCGAACCCTCTCGCACTGAGTGCGAGAGCGTTCTCGAAAAACTGACCATTGCTGCGATAGCGTCTGAAGGCGGCGGTGAAGGTGGCGGTGCAGGCGGCGGTTGTGCGAGTGGAGGGACTACGACAGGGCGTTCAGGGCCTGTTCTAGATCTGCCAACAAGTCAGCCACGTCCTCGATACCTACGGATAAACGAATCAGGTTTTCCGGCACGGCCAACTCGGTGCCCTTGACAGAGGCGTGAGTCATGTCAGAGGGGTAGTTCATCAGCGATTCAATGCCGCCCAGGGATTCGGCCAGCGTGAACAGATGCGTGGATTCAGCTACCTTGCGTGCAGCAGCCTCGCCGCCCTTGAACTGCACCGAGATCATGCCACCAAAGCCGCGCATCTGCTTAGCAGCCAGCTCGTGACCCGGATGGGAAGGCAGGCCCGGGTAGAGTACCTTCTCAACCTCGGGCCGGGTCAGCAGCCATTCGGCAATTGTCTGGGCGTTGGTGCAGTGGCGGTCCATACGGACGCCGAGCGTCTTGAGCCCGCGCGTGGTCAGCCACGCTTCCATCGGCGCCGAAACGGCGCCAACAGCGAACTGGACGAAGCCGATCTTCTCGGCAGCTTCGGCGTCAGAGAGGATGACGGCGCCACCGGAAGCGTCCGAGTGCCCGCCAATGTACTTGGTGGTGGAGTGCACCACAATGTCGGCACCCAGTGCGAGCGGGTTCTGCAGGTACGGCGAGGCAAAGGTGTTATCCACCACCAGCAGCGCACCGGCGGCGTGAGCAACAGATGCGAGCGCGGCGATGTCGGTAATCTTCATCATCGGGTTCGAGGGGGTCTCCACCCAAACCATCTTTGTGGCACCCTCGGGCCCTCCGGCGGTGACAGCGGCAGCCAGCGCATCGGCGTCGAACATGTCCACAGCAGCATTGCTGATGCCCCACACGGACAGGACCCGGTTGATGAGCCGGTAGGTGCCGCCATAAACATCGTTGCCCATGATGATGTGATCGCCGGGAACCAGCAGTGCGCGGATCAGTGCGTCCTCAGCGGCCAGACCGGAGGCGAAGCTGAACGCGAAGTCGCCACCTTCCAGTGCGGCGAGCTGGGTCTGGAGAGCGTCGCGGGTGGGGTTGGTGCCGCGGCCGTATTCGTAGCCGTTGCGCAGCTTGCCGATCCCGTCCTGAGCGAACGTGGTGGTTTGGTACAGCGGCGGAATGACCGAGCCGGTGGTGGGATCGGGGGTCTGTCCGGCATGGACGGCGCGGGTGTTGAAGCCTTCAGTCATGGTGTTCTCCTTGCAAATCAGTGGCACATCAAAAAAATCAGTCGACAAATTAGTCGTTGAGGTAAGTCAGTAGATCGTGACGGGTCAGCACGCCAACCGGCGCCCCCACAAACGTCACCATGAGCGCGTCCACGTCCTGCAGTTTGGCACGCGCGGCAGAGATTGGTTCCAGCGAGCCGATGATGGGCAGCAGCGGCTGCATGTGTTCGGTGATGACGTCCGTCAGTTTGGCCTCGTGCCGGAACAGCTTGCCGGTCAGGGTGCGCTCATCAACCGAGCCGATCACCTCACCCATCACCACAGGAGGTTCGGCGGAAAGCACGGGAATCTGCGAGACGCCGTATTCGCTCATCAAGTTGATGACGTCGCGGACGGTTTCATTCGGGTGAATGTGCACCAGCGCCGGCAGCTCCCCAGTTTTGGCCTTGAGCACATCGCCAATGGCGGGCTCGTCGGTGACCTTCAAGAAGCCGTACGACTGCATCCACTTGTCATCGAAAATCTTGGCCAGGTAGCCACGTCCGCTATCAGGCAGAAGCACGACGACGACGGCTTCCGGTCCCAGATCCTTCGCAGCTTCCAGCGCGGCCACCACGGCCATGCCGGAGGAACCTCCCACGAGCAGGCCTTCTTCGCGCGCCAAGCGGCGGGTCATGGCGAAGCTGTCATTGTCCGTGACGGCGATGATCTGGTGCGGCACGCGCTTGTCGTAGGAGTCGGGCCACATGTCCTCGCCCACGCCTTCCACCAGGTACGGGCGTCCCGTGCCACCGGAGTAGACAGAGCCTTGGGGATCAGCGCCGATGATCTGGACCTCGCCGCCGTCTTCGGCGGGGCGGTCCGCAGAGGCCTCCCTGAGGAAGCGGCCAGTACCGGAGATGGTGCCGCCGGTGCCCACGCCAGCCACAAAGTGGGTGACCTTGCCTTCGGTATCGCGCCAGATTTCCGGGCCAGTGGTTTCATAGTGGCTCAACGGGCCGTTCTGGTTGGAGAACTGATCCGGCTTGTAAGCGCCGGGGATCTCCCTGACCAAGCGGTCTGAGACGCCGTAGTACGACTGCGGGCTATCGGCTGCGACAGCCGTGGGCGTGACCACTACCTCGGCGCCGTAGGCCGCCAGCACCGCGCGCTTATCCTCGCCCACCTTGTCCGGCACCACGAACACACAGTTGTACCCGCGGGCTTGGGCCACCATGGCCATGGCCACACCGGTGTTGCCGCTGGTGGGTTCCACCACGGTGCCGCCGGGGAGGATTTTGCCTTCTTTGGCAGCCTCATCGAGCATCTTGACGGCGATGCGGTCCTTCGCGGAACCACCCGGGTTCATGTACTCAAGCTTGACCAAAATGGTTGCGGCGATACCCTCGGTCACCTTGTTCAATTTCACCAAGGGAGTGTTGCCAATAAGGTCCAGGACAGAGTTCGCATACTTCATACACCAAACGTAGTACCCCGCCGCGGAACTGGCCAAGACAGGTTACTCTTTAGCGCTTTGGGCGCAATAAACTGTGGAGCATGTTCACAGCCGCCGATCCTCCCCCGGAGCATCCGCAACGCATCCTCGTTGCCGGCGTTTCTGGAGCGGGCAAATCCACTTTTGCCCGGCGCCTGGCCACGTTGCTTGGGATGAAGTACACGGAGTTGGACAGTCTGTTCCACGGGCCCAACTGGGAGCCGCGCGCCCAGTTCCCGGACGACGTCGACCGGCTCACCCAGGCGCCCACCTGGGTTACGGAGTGGCAGTACACGGGCGTGCGCCGCCTCTTGGCGGAGCGTGCGGACACTCTCATTTGGTTGGACTACCCGGTGGCCGTCTCCATGCTCCGGCTGATTCGGCGCACGGTCCGGCGCCGGCTTCGGCGTGAGGAACTCTGGAACGGCAACTATGAAGGCCCGCTCTGGGGAATCTTCACCGACTCCGATCACATCATTCGGTGGGGTTGGCGAACCCGGAACTCGCTCAGGACGTTGGTGCCGACGCTGGATTCCGCCAGTTCGGGGCTTCACGTGGTGCGGTTGCGGTCCCCGCGTGAGGCGGAGTCTTGGCTGGGTCGCTTGGCATCCTCGACGACCACTGAGCAAGAACGCCCGGGGCAGAATCAGCGCCCAGGACGCCAGTAGAATCCTCGCCCGCCCCCAACTATGATCCGCGGCGTCGGAGGCGGGCCGGAGCAGAGAGCCGGGTCTAGATCAAACCATCCGAGAGGTTGTTGGGTGTGCCGAAGCGGTGGGCGGTGATGCTGACGGCCTGCTCGTGCAGGAACGGCAGCATCTCCACACGCCCAGCTTCCGTCACCGAACCGTGGTAAATGGCCAGGTCAGGGCGGCCGCCAGTTGCCTCGTATACAGCTGAGGCATCGCCGCCAATGAGACGGATGCGCCCGGCACCGAAGCGCCGCGCATGAGCCAGCCACTCGGATTCGTTCTCGGCGGTAACGGTGATGCGCAGGCTCAGCAGCAGGGCCTTGACAGCACTGGGAAGTTCGACGCCGGAGGAGACTTCCGGGGTAGCCCCGGCCACGATGCCTGCCGCAAGTACGCGCATGAGTTCGGCAACCGAGCCGCCTTCGGCTAGGCGAACCAGCGGGTTCAACGGCAGGTAGCGGAACACGTTCCGTTCGGCCGACAAGGCAGAGACATCGCGGGCAACGCCAAACTCACAAGCCCAAGCTGCTGCATCGCTGTGCAGTGAGCGCTTCAGGAAAGCCTGCTCATCGGAGGACAGATCAGAAGCTGCGTTGAGCATCTTGCGGGCATAATCACCCAGCGGTGCGGTTGCCGATGACGGGGCCGGCGTCCAGGAGCCCAGTCCTACCAAGTAGTTGGGTCCACCTGCTTTGGTACCTGCACCGACGGCCGATTTCTTCCAACCACCGAAGGGCTGCCGCTGCACAATGGCACCGGTGATGCCGCGGTTGACGTACAGGTTTCCGGCCTGGACGGTGTCCAGCCAGAGACCAATCTCCGCAGAGTCGAGGGAGTGCAGGCCGGAGGTGAGCCCGTAGTCAATGGCGTTGACCATGGCGATGGCTTCTTCAAGCGTGGCGGCCGTCATGATGCCTAGGACCGGGCCAAAGAACTCCGTCAAGTGGAAGTGCGAGCCGGCTTTGACGCCAGTGCGAACGCCCGGGGACCAGAGCTTGCCGGTGTCATCCAGCTGGCGCGGTTCAATGGCCCAGCTCTCGCCAGCGTCCAAGGTGGTTAATGCGCTCAGCAACTTGCCGGCGGCCGGTTCAATGATGGGCCCCATCTGGGTGGTCGCCACCGAAGGGTACCCAACGCTGAGGCTGGAGGCCGCGTCGATGAGCTGATTGCGGAAACGCGCCGATTGAGCCACGGATCCGACCATGATGACCAGCGATGCTGCCGAGCATTTCTGGCCCGCGTGGCCGAATGCCGACTGCACAACATCGCGCGCAGCCAAGTCCAGATCGGCGCTAGGGGTGACAATGATGGCGTTCTTACCGGAAGTCTCAGCCAGCAAGGGCAAATCGGTGCGGAAGCTGCGGAACAGTTCTGCGGTTTCGTAGCCACCGGTCAAGATGACGCGGTCCACGGCCGGGTGAGACACCAGTGCCTTGCCGAGTTCGTTCTCGCCGAGCTGGACCAAGGCCAGCACTTCGCGAGGAACACCGGCATCCCAGAGGGCCTTGATCATGAGAGATCCGCTGCGCTGGGCCTGTGGTGCTGGCTTGATGACCACGGCGGAACCGGCGGCCAAAGCGGACAATGTGGAGCCGGCTGGGATGGCCACGGGGAAGTTCCATGGCGGGGTCACCACGGTGAGCTTCGCTGGGACGAAGGTGGCGCCGTCGACCGTTTCTAAATCTTTGGCACGCTCAGCGTAGTAGTGGGCAAAATCCACGGCCTCGCTTATCTCGGGATCGGACTGATCCAGCGTCTTGCCGGTCTCGGAGGCCATAACCTCCATGAAATCGGCGCGGCGGGTCTCCAGGAGATCACCGGCGCGGTGCAAAATGGCGGCCCGCTGCGAACCACTCATGGCACCCCACGCCGCGCCGTGTTCAAGCGCGGTGGCCACGATGCTGTTCAGCTCGTCCAACTCGGTGACAGTGGTCTCGGCGACCAGATCATTGCCCAGAATTGAGCCGGGAATCCGGGCCAGAATCTCCTTGCCCCACGCCTGGTTGGGCACTAACGAGGGGTCGGTGTCCGGGGTATTGGCGAAAGAATCCGTGGCAGCAGGCACAGCGGGGAGGTTGCGGTCCTGGACACGGTTAGTCGGCGGAACTGCGGTGTCCAGCTCGGCCAGAGAAGCCAGAAAGCGTTCCTGCTCACGTGTAAAGAGGGCCTCATTCTCGGAGAGTTCGAAGACGGCAGACATGAAGTTGTCTTGGCTGGCGCCCTCTTCTAAACGCCGGATCAGGTACGCAATGGCGACGTCGAACTCGCCCGGGTGAACCACGGGTGTGTAGAGCAGCAGCGAGCCCACATCCTTGCGGACTGCTTCGGCCTGACCGGTGGCCATGCCCAGCAGCATTTCAAACTCGAGGACACCGGTGGTGGTGTCAATGCCGCGCTGCTGGGCGAGCAGCCACGCGTGCGCTACGTCGAAGAGGTTGTGCCCGGCCACACCAATATGGACATTATTGATGTGCTCGGGGGTCAGCGCGTAGTTCACAATTCGCTTGTAGTTGCTGTCGGAATCCTGTTTGGTGCCCCAGGTAGCCAACGGCCAGCCGAAGACCGATGCCTGGACCTGTTCCATGGGCAGGTTGGCGCCCTTCACGATGCGGACCTTGACGGCGGCGCCACCCTCGGCGCGGCGGGCTGCGGCCCACTCCTGCAGTTCAATCATGGCGGCAAGGGTGTCCGGCAGGTAGGCCTGAAGGACAATTCCGGCCTCGAGGTTCTTGAACTCGGGCTTGTCCAAAATGCGCTTGAACACCGCGATGGTCATGGTGAGGTCTTTGTATTCCTCCATGTCCAAGTTGATGAATTTCGCCTTGGCGAAGGAGTTGGCCAGCGTGTACAGCGGGGTCAGTTTCTCAACGATGTGATCGACCGCGTCTTCGAAGGCCCACGGAGAGTGGGGAGCCACGGTGGAGGATTCCTTGATGGAGACATAGTCGACGTCGTCCCTCGCCAGGAGCTTGAGGGTCCCCTCGAGGCGGCGGGCGGCTTCGCTCTCGCCCAATACTGCTTCTCCGAGCAGGTTCACGTTGAGGTCAACCCCGTCCTTGCGGATCTTAGCGATGGCCGGGCCCAGCTTGGCGTCGGTGGCGTCAACGATGAGGTGGCCCACCATCTCTCGGAGCACCTTGCGGGCAATCGGAATGACCAGCTGCGGGAGGATTGGGGCCATCACGCCACCGAGCCGAACGGCACTGCGCATGTACCACGGCAGGAAGGCCGGAACCTTGGGCGCCAAGATGGCCAGGTTGCGGGCGGCGACGGCTAAATCCTCGGGACGGACCACGCCGTCAACAAAACCAACTGTGAAGTCGAGCCCGTTAGGGTCTTTCAAGACACCGGCCAGGCGCTGGGCCGAAACATCGGCAGGGAACGTAGCGGCCTCGCTCAGCCAGTGCCGGACAAGAGCAATAGTTTCCTGAGCAAGATCGTTGCTGGGAACCGGGATATTCGCGGCGGTGGCCGCAGTGACGGTGCTTGTCATGATATTTACGGGCTTCTTTTCTGCTGGTACCTGATGAGGTGGCGGTGCGCGGGCACCGCCACTCACGGCTGTGTTTCGCGTTACGTTTAGTTCCAGTATGGAAGCAATGTTCAATTAGCAAAAGTGGTGATTTATGATGATTACTCAACATGTTTCCTAACCAATTTTGGAGATGTCATGCTCGAGCTGAAACGGCTGCGATTGCTGCGTGAATTGCACATTCGCGGGACCCTGGCCGACGTGGCTGCGGTCATGCAGTACAGCCCTTCTGCCGTGTCTCAGCAACTGGCTTTACTGGAAAAAGAAGTGGGCGTTCCACTGTTCCGCAAGGTGGGCCGGCGCGTGCAACTCACGGCCCAGGCGGAGATTTTGGTGGAGCACACAGCAGAACTTCTGAAAACGTTGGAGCGCGCCGAGGCTGATATGTCAGCGTCGCTGACCACCGTGACCGGCACGGTCAAGCTGGCGGTCTTTCAGTCGGCGGCGCTGGCATTGATGCCGGATATGCTCACCGCAATGGCGCTGAGGTACCCGGATGTCCGTATTGAGATGGTTCAACGGGAACCCGAAACGGCTTTGCACGAGACGTGGGCCAGAGACTTCGATCTTGTCGTCGCCGAACAATACCCTGGCCACGTAGCTCCGCTGCAACCGGAGTTGGACCGCGTAGTGCTCACGACCGACGCCATCCGGCTCGCTGTCCCGGCTGCGGATGTTATTGGTGGAATGAGCCGGCTCCGCGCCGAGCCCATCAGCACTATTGCGGACACCGAACACTTTCCCTGGGTCATGGAACCTCGCGGAGCAGCATCGCGGCACTGGGCTGAACAAGCATGCCGGCAGGCGGGGTTCGAACCCGATGTGCGGTTCGAGACAGCAGATCTGCAGGCTCAGATCCGACTCATAGAATCCGGCAATGCCGTGGGGCTCATGCCCGATTTGATGTGGACCGGCCGCCCAACTCCGGTGACCCTAATCGATCTACCCGAAGCGCCTCGCCGCACTATTTTTACTTCAGCCAGACGCTCCTGCCGGAACCGACCCGCCCTGCTTGCCTGCCGAGAATTACTGCAGCAGACAGCCGAAACCCTGGCTTCAGCCGAGCCTGTCTCCGACCCACCCTCCGGGCACGGATTTTCTGACCCAGCGTAAGATTCCTAAACCCGAGGGTCGCGCGCCTCGAACCAGTCCGGAGGCGTGACCCCATCAGGCAGCTTGGCGGGTAGCGGTACAGTATTGCTTGGCGGCAGGCGGTCCGGTCCGCGTCTTCTCCAGCTGTTCGGCGCTGGTATCCATGCGTTTGGCGAGAATGCGGAGCTCTGCCGGATCCGGTCCCTACTCAGGGAGGTTCGACGCCGGCCAAGCAGCCTCAGTGAGCCAGTTCCCTCACGATGGGACCGAGCAGGCGACGCATGGAACCGGGGTTCGACTGCACATCGAGACTCATGAGCACGTGGTTGGGTGCTACCTGATGCAACCACTGCCCCGCGACCGGCAGAATCCGGAATTCAAGGGTGAAGGGGGCTGCCTTGTGGCCCAACTCTTTCTCGATTGAACGCACCAACTTGGGCAGTGTCACCCCGGCCTTGCCCCGGCCGATCCACAGTTCTTCCATTTCAATTTGTCTGGCATTTTCAGCCGTCTCTATAGCTTGGGGCAGCCACTTCTCCACAGCCTGCCGGAAGGTCGGCGAGCGCTCCTCGAGCAGCAGGCCAGCTACCTCGGAAATGGAAGCCCTGCTGTTTACCAGCGCCTCAAACCAGTAGGCCCATTCATCGGCCAGAGTATTGTCCCCAGCAGGTCCGGTGACGGGGATCTGCTGCGGCACTTCAGGCGATAGGGGCGGCACAAAGAAGGGTTTCGTGGCGGGCAGTCCGTAGACATCGCGGAGGTACAGGGCCACACTCAACGACCAGGACATGCCACCATTGGCGTGCCAACCCTGAGGTCTGCGCTCGCTCTCCACGCTTCTTTTCCACATAGCTGCCCCCTCGCCGCCGTAACATCTACGCCCAGCCTAGGTCCGGCGTCGTACCTTGGCCACAGCAAAGGACTACGCAAGCTCCAACAATTCCCCGACCTCGCAGTCCAACGCCTGACAGATAGCCAGCAACGTGGAGAAGCGGATGGCTTTGGCCCTGTCATTTTTCAGGACGGAGAGGTTCACAATGCTGATGTCCACGAGCTCCGCAAGACGGGTCAGGGTCATGCCGCGCTCCACCAGCAGCTCATCAAGACGGCAATGGATCCCCGATTCTTCGTCGTCGGCCATCAGATCAGCCCTGCCGCATCCTTTTGGACCTTGCTGCCTTGGCGGAACAGCTCGGCCACGACCATGAGTGCCAGGGCAATACCTATGGGCCAGAAATTGAATTCCCAGTGGTACGCCACGGACGGCATGCCCACAATATTGTGGATGTCAGTCCAGGCAATCGTTTCGCTGCTCAGCTCCCACACAGTGGCCCCGAGCACCTGATGCGAGGCCAATGTACCCCCAACTAGCTGACATATTTGTCCAAGAACTCCGCCCAGCAAAACCACACCGGCAACTTGCCGCATACCGCGGACGAGCTTGGTTCCGAACAGCGTCTGGTGGATCAGCGCCACGCACATTCTGGCGATAATTAGCCCCACCATCACGGCCATGGCGGCCTCGAGAAGCACCGCCCCAGCAAGCCAAAGCCGTGCAAATATATCCAGGCCGTCAACACTGACAGTGGCCTGTGTAAACCCGCCGTCAACCACGGAGGCCAGAGGCGTCTGAATATCCGCATTCTCCGGGAGCACAGGCCAGAATTGCTCGACCGGCAAATCCACTGTGACATTCGGGCCCCACAGGGTAGTGGCAGCCTGCAGCAATCCGCCCAGTGTGCATCCTGCCACATACAGGAGGGCCACAATGCGAGTTATTTTGGCGACCTTGAGCGCTTCAGTGGATTCAGTGGCTTCGGGGCCTTTGCCTCGCTTTACACTGAAATAGACCAACCCGGCCACGCCAAGCAGACCAATCGCTACTACAAATACCCAGAATGACATCATGACAACTCCTACTAGGTTAACGATTACCGATATTATCGGTAATCGTTAACCTAACAAATTGGGTCGCTTGTGTAAACACCCGCTGTCAGCCCCGCGTGCGACCATGGATCCATGACCTCTACCGCGCATCAGAGCCCCATGGTGGTCTGGGATGTTGGCAGCTCATATTCTTTGCAACAGTCGTTAGGCATCCTCGGACGCGGCCCGGGCGATCGGACCACGCGGCTTACCGCAGGCGCTGCCTGGCTGGCGTTCAACACACCTTCGGGACCTGCCACCTTGGGCATGACCCACCGTGGCACCGAGCTGCACGCACGGGCGTGGGGCCCCGGCGCCGAGCAGGCCTTGGAATCCGTCCCGGCGTTGCTAGGTGTCCAGGACGACTGGTCCGCTTTTGACGCCCCCGCCTTCGTCGAAACCCTCCCCCATCGCGTTCAAGAAGCACGACGCCGGCACCCGGCACTGCGCCTGCCCGCCACTGGGCGCATGGTGGATGCGTTGGTGCCGGCTATTTTGGAGCAGAAAGTCACAGCATTGGAGGCTCGCCGCGGGTATGCGATTCTGTTGCGGAAGTACGGCTCGTCAGCTCCTGGCGCCGGAACTGATGTGGCGGTACCCGCTGATTTGATGGTTGCGCCGACGCCTGCTCAATTGGCCGCGGTTCCATCGTGGGAATGGCACAAAGCTGGTGTTGGACCACAGCGCTCGGCCACTGTTCAGCGCATGCTGCGATCGGCGTCGGGCCTGGAGCGGCTGAGCGCCCTCCCGGCAGAAGAAGCCGGCACCAAGTTACAGAGCATTCCCGGTATTGGGATCTGGACAGCGGCGGAAGTCACCCAACGCACGCATGGGGACCCGGATCGGGTGTCAGTGGGCGATTACCATCTTGCCGCCTACGTGGGGTGGGCATTGGCCGGAGAGCCTGTGGACGACGCTGGGATGTTGGAATTGCTGGAGCCGTGGCGCGGTCACCGCCAACGCGTGGTGCGGCTGCTGCAACTGAGCGGCTTCCGAAAACCCATGTTTGGGCCGCGCATGACTATTCAGGATCATCGCGGGCACTGAAGACGGCGTTCACTAAGGGCGGCGTTCACAGAGTGGCGTTCACAGAGCGGAACAGCTTCCCGCCCACACGTGCGTATCGCCTAGGCTGGTGACATGAGCGAGATCATCAACCTACAGGCCACTTTCATCCCCAACGAGGGCGAATTCTTCCGTGTGAAACTTGCACTGGAGATCGCGATTGAGCAGGTCGTCGAAGAGGCTGGCTGCATCCAGTATGAAATTACCGAAGAATCGGAAGAAAAGATCGTACTGACCGAGCAGTGGGCTTCTGAGGACGACCTGCAGAAACACAGCAAGGGCATTGCCGTGCAGGACCTCAACGAATCCCTGAGCGCTTTGCTGGCGAAGCCAGTGGAACTGGTTCGAACCTAAAGCCTCCGAATAGCAACCTCACTCGGAGCCTCCGAATAGCAAATGACCCGTCAGATAATGACGCTCAGAAATTTCTAAGCGTCACTATCTGACGGGTCATTTGCGATGATCTAGGATTTCCGATTGTTACTCGGCGGCGGAGCCTTCGGCGGCCTTCGCGGCGACCGCTGCGTGAACTTCGCTCATGTCCAGCGCCTTGACAGCGTCGATCACGGATTCCAGCTGAGTGCCGTTCAACGCGCCGGGCTGGGCGAAGACCAGCACCTTTTCACGGAACGCCATCAGCGTGGGGATAGAAGTGATGTTGGCTTCGGCAGCAAGCTGCTGCTGTGCTTCCGTGTCGACCTTGCCGAACACAACGTCGCTGTGCTTTTCGGAGGCAGCCTCGAAAGTGGGCGCAAAGCGCACGCAAGGCTGGCACCAAGACGCCCAAAAATCAACGATCACAATGTCGTTGCCCTCGATGGTGGGGCCAAAAGATTCCGTGGTGATTTCAACTGTAGCCATGCCTTAACGGTACGGGATGGACCTAGGATTTGGCTGTGGTTTCGCTCACCGCGTGAGGACTAAGCCGTGATCGTCACACATCTGGGACTGTGCTGTCCGGGCAGATTCACGGAGCCGTGACCCGAAAGTCACCCTCAGTTCACAGCCTATTCATCTGGCCGGTACAAGCTGTCGGTATTGAGTAAGCAGATAAGGAAGCAGCGATGACTTTCACACTAGGAGAACCCATGACCCGCCGTATGCACCACCGAGCCTTTGTTAATCCCGAGAACCACGACGTGTGGCCCGCCCTTCCCAGGGATGCTCCGGTAGCCCTGATTAACGACCGCGGCTGGCGACTTTCAGGCCGCGTGGAGACAATTTCCCACGACCGCCAGTGCCTGTGGATCCAGCTTGATTCCGGCATGGGCCGTCAATTGATTCACCATCAGGACGGTTTTGTACTGGAAGACGACAACGAGGCCCTCTGATCCCCACCCGCTGACAGCGAAGTGCCCGGCCCCATGGGGACCGGGCACTTATTTGATGCGCAACGTCAGAGCGAGGCTCTAAACCTTTGACTTGCGGTAGCCGGCCTTCTTGGCGGCAGCCTCAGTGGTGAAGCAAATCTCAGGAGTGGTCTTGGCATAGAACCGCTGGTTCTTGAGGTGGTAGATCTTACTCGGCGCGTTGCCCTTGATGGGGGCCCATGACGGGCAGTTCCACTTGCTGGCGGGCTTAGCCGACGTCGGCTTGGTAGCCGGCACCACCTTGACCACACGGACACTCGTGGACGATGCCTTGTAATTGGCCTGAGCCGGGAGAGCTACGGACCATTTGCCGGTCACCGTGGCCACTGCTGTCGCTTTAAATGAGCCCGATGAATTGGTCTTCAGCGTGCGGACCAGCTTCTTGGGGGCGGAGCCATCAGCATCAAAGTAAACCCTCACCGTAACGGCCCCAGTCTTGACCCAGGCCTTACCGGAGGGGCGCTGCACCAGGCCGGAATAGGTGATGCTCTTACCCTTGACGACCGTGGCAGGACCGGCTGCGAAGTTGGCAATGCGGGTAGTTGTCGTGGCAGCCGCATGAGCGGAAGCCGGTGCAACGACCAAGGGCAGCAAGACGGCCACCGAAGCCAGAACAGCGAGTAGGAAATAGCGCAGCTTTCGCGAACCGACGCGCATGGAAATGTTCAAGCACTCCCCCAAGGGATATGGCCGGCAGAATACACTTCCGACAGATAATGAATAAGACGTTTGCCAAACATTATCCACAGACTGTCCGTTTGGTCATTCGTGTTCGCACATATGACGCGCCGCCCCTGCTTTGAGACGAGATCCGCCCCAACCAGGGCTTAGTCTTCTGGGCCAATCATCGAGATGAACTCCTGCGCATCCACCACCCCAATGTCGGCATGATCGCGCAGAAGGCGAGCAGCGTCGTCGTACTTTCCGGACAGCGCGAGTTGACGAATCTGGGCGTAAATCTCCGCATTCAGCCGTGTACTGGCCACCTCACGGACCTCATCACCTTGCGAGACGATGGCGCGGTACCGGTAACTGCCCGCCGCGGCAACGGGCTTGACGCGTGATTCCGGCTTGAGTTCCGGGGACGAACTTGCCGGCGTCGTGTGCGTGGCGGGGCCTGCGTTGATGATGTCCTCCACGGTCAGTGGCCCTTCCTGAATGCTGGGTTCAGGCTGCTCGGCGGGCCCGGTGTTGGGATGTTCGACGGCGGTCGCGGCGGCTGGGCGCTCGGGCGTGGGTTGCGGAAATTGGGCCAAGGCCGCCACAGCTTGCGCTGCGTCGCTGAGTCCCAGACGGGTCGCCTTGCGGTATTCCTTGACGGCGTTAAGCACCTGATGCCTTGCGATCAGAGCGTAAACACTCCTGTGCTGTTCCGGGCTCAGCCTGGCGCCGGCTTCTTGGGCGTCTTCCCGGGTGATTTCATGGCGCGATCGCTTGTTGGCGGCCACCTTGGGAGCAGGGCCGGCCCCCGTTGCCCCTGCTGTGGCCCGTGGCGGCTGGTTGCGCCGCCCCACAAGCCGGGATCCAACAATCACAGCAATGACAATGGCAAACACAATGAGCAGCGGCACGACGTATTCCATGCCTTAACTGTAGTTCGCCTTTGGCAGTCAAGCCGTATCGGATTGGCAGAACCTGGCCCGAAACCGGCGCCACCGGAGTCCATTTCCACTCAGAGAGGCTCAGAGAGGCTCAGAGAGGCTCAGGAAATGAAAAAACCCGGAACCTTGCGATTTTACTCGCTAGGTTCCGGGTTTCCCGTTTGGTGGCAGATACTGGATTCGAACCAGTGAAGGCGTTGCCAGCTGATTTACAGTCAGCCCCCTTTGGCCGCTCGGGTAATCTGCCATGGCCAAACCGCACCCAAACTTCGGGTCCGACTTTCGCTCCCAACAAGTGGAAGCAGTAAAACTGTACAAGGAATTTGCTCAAGAATCTAATCGAGAGCGCCAAGGGTCCAAAATTGGCGGGGCGAGCAGTACATTCGCAAGACAATTCGGCCTCAAAGGAGCACGTCTTGTCGCCCCAAGAAGGTTCGCCAGTTGACGCCTCAGGCGTCGCGTTGAATCCGTTTGACCAACTGGTTTTCCAGGAACGCCGCCTGCTCAGCCGTAATCTGGTGCAAATCCACGGCTCGGGCCATGTCTTCTTGGATTCCAGCAATCCGAGTCGACGCAGAATTTAGCGGGGACCCGATGATGCTTCCAGGTTCAAAACTTGAAGATGGTCCGCCCACCACGGCGGGTCCGGTCAAGACGGTCACTGCGGCAAGAGTTACTGCTACAACGGCACTTCCCACTGTTTTCCGGCTTGGCTTGTGCCTCGCATCGCAATGACGGGAGGCTACTGAGGCGTCGACTTGGGACTGGACGGTAGGCGGCGGCACGGGCTCTTCATATAGTTTCATGGGTCCTCCTCAAGCAGACACTCTTTCCACCTTCTACAGTGCACAGCCCACATGTGCGCTTGCCACGTGATCGCTCGGAGGACACTGTGAGCGGCACGCGTCATCGCAAAACGGGCACTCTGGGCACTGGCCAGCTAGGCTAGGAGGCAAATCAACCACTCAAGTTTTCAAGCCTATGGAGGAATCATGGCCAGCGAGTCAACGTTCGACGTCGTCAGCAAAGTCGATAAACAAGAGGTCGCCAACGCCCTGCACCAGGCCCAGAAGGAAGTAGTTCAGCGCTACGACTTCAAGGGCGTGGGCGCCGAGATCGATTTCAGCGGCGAAAAGATCCTACTGAAGGCCAACTCCGAGGAACGTGTCATGGCCATCATGGACGTCTTCGAATCCAAGCTGATCAAGCGCGGCATCTCCTTGAAGTCCCTCGACGCCGGTGAGCCCTACGCCTCGGGCAAGGAATACCGCCTTGAAGCGGAAATCAAAGAAGGCATCGCCCAGGACGTGGCGAAGAAGATCAACAAGCTCATCCGCGACGAAGGCCCCAAGGGTGTGAAGTCAACTATCCAAGGTGACGAACTCCGCGTCAGCTCAAAGAGCCGTGATGACCTCCAGGAAGTTATGGCCATGCTGCGCAAGTTTGAGGATGCGGACCTTCAGTTCGTGAACATGCGCTAACAATCGCGTCTAGGTAACTTAGCTACAAGCACAGGTGAGCTCAAAGCGCCTGCTGCTGAGATGCCCCTTAATGAGGGGAGACTTTCAGCCAGCGGGCGCTTTTTGCTCTTGTCCGGACGCCGTCCCGGGCATAGTCTTCCCTTGCCCCCTAGATCTGCCAAGAGCAACTGATGACGTTTGGAGCTGCCATGAACCCTCAACGAATTCCAGCCGGGGCACCGTGCTGGATTGACCTGCTGACCTCGGACATCAGCAAGTCCGAGGAGTTTTACACGGCCCTCTTGGGCTGGAGCTACGAGGTAGGAGATGAGGAAAAGTACGGCGGCTACACCACGGCGTTCAAGGACGGCAAGAGCGTCGCTGGCCTCATGCAGTCCCGAGAAGGTGGCGACGGCTATCCGGATATGTGGACAACTTACCTTCGCGTTGACGATCTTGAGGCGAGCATCGGAGCGGCAAAGAATGCTGGCGCCATGGTCTACATGGGACCCATGGATGTTCCGGAACAAGGCAAGATGGCCATGCTCGGGGATCCCAGCGGCGCCTCGATTGGCCTGTGGGAGTTCGGCGGCCATACGGGCTTCGAACTGCACGAGGAGAACGGTGCTGCCGCCTGGCATGAGCTCCACAGCAAGGACTACTCCGCCGCAGTAAATTTCTACCGGGGCGTCTTTGGCCTGACGACCTCTGTCATGAGCGACTCCCCTGAGTTCCGCTACACCAACCTCATGCACGGCGAGCGAGAGCTGGCGGGTATCATGGATGCTGCCAATTTCCTACCCGACGAGGTTCCGTCCAGCTGGCAAATTTACTTCCAGACGGACGACGTCGATGCCTCCATCGCCACGGCCCTCACCTTGGGTGCCACCATCATCAATCCGGCTGAAGACTCCCCTTATGGCAGGATCGCTGGTCTCAGCGACTGCACGGGCGCCATGTTCAAACTGGTCCAACCTCCAGCCTAGAATCTTCACGTAAAAAGCCCGCAGCACACAGCACCAAGCAGTAGCCACCAACAGCTTCTTGAACCGGGCCTGTGTAGCAGGAGCTTCGATCGTGTGCTCGTAGTAGCGCCGGAACTTATCGGCGTTTGAGGCTACATTTTTCTGCTTTGAGATCCTGTTGGCCACGCTCTGCGCACCTGCGCCTGAGTCCTGAGGTCTCAGCAAAGTTCGTTAGATTGAGGCCCGTAGAGACTTGAGCCTGGCCAACGTTTTCACGCGTTTCACCGGAGTGCACATCGCTGTTGGTCACCGAGGGATTCTCGGGTGTGTAAATATTGCCGTTGGCCACAATGACCTTGTCCAGTCGCACGCTTCCTTCCTTAGCCATGATCCCTTGGACACCGGGATGGTCTGGAAGTAGTCAGCGGCCGATTGAGCCGGCTCGTCGATGAGGCGTGGGCGCCTTCCAGATTCGGCGTGGTCAACATCCCCAGTTCAATGTTGTTGACGATCAGGTCGGTGGGCGCTCCCATAGCGATGTTCGACGCCGGGAGGGTTCCGTTTGCGCCGCCAGCGTCAGTGGATGTCAGCTCAAGTCCGGGGACAACCACATCCCGGGGCAGGTCTGCGCTCCACCCTCGTTTGGAGTACACCGCGGGGGCTGGCCGCTAGGGAAGCCGCCAATCCGGTCGGTACGGATGGCCCGTGGCGCTCCACTCTTATCAACATCGTGGAAACCAAGTCCCCTGTCAGCTCCGATGGTGGTGAGATAACCGGTGATCGGCAAAAATAGCCCAAATCCCGGTCTTCACCAGACACGGTGTGCTTTGTTATGGTGCACGTGTTGCTAGCACCGGAGCCGAGGCTGATGTGCCGGCAGTGACCCGCACCGTCGGCAGGTACAAACGGTGCGAAGGCCCCGGATTCAATGGCGACAGTGATGGGTGCTGCCATTGTTTTTAGCGGTGACGGTGTAAGTCAGCTGCTCCCACAGCGCGTACGGATTAGTCACCGTGTTGCGTTGCGGTGTGCAGGGCGTACCGGAAATACTTAGCTGAGGCACTGTTGTGACGACGTTGGCCGCGGAGCTACAGGCGAGGTAGCTAGGGGCTTCATTTCATCACCGACCTTCCAGCTCGTGGCAGCGGTAAGGAATCCAGCGGCCAGATTAGCCACACTAACGGTGTGCCTCGGTGTTGCGCAGGTGGAGTTGGTGCCTGCGGCCAGCGATGACCAGCGGCAGTTCCCGGAACCACGAACGGGTAGGAACGGGACACCTGTGCCGGATACCGGCGGCACAGTCTTGGTCTGTGATCCGTTGTTTGCAACGTCAAGGCTGTAGGGAATTTCTTCGCCCACCGCGTAGGGGTTAATCAGCTCATCGCAGGTGAGATTACCGAGCTGGCCCGTGATGCTAATCCCTCCAACATCAATACTGGCAGTTCCGGCGGCGAGCACCGACGCTGCCGCAGGGAGGGGAATAGTCGGGGCAGCCAGGGCTGGCGTGGTGTTGACGTCTGCACCTGCCACCGCCACGGCCAGAACTGCTCCGGCCACTGCCGTATTTACCGTTGTGGTGCTTGAATTGGTGAGGTTCTCTTGACTGAGTTCCTAGCTGTCAGGGCGCACACTGTCCAGTGGCACGGTGCCCGATATAGAAATAGCGCCTCACGGCTCACCGCCCGCAGCTACTTATCCAACCAACCGCAGCTGACAAAACGCGGGTGTGGAGCAGACCTGCTGCGGCTGACCGCCATTAGCGAGTCAGTGAATCAGCTACTCAGCTACCCGGTTCCACCAATCCGGTGTCATAGGCGAGCACCACGGCCTGCACCCTGTCGCGAAGGTCAAGCTTGGCCAAAATCTTACTAACGTGGGTCTTCACCGTCTGCTGGGCAATGAATAGTTCGGCAGCAATTTCCTGGTTTGATTGCCCCCGTCCAATCAACGTCATTACTTCAAGCTCCCGGTCAGTGAGCCCCACGAGGCGTTCCTTGGAAAGTTCGGGCCGGGCTCGTGAAACCGCAAACTGTTCGATCAAGCGCTTCGTTACCGACGGCGCTAGCAGTGCCTCTCCTGATGCCACGATACGCACTGCAGCGATCAGTTCTTCGGCGAGCGCGTCCTTGAGTAGGAAGCCGCTGGCCCCGAGTTGCAGGGCGTCGTAGACATAATCGTCCACGTCAAAGGTTGTCAGCATCAACACATGAGTGGCATTGGCGTGTGGTGCGCTGGCGAGGATCAGGCGTGCAGCTTCCAAACCATCCATGACAGGCATGCGGACGTCCATCAGCACAACATCAGGACGGTGCAACGCAGCCAGCTCCACGGCAATAGCCCCGTTCTCGGCCTGCCCCACAATTTCAATGTCCTCTTGGGCGCCGAGCAGGGCCGCAAAACCCTCGCGAACCATTGCCTGGTCATCCACAACCAACACTTTAATGCTCATGATTTGGTGTTTCCTTTGCCGTTAGTGACGCTAAGGGGCAGCTTCGCTGTGACGGAGAAACCGCCGTCGGACGTTGGCTCGCATACAACGGAACCTCCCACAATGGAGGCCCGTTCCCGCATACCGATCAGGCCCTGCCCTACGTGGGCACCCTTGTCCAACTGCGCCATGACCATCCCTACGGCAGAGCTGGAGTTAACTACGGAGATTTCCAGCAGTCCCCCGGTCACATTAAAGCGCACCTGCACGGTGGCTCCAGGTGCATGCCGAATGACGTTGCTCAGCGCTTCCTGCACGATCCGGTACGAGGTCAGGGCAAGCACCTCGCCAATGTCATGACTTTCAATCTCGGAGAGGTCGGGTTCGGAGATGCGCACACCCGTAGATCGGACCGATGCGAATAGTTGTGGAAGGTCCGACAGCGTTGGCTGGGGGCCCAGCTCACGCCCGGCCTCACTGTTGCGCAGGGATCCGAGCATGCTGCGCATTTCCGTCATGGCTCGTCTCGAGTTCGCGGCGATGTCATCAAACTCTTGCCTGAGTTCCTCACTGAGCCCAGCATGCCGGTAGCGAGCCGTGGTTGCCTGCACCACCACCACGGACATTCCGTGGGCCACCACGTCGTGCAGCTCGCGGGCAATGCGTGCGCGTTCCTCAGCCAGCCGGCGTCGGGACAGTTCCTCAGCACTGACACTGCGTTCAGCGGCGAGTTCGGCCCGCAGATGCTGCCATTGCTGAACCACCACGGCAGCCACCATGAGTCCCCCGGAGACGGCAGCGAAGATGACAACGTTGTTTTGTGCCCCTAGCGATGGGCCGTGGGGCGTGGTCAGGTAATTCGCAACCACACCCACCATGACACTGGCTAGCCAGCACCCGGCTGACACCATCCAGTGCATGCGTAGCCCGGCGATGCAGATCACAAAAGCCTGGGTGATCATGGCAACCACGCTGAAAGGCATCGGCGCTGCCCCCACGGGGTCCGAGACGAGCGGCATGACAGCCATTGGAACCAGTGAAACGATCACGCCGGCCACGGGGCGGGCGGCGGTCAGACCCACAGACGCCGAATGCAAAATCGCCATACCCAAAGCGAAGGGCAGCGCCATCTGGTACAAGCTCATGTTCAGCGGCGCACCCACGGCGAGCAGGGCTATACAGACGACTGCCGTGCCTAGCCACACCCAACCGATTCCCTTAAGCCGCCACAGGTTGACGGAACTAAAGGGCGTAAATGCTTCAACACCGTCGCGGTGGGTTGTTGCCGGCGCAACTGCTGCCCGTTTGGGATCCGGGGTGGCTAATTCTTCAGCCATCAAGGTCTTATTCTTAGCTGTTTTCATGCCCACCGGCTCAGTCTTCCGGAGTGATTTCCGCGGTGGGCCCATCAGCATCGAGTCCGCTGAGCCCACCCGCTGGTTTTCCCTGCCAGGACTGAATCCGCCAGCCCCCCGGCGCTGTTTTGCCGGTGGGCTCGCCATCCAAGGTGACAATGCCGGTGTTTGAGAGATCATGATATTTGGGGTCTGACCAGTCAAGATTGACGCCGCGGTGCCCAGCCCAGAAACGGATCATGGCGCCATGACTAACCATGGCGGCAATCTCATGAGACTGCGCGGCTTCCTGGACCACCGCGTCAAAGCGCTCCAAGACCTCGAACCCGTTGTCGGCCCCGGGCATCCTGACAGAGAGGTCCCCCGTGAGCCACGACTTGAGCGTATTTAGGTACGCCTCCACCGAGGCTTTGTCACCCTTCATTTCAAGATCGCCTGCGCTAATCTCGCGCAACCCGTCCCGCACTACCGGGGAGAGTTGGCGCGCGGCTGCCAGCGGGGCAGCGGTCAGCGCTGTGCGGGTCAGGTTTGAGATGTACAGGGCATGCAGTTCTTGTCCAGCCACGGCCTCTGGGACCGCTGCCGCCTGCAACTCACCGAGCGGGGTCAGACCTGGCCCCGGGACGGCGGTATCCAGCAGGCTACGCACATTGTTGGGTGTTTGGCCGTGCCTAATCAAGATCAATCGCATGCTTCCATTCTGTCCTACTCCACGCACTTACGTGCGACGCTCTACGACCGTGGGCTAGGCTGACAACAAATTCCACAGTTGGGGAGGTCTGCGTGCTAGATACATGGGAGCAATTGCTCACATCGACATTTTGGAGCATCCGCCGCCCCAAGTCCCGCTTTGACTGAGGGTCATTTTGTGGTCAGGCTCAATGACCCTGGCATTGCTTTTTGCCCCGAGTCGGCCACGGATCTGCCGCATTGTTACGGTGAGCCACGGCGTGCCTTGAGCGAGTTAGTGGGCGCATCGGCGGCGCAACTGTACATCTCCCCAAACTGGCAGCCAGTAGGTGGGGCAGTAGGAGAGCCACTGACCGAAACGTCCCCCCGTCGTCGTCGTCGTTGCATGTCTTCTGTGTCTGGCCGGGAAGCCCGACGCCGGCTACCGCACTCGCCCTCCCAGCTCACCAATGTTCGGCAGTGCAGCACATCCAAGACGTAACTACTGCACTGTGCACCTGGCTAGCGAGCAGCACGCAGGCCCGGCGTGGACCGCAGAGCTGGCTGCCGCAGGTTGGGCGAATCTGGCGTTTCACGTAGCGCCAGCCCGTCCCCCATCCAGGAGAGGACTTCCGGACCGGGCACTGTCGTGCTGCACCCCGCTCTCCCGTTGATTCAGTGGATCAGATGGGCACGGCAGCGATACTGGAACTAGTCCAGGGAGTGGAAGATCTTGCGTGGCATTCGTGTCCTAGACATGTAGGTATGTCAGTGTGGGCCAAGGACCTGTGGGGTGGCTCTAGCTCGATCGATATCTTTGCTCGCGAGCATGGCAATGATGGCCAACTTGCTGCATTCGTTGACGCCGGAAGGTTGGATCTACCCTTGGCAGCCAGGACGGTGGGGACAAGCCCCAGCCCATCACCTACTGTGGATAAATGACCAATAACCCTTCCCTCAACGAAGACCAGACAGTCCAGCTCATCGCGTTGGCTATGGACTTGGCTCGCGACGGCAAAAGCGCTGAACTGGCAGAGTTCCTTGACCATGGGCTCTGGCTCAATGTCCAAGACTCCGGTGGCAACACGCTCCTCATGCTGGCCGCCTACAACGGCAATGCCGAGACCGTCTCCATGCTCCTGACGCGAGGGGCCGACTCTGATCTGCGCAACGCCCGGGACCAATCGCCCCTCGCCGGTGCACTCTTCAAGGGCGAGGACGCCGTGGTGGCCCTGCTCGTGGCAGCCGGGGCGGACCTCGACGCTGGCACCCCTTCCGCCCGCGCCACAGCCGCCATGTTTGGCCGCGAACACCTGCTCGGCTGAGTTCCCCGCTCCCACCTAAATTCGAGTTGCCACTTAACGTTCATCTGCCGCAAAAACATCAACGTTTAGTGGCAACTCGATCTCGACCGGCTCGTTCACCCGGCACACCCGTTAACCAACGACGGCGGCACTCACCTTCCGCACTACGCGAAAGGTGGGTGCCGCCGTCGTACGACAGGGTTGACTACATGGCGTCTGAATTAACGCTCATGGTGGAGATTTTGGACGCTTGGTGAGCTTCAATTGCCGCGCGTACTCCTGCGCCGTAGGCCGGATCAGCCTGGGTGCAGTTGAAGATGTGACGCTCGATCGTGGCCTGTGAGGCTCCATCGATGGCGCGGGCGGTGTTCTCGAAGAGCACCTGACGCTGCTCATCTGTCATCTTCTCACGGAACAGGATGCCGGGCTGCTCGAAGTAGTTGGCATCGTCTTCGCGGAAGTTGTGACGGTCAGCAATGGCGCCAATAGCCTGTGCCGGATCAGCGTAGGCGGGCTGCTCGGGCCAGCGGCCGTAGGAGTTCGGCTCGATGCCGGGGGTGCGACCCTGGTTACCATCGACACGGCCCTGACCATCGCGGTGGTACGTGTTGACCGGCGCGTTCTTCGGTGCGTTCACCGGGATCTGGTGGTGGTTGACTCCGAGACGGTAGCGGGCGGCGTCGCCGTAGGAGAAGAGGCGGGCCTGCAGCATGCGGTCCGGGGAGAAGCTGATCCCGGGAACAACGTTGGCCGGGGAGAAGGCGGCCTGCTCAACATCGGCGAAGTAGTTCTCGGCGTTGCGGTTCAGTTCCCACTCGCCAACCTCAATGAGCGGGTAGTCCTTCTTGGACCAGACCTTGGTGAGGTCGAACGGGTGGTACTTGTACGTGTCAGCGTCAGCCTCGGGCATGACCTGAACCATGAGCTTCCACTTCGGGAAGTCACCGTTCTCGATGGCGTCGAAGAGATCGCGCTGGCTGGACTCACGGTCGCCAGCAACCACTGCAGCGGCCTCTTGATCCGTCAGGTTCTTGATGCCCTGCTGCGTGACGTGGTGGAACTTGACCCAGAAACGCTCGCCCGCTGCGTTGATCAGGGAGAAGGTGTGTGAGCCGAAGCCGTGCATGTGACGGTAGCCGTCGGGGATGCCGCGGTCAGACATGACGATCGTGACCTGGTGCAGGGACTCGGGCAGGTTGGTCCAGAAGTCCCAGTTGTTCTCGGCGCTGCGCAGGTTGGTGCGCGGATCTCGCTTGACGGCGCGGTTCAGGTCGGGGAACTTCAGGCCATCGCGGAAGAAGAAGACGGGGGTGTTGTTGCCAACCAGATCCCAGTTGCCTTCCTCGGTGTAGAACTTCACGGAGAAGCCACGGATGTCGCGCTCGGCGTCGGCAGCGCCGCGCTCGCCGGCAACCGTGGAGAAGCGAGTAAACAGCTCGGTTTGCTTGCCGACCTCGGAGAAGATGTCTGCCTTGGTGTACCTGGTGATGTCGTTGGTGACCGTGAAGGTTCCGAAGGCACCAGAGCCCTTGGCGTGCATACGACGCTCGGGGATGACCTCACGGCTGAAGTGAGCTAGCTTCTCCAGGAACCAAACGTCCTGCAGCAGCATGGGTCCGCGAGGACCGGCGGTGAGGCTGTCCTGGTTGTTGGCAACAGGCGCGCCTGCGGCCGTGGTCAGCGGTGCCGTGTTTTCGATAGTCATCTTTACTTATCGCTCCTAGTGGTAGTCAAATTTTGCTCGTTCAGAAGTCTTTTGGCTGTGCAATCAGGACAGGTACCCCAGTAAATAACCTCGGCCTCATCAATGCTGAAGCCATGGCTGTTGGAGGCATGCAAACAAGGCGTCTCACCGAGGGCGCAGTCCACATCTGCAATGTCTCCGCAACTGCGGCACACCACGTGGTGATGGTTGTCCCCCACCCGCGTCTCAAACCGCGCAGGCGAGCCAGACGGTTCGATTCGACGTACCAAATCTGCCTCTTCCAGCGCCGCCAGCACGTCGTAGACGGCTTGCTTGGAGACGCTCCCCAGGTCCGTGCGAACGGCCCCAATAATGGTGTCGGCATCGGCATGGGGGTGGGAAGTCACTGCACTGAGAACGGCAACGCGGGGACGCGTCACGCGCAGCGATGCTGCCCGCAATAAGTCCTCGATTGTTCGTTCTTTTTCCATGCCTCCCACCCTATCTCGCTTTCTGGACTGAGTCCAGTAAAGAGTTTGGGGTGTGGCTTCCATTCCCCCACAGCTGTAGGACAACGCCTGCTCACGCACCAAAGCCGCTACCGCTCTGGCACGCGCGCAGCTCTCTCTCTAGGCTGAAACCATGAGTACATTTACCGGGATTCCCATGGAAGCGGTGGAGTTCTATGCCGCCCTGGAGGACAACAACAACAAGGCATGGTGGCTTGACCACAAAGACACTTACGGCTCAATTGTGAAGGCACCGCTGCTGGCTCTCCAACAAGCCGCCGAGGGAAGATTCGGGGCTGGTAGGATTTTTCGCCCCTACCGCGACGTGCGTTTTTCGCCCGATAAGTCCCCGTACAAAACAGCACAGGGAATGTTCATTTCCCATTACGAGGAAGTGGGGTTCTATGTCCAGATCGACGCCGACGGCTTGTTGGTGGGCGGCGGCTATCATTCCTCGGCTCCGGCCCAACTCTCCAGGTACCGGGCCGCAGTTGATTCCTCGGCCAGTGGCGCAGCACTGGAAACCATTCTCAACGGGCTGAGCTCTGCAGGTTTCACCCTCGAGGGACAGACCCTCAAGCGGGTTCCACAGGGGTTCTCCAAGGATCACCCCCGTGCAGACTTACTCAAATACAAGACCGTCAGCGCATCCCGACATCTCGGAAAGCCTGCATGGATGGAGACGGCTCAGGCTGAACAGGAAATTTTCTCGTCCTGGGAACACCTGCGGCCGCTGGTGGACTGGGTTGTCCGCTATGCTGCGCCCTGAACCGGCCCTCTACGCCTGAGCTAGCCGGGGATTCGTTTGAGGTAGAAGTGCATGGGTGCGTGCCGGATCCTCACCGGCGTGATGCGCACCACTACTCTGGCCGCCTTGAACACCGCCCGCAAGAGCATGCCCTGACGCGGCGTCCACGTGAATCCGTACATCTTTCGAACAGCAGGTGGCAGTAGACCTACGGTCAATAGTCGGGCTAGCGGCATGAGGGCGCGCGCCCAGAGCGGAGCATGCTTGGCGGCCAGAAGTTCGGCGGCTACGGCACGAGTGGTTGCATCAACGCTGAGTGCGCTGAGCTGCTGTTGCCAGTAGTCGGCAAAGTCGCCGCGGGTACTGGGCCACAGTTCAGCTGGCATTCCGAGCGCTGTTCCCAGTGCGGAATAGCTTTGATACACCGATTCCGCGTCGGCAGCTGACAGTGCGGGGAACACGGCGTCGTACGTTTGCGAGGCGGTCTCATAGAGCGTCGCGGCAACCCATAATTGCAGCTGCGGATCAGCAGCAGCGTAGGCCGGAGTAGTGGCAGACCCCGCGGATTTCACTGGACGGTGGGCCCTGTGAACTTGCCGCTGCATGGTCCTACGCTGCGCCGGCGTGCCATTGCTGAGCGCATAAATATAGCTCAGGGTCCCATGGAGCCGCTTGAGCGGATCCGCGGAAAAGCTGGAATGATCCGCCACCCCGTATCCCACCGCCGGGTTGGCTAGCTGCAACAAGATGGCCCGGCCAGCACCCGCCAACAGCACAGATTCGGGCGCCACATCCGACCAACTCTTAGCTGCACCTCCACCATTGCTCATGCGATCAAGCGTGGCACATCCGCGGCGCATAGGCAGCAAGGGCGCCGGGCGGGAAATTCCGTAGCAACTTTCATGACAGACATTAGTGGGTGATCACCGTGGAGATCACTTCGTGGAGATGTTGACCATCTGCTCGCGGTCCACAACCTTCACGCGCTCACGCGTCACCTCAAGACCATCAGCGTGGACATAACTGGCACCCAACTGTTTTTCGTGGGCATCGAGCTTATTCCAGCCCTCCCAAGTGGTGAAGTCAATGCCACGTGATTCCAGCAAGTTCACAATGGCACTCTCGTCAGCAAGTTCGGCAACCGGAAGCCCCAAGCGGTCCTCCAGAAGGCAGCCAATGGTTTCCAAGGCATCACCCTTGGTACTGCCAATCAAACCAACCGGACCGCGCTTGATCCAACCTGTCGCATACAAGCCAGGCACCTGAGTACCGTCTGAGGCCAGCACACGTCCACCGTCGTTCGGGATGACGCCACGGCGAGAATCAAAGTCCACCTCAGGGAGTTCGGAACCGAGGTAGCCCACGGCACGGTAGACGGCCTGGACCGGGTAGTCAATGAATTCGCCGGTGCCGCGGACGTTTCCGGTGCCATCGAGCTCATTGCGTTCGAACTTAACGCCGGAGACCTTGCCACCGGTACCAAGGACTTCCACGGGGGTGTGTAAGAAGTGGAGGTGGAGGCGGCGCGATGCCGGGACCCGCGTCGGATCATGCTCTTCGGCAAGCCAGTTGGTCAGAGTGTTGACCATAATCTTGACCTGGTTATTGGACTTAATGGCAGTATCTGAGGCTTCGTCGAAATCGAAATCCTCCTCGTAGAGGACAATGTCAACATCTCTGGAATGGCTCAGCTCACGTAGTTCCAGTGGCGTGAATTTGACCTGCGCAGGACCTCGCCGGCCAAAGATATGGACGTCGGTGACCGGAGATTCTTTCAGCCCGGCGTAGACGTTGTCCGGAATCTCGGTGACTAGCATGTCCTCGGCGTGCTTGGACAGGACACGAGCCACGTCGAGGGCAACATTGCCGTTGCCGATGACGGCAATTTCCTTCGCGGTCAGTGGCCATTCGCGGGGGACATCGGGGTGTCCGTCGTACCAGGAGACAAAATCGGCACCGCCGTAGGAGCCATCTAAGTCAATGCCGGGGATGTCCAGGGCGGCATCCTTGGTGGCACCTGTGGCGAAAATAATGGCGTCATAGTGTGCGCGCAGATCGGCCAGTGTCACATCGCGCCCATAGGTGACATTGCCGAAGAAGCGGATATCCCCACGGTCCAGGACCTTGTGCAGAGCGTTCATGATGCCCTTGATCCGGGGGTGATCCGGAGCCACTCCGTAGCGGATCAGCCCGTAGGGGGCTGGCTGAGATTCAAAGATATCGATGCTGACGTGAACGTCGCCGCCGGCCACTTCCTGAGACTTCGTCAAAATATCTGCCGCATAGACGCCCGCAGGGCCGGAGCCAACAATGGCAACGCGTAAGGGGCGGGTGGCGTTCAAGTTAGCCAAGAAAGAAGTCCTTCCGAACTGGAGAATGGCAACATCAGCATAGTCACTGCATCAACTGTTGCACACCGGGGCGCCAATTAAGCGCTACTTTTCTAGTCTAATTGGCAACGCTCGGCGTCGGAAAGAGTCTGCTTGTGAAAGTGACCAACTACTCACCTAACTCAGCGCCGTTCGCGCAGCTCAGGCGCGCAACTCAGGAATGGTTTTAAGTGCAGGTAGTTCTTTCCTGGTCGATGCCGAACCCGCCACCTCAACAGATACCGTCAGCTACGCCGGGAAGATAATCCAACGCTTCGCGTGTATCAAAAACCTGGGATCACCCCATCAATTGCCGTCAAAAACTGCCTAACGGCCTGGGCTCGCGTAAATTGTTGACCCTTGATGCGTATTCTGAATCGCAATAGATCACATTCATTGCAGCAAAACGATTCTCCCAAGAGAGCCCAAAGGGAACCCAAGCTCTTCCTGTCCTGAGCCCTGGAGAGGACTGGGCGACGATTCTGGCTCTAACACCGCAAGTTCAACTGCTTGCAGGAGCCGTATGGCTGCGGGGCAATCATTACCGTAGCTTCCGATTCCACCGCAGCATTCCTCTCCACCTCCAAAACCGGTACTACCCTCCGCAAGCTGACTCTTCAAGAACCCACTGCAGACCCGATCGATCGACCTGCATACTTGGCCCACTCGGCCAGCAGGCTCACCCGTTGCACCCGTTTCCGCATCAGCACTTGCGATTTCAACTTCTGGAATGGTGCCGGAATTGCTGTAACAGACTCCAGCGGCGACGACTACTTCGCCTGCCGCGGCGACACCCAAGACAATAACTTTCTCCCTTGCTACTTGGGTGTGTCGTTCGCCGACCGGGCAGAGTATTACTCTCTGTCTGGGAACGTCTTCATCTCTAACCGCTTGGCAATCTGTAATAGCTCAGGCAATCTCTCTGTCACCTCATATCTGGTGGTCAGCTGCTACGGCGCTTACAACGCTTATTCCAAGGCCAGCCTCTACGACGCACAATCCTCGGACCACTGGAACCAGTGGCAGTCAGCAGCAACACCGGTCCTAGGCAACACTGGCAAACCCAGACCCAGACCCAGACCCAGGCCCAGATTCACCCACCCATCCACTCTGTCTGAAGTGGACATGGCATTTATTCTGCATCGGTGTTGTTATGGAGTCTGTGACAATCAGCGAACCTCAGAAAAACGGACCCACCGCCAAGCAGCAAAAAGCAAGCGGACCAGCACAATCCGAAGCCGCCACGGGCGTGCTCTACGGGGTAGGTGCTTACGGGCTATGGGGCATGCTGCCCCTCTACTTCATCTTGATGGTTCCTGCCAATAGTATTGAAATCGTGGCCAATCGCGTGGTCTGGTCAGTGCTTTTCTGCGCCTTGATCATCTCCATCTCCCGAGGGTGGAGCAAGATCGGCGCGGCCCTCAAGAGCCGGCGCATCATGGGCACCCTCACCGCTGCCGGCATCCTGATCTTGATCAATTGGCTGACCTACGTTTACGCCGTGACCACTGGAAACACGGTTGAAGCCTCCTTGGGCTATTTCATCAATCCGCTCTTCTCCGTGCTACTGGGTGTGCTCCTCCTCAAGGAACGGCTGCGCCCCTTGCAGTGGACGGCGGTGGGTGTTGGCTTCGCAGCCGTGGTGGTGCTGACGTTCAGTTACGGCAAACTGCCGTGGCTGGCACTCGTTCTGGCCGGCAGCTTCGGGATCTACGGCTTTGTGAAAAACCGCATTGGCGGCAGAGTCGACGCCATCACCAGCCTCAGCATTGAAACAGCGATATTGACCCCCTTCGCGATCGCCGCCATGGCGCTGCTAACGCTCGCGGGCCAGGCCACGCTGACTGGGCTGGGCGCAGGCCATTTCTGGCTCCTTGCCTCCTCCGGAATTGTGACCGCGGTCCCCCTGCTATTTTTTGGGGCGTCAGCCCGCCGTCTCTCCATGACCGGCATCGGGTTGCTGCAGTTCATGACACCGGTGGTCCAGTTCATCATCGCGATCACCCTCCTCGGCGAGGAAATGACGTTGGAGCGTTGGATTGGCTTCGCCATTGTCTGGGTGGCGCTGAGTATCCTCATTACCGACATGCTCATGAACTACCGCAAAACATCCCGGCTACGCAGGAGCACCACTGCATAGCTCCACAGCTGAGCAGCGAGAGAGTCAGCGAATTGATCGCCGCGGTGCGGATGGCTTACAGCTCCTCTTTAGTGATGCGTTCTTGGCGCCGTAAGGCTTCCTGGATTGCCAGCCCTTAGATTCCTGGGGATACGTAATCGCGGGGCACAACCACCATGGGCACCGGGAGGGACCGCAAGATCTTATTGGCGGTGGAGCCTAGGAAGATCTTGCGTTTTTCTGCCAGACGGCTGGAACCGACGATCACCAGTTCTCCTGATTTCCAACCAATTCCATCAATGGCTTCTTCAATATTGCGCCCGTGCGCGAGCGTCACGGTCACCTTGTTGTCCGGGAGTTTGGCGGCAGCCTGCGCCAAGACGGTATTCACATGCTGTTTGGCAGGGCTCAGAGAGCTGTCAAGATCGAAGTCAGTTTGCTCCAGCTGATCTATTTCCACGACCGACACCAGCCGCAGCGGTACCTGCCGCCGCCCTGCTGCAACGGTGCCGACGTCGAGCACTGCCTGCCAACCCTCGCGCACACCGGTCATGACAGTGAGCCTGGTCAGCGGCGCCTTACGGTTGTAGCCACGCGGAGCAAGAGCCACAGGCACAGGTGATGCATGAAGCAACCCATTGGCTACTGAACCCACCGTAAACCGCTTGAACAGACCGTTGCTGGCGGCACCCACCACAATCATCACGGCGTTGTCTTCTCTAGCTGCGTCGATCAGACCGTGCGCGAACGAGTCGGCTACGCGGGTGGAAAAGCTAGCTTCAACATCGCTGGGAACCAGAGCCAAGGCCTGCTTCTCGATATCGGCGCCTATGGCTTTACCCCCATGCAGAACAAAGACCAGGTGCAAGTGCGCGCCCTGGGTTCTAGCGATAACCGCGGCAAGCGCTACAGCGTCAGCGCCACGCTCATCTGGCCGATATCCCACTACATATTTCATGAAGCACCCTTTCACCCAGTGCCCGTCACATCATTGTGCGGGCGGTAATAGGACTGACTGTACAACGGCAGCGCGTCAAACTAACAGATTTCACTCCCCAGCGACGGGGTAGGCGTTAGGCTCAGCAACATCTTCAGCTGGCACCACCCGGGTCGTGGCCACTATGAAAACCCACCAGAACAGCACTAGTGTCCCCACGAGCACTAGTGGGCCTCCGGCTTGCGAAAGACTGTACGTCCACGGAGTGGTGGTGATATTTTGATCCATTAGCTCAATTCTTCTTCCCCGAGCTAATGGGAAAAATTGCGGACTAAACCACACCCAAATGCCGGCTGCTGTGATCAGGGCGCCTGTCAAAAAAGTCATCTTGGGTGTGGCTGCACCGGGGGTCCCTTCCTTGCCGGGATGGAGGACCACCACCAGAGCCAGAACCGCTGGCCCTAAAATCATCAGGTGCGAGGCGATCAACGCAAACACCGAATACCAAGGTAGTGGGTTGCTATCCATTTGGTAATTGACGGGGCTATAGAGCAATTTAGTGAAGAGTTGTTCGCTCAACACTGCCATCAGACCAAGTCCTAGCGTCACCAGTCCCGCCACTCCTGCTGCCGCCTGAAACCGCCATGCCTGTTGGGGGTATCCACGCGCTGCCAACAAGAATATGGCAGCCGTAATGGCCAGACCGGCCGTCAACAGGGCAGGCCCTCCAAGGAAAATCACCTGCCCCCATGGAATTACCATGATTCCGTGAAACGGTGTGGGGTCCAGACTTGCAGAACCGGGAGTGAGCGCGGTAGCAGAAAAGCAGAACGCTGACCCTGCAAAAACCAGCACAATGGCTAGGCCACAGATGATCCACGATCTGGTGGACCAATGGCTCACACGCCGAGTGGCGGGTCTTGCGAGCAGTTCGTGGATCCGCTCGTCTTCGCGCTCAGGCCCGTGCACCTGAGCTTTTTGTTCCACCTCGGCAGCTGCCTTCTGGCCCTCAGGAAGACTCGCTACGGGTGCAGGAACTGTGCGAACACTGGCGCCAGCATCGGTTGGCGGCTGCTTTTCCGGCTCCGATTCCGGCTCCGGAAAGTACCCTTGTGAGGCGTGTTCCTCGCCGCCCGGCTGAAACATCGCAGGGTAACGCCGATCAAAGTTATTGTTCCCCATGACACCTAACTATGCCGCGTCCACCAGTGAAGATCTTCCTGCCACCCTACACAACCGAGCTCACTGCAGCAGGGCTATGACCACCTGCGAATGCCAGTCTTGTCCTGGAACAGCGGCGGCACCTGAGGTGGGCAAAACGCCCAACCCAGGTGCCGCCGTCGAACGTCATCAGCGCTCTCGCAATGACGCTAAACGCGGTCTCTAGACTGCTGCGCGGATGGCGTCACTGAGGACGTCCAGGCCGTCGCCCAGCAACTCATCGCTGATGACCAGCGGCGGGAGGAGGCGGATGACGTTGCCGTACGTGCCGCAAGTCAGAATGATGACCCCGGCGGCCAGACAGGCACCGGCGATGGACTTGGCGGCCTCGGCGTTGACTTCCTTGGTGGTGTTGGCGGTGCCGGGCTTGACCAGTTCGAGGGCCATCATGGCGCCGCGGCCACGGATTTCACCGATGATGCCGGCTTCACCCAGTTCCTCGACCAGGGCCGTGAAACGCTCGGTGACAAGGCGTTCGATGTTCGCGGCGCGGCCGTTGAGATCGTGTTCCTTCATCGTCTTGATAGCTGCGAGCGCTGCGGCACAGGCAATGGGGTTTCCGCCGTACGTGCCGCCGAGGCCGCCGGGGTGCACGGCATCCATGAGATCGGCGCGGCCGGTGATGGCGGAGAGCGGCAGTCCGCCACCGATTCCCTTGGCCATGGTGATGATGTCAGGGACCACGCCTTCGTGCTGCGAGGCGAACCATTCGCCGGTGCGGCAGAAGCCTGACTGGACCTCGTCGGCGATGAAGACCACGCCGTTCTCCTTGGCCCACGCGGCGAGGGTGGGGAGGAAGCCGTCTGCCGGGACGATGAAGCCGCCCTCGCCCTGGACGGGTTCGATCAGGATCGCGGCAACGGAATCGGCACCGATCTGCTTCTCGATCATGGTGATGGCGCGGCGTGCTGCCTCTTCACCCTTAATGTCCGCTTCTTCGCGGTAGGGGTAGCTCATGGGCACGCGGTAGATTTCCGGGGCGAACGGGCCGAAGTTTGTCTTGTACGGCATGGCCTTGGCGGTCAGCGCCATGGTCAGGTTGGTGCGGCCATGGTAGGCGTGGTCGAAGGCGACAATGGCGTCGCGGCCCGTGGCCAGGCGTGCCACTTTTACGGCGTTCTCTACTGCTTCGGCGCCGGAGTTGAACAGTACTGTGCGCTTCTCGTGGGTGCCGGGGGTCAGTGCGTTGAGTTCCTCGGCGACCTCGATGTAGCTCTCGTAGGGGGTGACCATGAAGCAGGTGTGGGTGAAGTGGCCAACCTGCTCGCGGACTGCTTCCACCACGTTGGCGTCCGATGCACCGACCGAGGTGACGGCGATGCCAGAGCCCAAATCAATGAAGGAGTTCCCGTCAACGTCGGTGATGATGCCGCCGTCAGCGTCTGCAACATAGACGGGCACAGTGGAGGCCACCCCGCCGGCTACTACCGACTTGCGGCGTTCGTTGAGTGCTTGCGACTTGGGGCCCGGGAATGCCCCAAGAATCTGGCGTTTTTGGTCAAGACGGTACTGAATATCGCTCATGGACATTCCTTTCAAGAGGGTGAGGCAGGGGGTTTTGGGTGGCGCGGGTATGGACTAGGCCGTCAGTGGGGAGGACGACGGCGGACCCTGCGTGCCGCCGTCGTTCTTCCCACCACTGGGGTACTTACGCGTCCAGATTGCTCATGACGTGCTTGATTCGGGTGTAATCCTCCACGCCGTACATGGAAAGATCCTTGCCGTAGCCGGACTGTTTGAAGCCACCGTGGGGCATTTCTGCGGTCAGCATGATGTGGGTGTTGATCCAGACCGCGCCAAAGTCCAGGTCACGGGAGACGCGCATGGCCACTCCGTGGTTTGAGGTCCAGACGCTGGAAGCCAAGGCGTAGTCAACATCGTTGGCCATCTCCACCGCTTCATCTTCGGTCTTGAAAGTCTGCACCGTGATGACGGGGCCGAAGGTTTCCTGCTGAACAATGTCATCGCTTTGCTTCACGCCATCTACCACCGTCGGAGCAAAGAAGAAGCCCTTCTCCCCCACTCGCTTGCCGCCGGTGACAACGGTTGCGTACTCCGGGATGCTCTCCACAATCTTGACCACGGCATTGAAGTGGTTGACGTTGTTGAGCGGTCCGAAGTAGTTCTTGGACTCATCCGCATTGCCGGTTTCCAGCCCTTGCGCGGCCGTAGCCAGCGCTGCGGTGAACTCTTCATGCGCCGATTCCTCAACCAGCACGCGCGTGATGGCGGTGCAGTCCTGACCTGCGTTGAAGAAGGAATATTCTGCGATTTCCTGGGCGGTTTTGCCAATGTTGGCGTCGGCAAACACAATGGCGGGGGCCTTGCCTCCCAGTTCCAAGTGAGCGCGTTTGAGGCCCTTGGCGGCACCCGTGGCAACTGCGATGCCAGCGCGGACGGAGCCGGTGATCGAAACCATGGCGGGAGTCTTGTGATCCACCATGGCCGCGCCGGTTGCTCCGTTGCCCAAAATGAAGTTGAGGACGCCTGCCGGAACAATGTCCTTGGCGATGTCGGCAAAAACAAGTGTGCTTTCAGGGGTGGTGTCGCTGGGCTTCAGGACCACGGTGTTGCCAGCTGCCAGGGCCGGGCCGATCTTCCAGATGAGCATCAGGAACGGGTAGTTCCAGGGCGTGACCTGAGCGATGACGCCTACGGGTTCGCGGCGTACATAGGAGGTGAAGTTCTCCATGTATTCGCCGGCTGAGCGGCCTTCCAGCAGGCGCGCAGCTCCGGCGAAGAAGCGTAATTGATCCGCTCCTGCTGAGACCTCTTCATCCGCGATCATCTGTTTAACCTGACCGGTATTGCGGTGTTGGGCTTCTACAATTTCGCTGCTGCGCGCTTCAATGGCGTCAGCAAGTTTGAGCAGCACGCTCTGGCGCTGGGCCGGAGTGGCCTTTTTCCAGGTCTTGAATGCGGTGGCGGCGGCATCCATGGCCGCATCCACATCGGATTGGCTAGAGACGGGCGCTTTGGCCACAATGTCGCCGGTGCTTGGATTGACAATATCCAGGGACTCGGAACCGGTGACGGCGACGAATGATCCGTTGATAAAGTTCTGCAAGGTTTGGACCACAGTGTTCAACCTCTTTAGTTCGATGTGGAAAAGTGCGCAAAAATACGCTTTGTATGCGACAGCCTAAGCCCGGAGTCGATCTCAAGCGAATAGCCAAGTGCACCACGAGCTGTATTCTGCATAGTGCGTTTGTATAGTTGGTGCATGGCACTTTCCTTAGCTGACCTTTTGGGCGTACCCGGTCTGCACCTAAAAAATATGGGTTCCACCCGAACCCCGCTCACCACCGCAATTGACTGGGTTGCCGTGACAGAGCTGGAAAATCCGCAAGCCTTCCTCAGCGGAGGCGAACTGGTACTCACCACGGGCGCACGGCAAGGCACGGCTGATGCCCAGAGATCCTTTGTGCGCCAAATTAAGCGTGCCGGCGCCGTCGGCATTGGTTTTGGTATTGGCTTTGAACATGATTCTGTCCCGCCTGCGCTCTTGGCGGAGGCGAACCGTTGGGCAGTTCCAGTGGTTGAGGTCCCCTACAGCACCCCGTTCATCGCTATAGGAAAACTCGTTGCAGATGCCCGTTCCTCGGACCATTACTTCAAACTGGAACAGCTTTTGCGCGAGCATCAAGTCTTGGCGAGGGCTCTGTTGACTGGCGGTGGATTGCCGGCACTTTTGAAAAAACTCTCCGCGATGGTCGCAGCCGATCTGGTCATCACCCAGTACGGTGGCGAAGTCGCAGCAACATCACCGGGTGCATTCCCCGAGTCACCTAGCTGGCACCCGGTGGCCCTATCCACAGGCAAACGTGACGCCAGCACGCTCTGGCTCCGCCAGCCCTTTCACGACAACGGCATTGTTGACTACGCCCGAGGGATCATCAGCATCGAACTGAACAACCTGGTGCAGCGGCGAAACAGTGCCCGGCAAATCGCGGGGCAAGTCATTTCAGATATTGTCCGGGGAACGTTGGAACCGGCCGATTCAGCTGCACGGCTCGAAAGTCTAGGGATCTCCCCCACCGCTAAGAACTTTGTTTTGCTGGTGAGTACGGACGATGGAAAATTCAGCACCCTTTCCACCCTCACCTTGCCACCCGGATTAGAAACGGCAGTTGCTGCCATCATCAGCTCCGAAGGCCGTAAGGAACTCCTGCTGGTGCTGCCAGGCCAGGCCGGTGACCCGGCCACTCTGGGGCGGGCGTTGAGCCACCAGATGCACAATATTGGAATCCCTTCCCCCGTGGGAATCGGCGGGGCATACTCGCAAGCCAACGGATTGCGCTGGAGCTACTTTGAAGCGCGTGAAGCCGCCACCCGAGGGCTAGAAGTCAACGTGCCTGAACGGCTGAGCCTGACCTCGCTGCTGCTGGCCAGCGAAGACGTGCCCATGGGAGATATGGCTGCTGAGGCATTGGGGCCGCTCATAGCGTTCGACACAGCCCATGGCGCAGACCTCGTGGATACCTTGGAAACCTATTTGCGGCTCAACGGCTCCGTGGCAGCCGTGGCCGAGGCCTTGGCCCTGCACCGCAACACCGTCAGGTACAGGCTGACTCAGATCGCCGAGCTCACAGGCTACGACCCCGCGCTGACGCCTGACCGGGTGCAATTGTGGCTGGCACTAGCAGTGCGCAGGCTTACACCGCAGAGCTGAGTGCCGAGTTGGCGGGGAGTCGTGTTGGATCCCCTTGTCAGTCCCCTTGTCGTGTATCTGGCACCGCGCGTAGAGTTTTGAGCATCTTCCAAAAATGAGGTGTGGCATGGCCGTTTCAGAGTACCGGATCGCTGAGTTTCGCCGTCTGCATTCCGTGGGTTGCTTCGTGATGCCCAACCCTTGGGATCCTGGGAGCGCACGTGCACTGGAACAGCTGGGCTTTCCGGCGGTAGCCACTACCAGTGCCGGATTCGCTTGGACGTTGGGCCGCCCTGATACCCAAACCACGATCGAGGAAGTTCTCGCCCACCTGCACTCCATTGTCCGTTCAGTCAGTGTTCCAGTGAACGCCGACTTCGAACGCGGCTACGCAGCTGAACCGGAAACTGTGGCAGTGAATGTCAAAAGGGCCGTGGCTACGGGAATCGCGGGACTGTCTATCGAAGACGCGTCAGGGGACCCGCACGAGCCGCTCTTCGATTTCGATATCGCGGTGGATCGCATTCGGGCGGCGCGGGAGGCAATCGATCAAACAGGAACCGGAGTCCTATTGACAGGCCGGTCGGAGGGATTCGTGTGCGGCCGACCTGATATCGACGAAACGATTCGGCGGCTGCAAGCCTATGCGGAGGCAGGCGCCGATTGCCTCTACGCACCCCGCCTCACCTCTCCCGATCATGTCAGCGCCATCGTCACGGCGGTGGCACCAAAGCCGGTAAATCTGCTTATTAATGCCCCTTTCATGACGGTAGCGCACGCGGCCAGGCTAGGTGTGCGACGCATTAGCATTGGTGGCACGCTAGCGCGAACCGCTTGGGGCGGTTTTCTGCAGGCAGCCAAAGAGATTGCAGACGAGGGCACGTTCACCCACTTTGACGGCCTTCCGAATGTGGATGCGCTGCTCGGGAGCTGAGTCGGGCCGCTTAGCAAAAATGCCACCCTTTGACGTGAATGCCATAGTTCAAACTGTGGCATCCACGTCAAAGGGTGGCATTTTTGGTGGAACCGATGCGGTACCGAGGTTGGTACGCCATTGGTCCCGCCAGGTAAGCCCTAGCTCACCACTGAGGCGCCGCGTGAAACCGCCACCATGTCTTCGCGGGGCACCACCTTGATGCGTTCGCGCTGTACCGGACCACTCTCAGAGGCCGCTGCACCGAGTGCTTTCTCATGGGCGTCCAGTTCCAGCCACCCTTCCCAGGTGGTGAATTCCACGCCGCGAGAGTCAAGCAGTTCAACCACAGACTCCGGCGCGGCTTCGGCAGCCAGCGGCAGTTCTTCGCGGTCAGCCAGCAAGTGCGTGATGGTTTCAAGGGCGTCGCCCTTGGTGCTGCCGATCAGACCAACAGGTCCACGTTTGATCCAACCCGTCGCATAGATACCCGGCACGTGGGTGCCGTCGGCGCCCAGGACACGACCGGCGTCGTTCGTGACAACGCCACGCTGGTGGTCAAACTCCACATCCGGCAGCGCCGATCCAAAGTAACCCACGGAACGGTACACAGCCTGGACCGGGTAGTCGATGAATTCGCCGGTGCCACGCGCATTGCCCGTGCCATCCAGCTCGGTGCGCTCAAACTTGATGCCATTGACCTTGCCGTCGGCTCCCGTGATCTCCACCGGGCTATGCAGGAAGTGCAGGTGCAGGCGGCGGGAGGCGCCAGTGCTGGGATCGGCGGCGTCATCCTCTTGCTCAACGAGCCAGTTGGTGAGCGTGTTGACCATGGTCTTGACCTGGTTGTTGGACTTCACGGCAGCGTCGGAGGCGTCGTCGAAGTCGAAATCTTCCTCGTACAGGACAATGTCCACGTCCTTGGAATGTGAAAGCTCGCGCAACTCCATGGGAGTGAATTTCACCTGGGCGGGTCCACGACGGCCGAAAATGTGCACGTCGGTGACCGGAGAAGACTTCAGCCCGGCGTAAACGTTCTCCGGGATCTCGGTGACCAGCATGTCATCGGCGTGCTTGGAGAGGACCCGTGCCACATCGAGGGCCACGTTGCCGTTGCCGATCACGGCAATTTCCTTAGCAGTCAGCGGCCATTCGCGGGAGACGTCCGGGTGTCCGTCGTACCAGGAGACAAAGTCTGCACCGCCGTAGGAACCATCCAGCTCGATGCCGGGGATGTTCAGATCGGCATCCTTGATGGCGCCGGTGGCGAAGATGACGGCGTCGTAATGCTTCTGCAGGTCTTCGAGAGAGAGATCGGTGCCGTAATCAACGTTGCCGAAGAAGCGGATATCGCCGCGGTCCAGCACCTTGTAGAGGGCGTTGACAATGCCCTTGATCCGCGGGTGATCGGGGGCCACGCCGTAGCGAATCAGGCCGTACGGCGCCGGGTAACGGTCAAAAAGGTCAATGCTGACAACCAGTCCGTCACGCACCGCTTCGCTCTTGGTCAGCATGTCGGCGGCATAGACGCCGGCCGGACCTGAGCCGATCACGGCGATGCGTAGCGGACGATCCTGCGTTCCGGGCGCTACTGAAGTGTGTGAAGACACGGCTGTGCTCATTTCTGTGTGATTCAAAGGGGCTTATGGATAAGTCTAAGAGAGAGAACTGATAGTTTCCCGCGTGCCGTAAAAGGCGGTGGCGAGTTCGGCCGGCGCCAGTGGGCTAACCCGCACCACGTCACCTACGACGACGACCGCTGGGTTGCGCACTTGACTCGCCTGAGCGAGGCTCACGATGGTGCCGAGGGTCCCGATGGTGACGCGCTGATTCTTGGCGAACCCATTTTCAATGATGGCTACAGGGCAATCGCTCCCGCGGCCTGCCGCTTCTAGAATCGGCATGGAGCGGTTCAGCGTGCCCACCCCCATCAGCAACACCACTGTGTGATCACTGCCGTGTGGGACGTTTTCAAGTTCTTCATGGCCGCTGATCATGGTGAAGGCTTTGGCCAGACCGCGGTGAGTGACGGGGATGCCGGCCGCGGCAGGGACACTGACAGCGCTGGTGACCCCTGGAACAACTTCCACGTCCACGCCGCTTTCGCGGCAGGCGATGGCTTCTTCGCCACCGCGGCCTAGGACGTAGGGGTCCCCGCCCTTGAGCCGAACCACGCGGTTGCCTGCTTTGGCTTCGCGGACCAAGATGGCGTTGATTTCAGTTTGTGGAACCGGATGGTGGCCGGGGGTCTTGCCCACCTCAATGATCTTGACGTTCTCGCCCAAGGTTTCCAGCAGTCCACGAGGTCCGAGCCTGTCGGCAACCACCACATCGGCCTCGGCCAGGAGCCGGCGTCCGCGCACTGTAATAAGGTCTTCGGCTCCGGGTCCGCCGCCCACGAGGGCTACGGATCCGGTGCGCCGATTGAGTTCTGGGCTAAGAGGCCCACTTGTGGTCCCACGGTAGCGCTGCAGTGGCAGGTCACCGGTTGCAAGAGCTGCGGCAATGGCATTACGGATGGCTACGGCTCGCAGTGGGTCTCCGCCAGCATTGACTGCCACCTTGACGTCTTCGACGGTAGCCACTGCGGGTGTCCAGGCTGCAGACTCCTGCGCATTGGAGTGGTTGACGCACCAGACGCGGTTCGCTTCGGCATCGGCGGCTACCTGACTATCGATGGCCACGTGGTGGGTGGCCGCAACTACGTACCAGGCTTCTGCCATGTCCGCTGGTTCGTAGCCACGGGCATACCAACGCACTAAACCGGCATCCGCCAATTCCCGTGCCGCGGCGCACAGAACTGGAGCCACCAGTGTGACTTGAGCTCCGGCGTCGAGCAATGCCTTGGTACGGCGTGCCGCAACGCTTCCGCCGCCCACCACCAGGACGGGGCGGCCCAGCAGCCTGAGAGAGGTTGGGTAAAGATCCGTAATTGCCATAAAGCAAGACCTTAGAGAAGTGAAATATCTGCGAACAAGGTTGGCGTTACACCCGTTCACGCAACGTCACGCGAGGACATACTTTGGCCGGGCGCGGTCAATTTCTCAAACGGCTCAGGAATAGGCAGTCATGGCGACGGCGGTAAAACGCAAGGAAAACATCGGCTAAGTCATGAGTCTTCAGCGTCCAGGTACTGGGTGAAGTCCCCCAGATTAACCACGTCTCCGGAAGCGTTCTGGGCGAGCCCCACCGCAAGCGAAGCACGAATGTTCTCGTCTTCCCATGCCACGATCTCACGCTTAGGGATGGTGACCAATGGGGTCAGCAGGATCTCACCTGCGCTCCGCGCAGCACACACGCTCATTGACTGCCAGGGCGACTGACAGGGAGACTATGGCCTAGCGGGTACTGCCCGCCAACAACCCACGGCCGCGCAACAGACGCTTTTCCACGGGTGCGAACACCACCAGCTCCACCAAAATACCCACGAACAAGATGATCAGAATGGCAGACATGACGATCCCCATGTCGGAAAGCTGACGCCCTTGTTCCAACAATGAGCCCAGCCCGAATCCCAGCGAACCTCCCATGGCGATGATCTCGGCAGCCATCAGTGAACGCCACGAGAACGCCCACCCTTGCTTGAGCCCACCAACATAACTTGGCAGCGCGGCGGGGAGCACCACGTTCACTGCCATCTCCCACCGCGAAGCGCCCAGGATCTGGCCCATGCGGCGGTACTGCGGCGGGATTTGGTCCACACCCGCAATGAGCCCGTTGATGATGGAGGGGATGGCTCCCATGAACATGACAAAGTAGACAGTGGCGTCCGTCAGCCCGAACCAGATGATGGCGGCAGGGACCCACGCCACGGACGGCAGCACTTGCAGGCCGGAGATCAGCGGCCCAAACGCCCGCCGCAACACCCGCACCTGCGAGAGCAGCAAACCAATAGGGGTGGCCACCACAATACTGATGGCGAAACCCATGATGCCGCGTTGCAGCGATGTCCAGACAGCTTCCTGCGCGGATCCCTCGCCCCACAACGCACCGAGTGAGCCGAGCACGTCCAACGGTCCGGGGACCAGATCCCGGCGGCGCAGCCCCAAGGAAACATAGAACTGCCACGCCAACAACACCACAATGAACGCGGCAAGGGGCAGCAATACCCGGGACCAATCGATCCCGCGGCGTTCAACAGCCTCGGACTGCAATGAGTCCAACCCGGCTTCGAGGGAGCGCATATCGTCTTCCGTGCCACTCTTGAGCATCGGCGAGGTTACTAGTTCAGGCATGCTTGCGGATCTCCTGGCGCAATCGGGTGGTGATGTCGGCGGTCAGCGCACCGGCCGCGCCAGCATCCGTGCGGTGTTCCTCGGAGACGTTCCACTCCGTCACAACACGCCCAGGCCGGGAAGATAGCAGCAACACGCGCTGGCCCAACCGCACGGCCTCGCGGACATTGTGCGTCACAAAAATGATGGTTCGGCCGGTCTCTTTCCAAACGCGCTCCAGCTCGTTATGCAGCAGGTCCCTAGTGATGGCATCCAGCGCGGCGAATGGTTCATCCATCAGCAGCACCGGTTTGTCTTGCGCCAGCGATCTGGCGAGCGCCACGCGTTGGCGCATTCCGCCGGAGAGCTCGTGCGGGCGCTTGTCCATGGAGTGGCCCAAATTCACCAGATCCAGCAGTTCAGCGGCACGGACCCTCCGTTCGGCACGCGCCACACCGCGTAGTTTCAGCGCCATTTCCACGTTGCCGCGCGCACTGAGCCATGGAAATAAGGAGGCGTCTTGGAACATGAATGCCGCCCCGTCTTCAGGTACTTCCAGAGCGCCGGAGGAGGGAACGTCCAGCCCGGAAATGATGTTCAGCAGCGTCGATTTCCCGCAGCCCGAAGCCCCCAGTAGGGCCACAAACTCGCCCTGATAGACCGTGGCATTGACGTCATCCAGCACGGGAGCGCCAGCGCCAAAACGTTTGCCCAAGTTCTCAAGGACGACGGCGGGTGCCCGGCTTTCGCCGTCGGCGCCCCTGTGCCCGCGGGTCAGAGATTCCGGTCCTGCTAGCAATAGCTCGGTCATTGTTTCCCCAATCCTGCCGCCGTGACGGGTTGGCCGCCGGCAGCTTGTAGTACCTTGTTCAGCAACGTCAGCTCGAAGAGACCGTTGAGGTCCGCGGGTTGTGACACCCCCGCGCTCACGCCATGGTCAAGCAGGGTGGGAAAGGTGGCCGCCAGCGGATCAGAGGTGAACTTCAACTCCGACAGTGATCGAGTAATCACGTCATCTTCCAGTGGCTGGCCAATAGCCACTTTGAGAGCGGCATTAATAACCGTGGCGGCTTCCGCCGGGTTCTGTTCAAGCCACTTGACGGACTCCACGTGTCCTCTCAAGAGAGCCTCAACGGTTTGTGGGTGCTCTTCCAAGAAGCTCTTATTCACGGCGAGCACGGTGGTACTGAACTCGCCTTCTTCCCAAAGATCGGCCTCGTTGACCAGGACCTTGGCTCCGGCTTGGAGCACCAGACGCGAGGTCCAGGGTTCCGCGACCCAAGCGCCGTCGATCTTTCCATCCTGAAATAGCCGCAACGTCTGAGCATTAGAGGTGGGCGTGATGGTCACATCGCCGCCACCAGAAGTGTTGGTTTCCAGACCGCGCTCAACAAGCCAGTTGCGCAGCGCCACATCCTGGGTTCCACCTAACTGCGGAGTGGCGATGGTCTTACCCCGGAGGTCCTGCGCATCGCTGATGCCGGGCCGGACAACAAACTGTGCCCCGCCCGAGGCCGCACCCGCAATGACCCGGATGGACTCACCACCGCTTTGAACAAAAGAGTTCAAGGCCGGATTGGGGCCCAGATAAGCGGCGTCGATCGCTCCTGCATTGAGCGCCTCAACCGTGGCCGGGCCCGAATTAAAAACCTGGGTCTCCAACGTCGTTGCGCCTAGATCCTGGGCGAAGATGCCCTTTTCCACGCCCACCAAGGCCGGTCCATGGGTGACGTTTCCAAAGTAACCAAGCTTGAGAACGTGGGCCGGAGTTGTGGCAGTTACTGCTGTACCCGCTTCCGCAGGACTCTTGGCGTTGATGCTGGCCACTGCCGCGCCCGCCCCAATGAGGGTAACCAGCGCAGTGACCACCAGGATCTCCAAGCCACGCATCTTGTGCTCGGCCTTCTCACCGGCAACAATCCGTTTGAGCCGCAAGGGCTGCGTCGGTTGGGCGGGCTGCTGCCGGGGTGGCGGCGTATCCTGATGGCTTTCCCGTGTACTCATGGTCAAACGTTAGGGAAGGCGCAATGGCCGTTTCAATGAACCGGACACTCGAGGTCACGCTAGTTCACGAAGCGTCACATTGTTCGCTGGGGCTCAGTCCGCTTACTGGTTATCCCACTCGTTGCGGAGCCGGCGCAGGCGCGATCGCAGCTTGGATTCGCGGTTCCTATCACTGCCCACGGACTTGGTGGCGTCCACATAGGACTCGCCAAATGACTGCAGCAGCAGATCATCGGCGATGCGCACCTGGCCCGGATTGAACCGGTATTCCATGAGCTTGGCAACCCGGTACGGGTCAATCGAGTGGAACCATTCTTCTGCAGCACTGACGGTGTCGATCCCGTTGGCTGACAGCACGTTCACCATCCAGTCGTACTGGTTTTCCTTGCTGCTGCGGTACTGCGGGAAGGCGCGGGTCAGCACACTTTGCAGGGATCCGGCGTCGAGCATCTGAGTTTGTGGAACAGCCTCAATGGCGCCCTCGGATTGCAGCCGTTTAAGAGTGTCGGCAATGTTCACAAACTGCTGGTCTGCCAGCTCAATCAGGGTCGAGGCCATGGTGAAAGCGCGGCTGATTTCGGCGTTGTCACCGCTGGAACCCTTGAAACGGATATCGTGCTCAAATTCGGCCCAAGCGTGCTGGAGGACGGTACGGATCTGAACCTCAAAACGGTATCCGGTGTATTCCTTGCAGTTGGTGGGCGCATGATCGACAGGAACTTCCAAGGTCAAGTGCCGGCCAGCGTAACCAATGCCGCCATTTTTACGCATCATGGCCGTCTTGTCTTCGTCGTCGTGGCAGATGAACTGGCTCGTCAGTGCAATCGCCACCGCCTCAATGTCCGATTCCACGTACAAGATGACGCGCACACCGATCAAATCATCAAGATTCGCTAGCCCACCCGGATATTTCAGTTCGCCATCATCGCCACGGCGCCTCATCTTCTCCGCCGCTGATTCAGGTTTCTTGACCCGGAACTGTACGTCGTGGTGGTTCAATCCATCGTCATGAAGTCTGCCGACAATGGTGTTGCGGATGGCTTGCGCAGCCTCCTGGAGAGCTTGTTCCTGGAATCGTGAATCTTCAATTGCACTTCGCGCGGCTTCCACGGCCTGACTTTCGATGATGGCCCCCTTGCCAGTCCAGACCGCAGTGAAATACCGGTCCTGTATCAAATTCTCCCAGCTTTGCAGGCGTTGTCCAGCTCAACGGGAACGGTTGCTGAGAGGTTCCATCTGATACCCGCGCTGATACCCGCGGGTGGAGACCGGGCCCGCACTGGCTCAGCGTGTGGGCCGGGACCACGGCGGTGAGATCCATTGACCTCCCACCGTGAAGAGCGACGCCGGAGCCCCCACTGCTTGCACCTTTCCTCCCGTGGGGGTCAAGGATGCGCGCATTTTTCGGGTGAAGTTCCCAGCCGGAAGATCCGTTTGCCACACCGCTGTATAGATGTCGCGAAGTGCCGAAAGGGTGAACTCCTCCGGGACCAACTGTGCGGCGATGGTGGTGTATTCCATTTTTCCAGCGAGCCGTTCCAGTCCCGCGGCAAGGATGTCTGCGTGGTCGAAGGCCAGCGATGTTAGATCCAGTTCGTGGACAGGGAGCCACTGGGCGCTGGCGGCATCCGTGCCAGCCACCAAGTCCGGTAAGCGCACGCCGTCTCCAGCCAACAGGACCAGATGTGCCACGGAGACCACTCGCATTCGCGGATCCCGAAGCGGCGCACTGAAGGTGGCGAGCTGTTCGACAAACACGCGATGTGCGCTCAAGTCCAACCCGGTTTCTTCAACGAGTTCCCGGTGTGCGGCGGCCAGAGCATCCTCTGTCGGGCCCACGAACCCTCCGGGCAGAGCCCAGCTGCCTAGGAATGGTTGACCGCCGCGTTCAACCAACGCCACGTGAAGTACCTTATTGACCACGGCAAAGACCACTAAGTCCACGGTCACGGCTACAGCAGGGAAATCTGCAGGGTCATAGTCGGCCAGAAATTTGCCCTCAGATTCGGAGGCTGTGGGTTTCATGCTGCCACCTCCAGAACGGTGCGGCTCTGCCAAGCAGCTGCGGTGAAGGTGTTCTGCTGCGTCAGCATGGCGTCGATGACGGCAGTGGCGGTGGCCAGGCGGCGTTCGGGGCTGCCGGTCACCAAGATCCACGAATGGCCTTCGTCGGTGAGTGTCTCCTTGAACCATTCGGTCATTTCGGGGCGGCGGTGTTCGCCCTCACGCCAGCCGTCGTCTTCAAAATCGACCCCATTGTGGTCGGTCAGCAGGTACACGTCCCGACGGGGCAAGTGAGCCTGCGCGTCGTACGATCCGTAGCTGCCATCACCTAGGTAGTAGCGTTCCCAGAGTGTGGTGGCCAGGGCATCAGTGTCCGCAATAACCAGCGGTGCAGCCTCCGCAGCAGCTTGTTCCAGCTCAGTTTGGCGATTGGCGATGATGCCGAAATCAGTGTCGGTCCAAACTAGATCCTCCACACTGGCTTCCGGGTTGGTGAGTTGCAGCGACTCGAGTAATTCGTAGGTGTAGTAGCGGCCATATTCGGGAACGTCGGCGAGCGCCGGGAACTGCTGGAGGTAGTGCTCCCGGAGATCCTCACTCAGTGTGGTGGTTCCGGTCGATTCGGCTCCGACCACAATCACCCGGACAGCCAGTCCTCGTCGCGCCGCCGGCACCAGCTGTTCCCAGTTCCCGCTCAGGTCATCGCGGCACATGGTTCCGCTGACGGGGTGAGTTGTTCGGGCCGGATCCACGGGAACGTGCGCAGCGCCAAACGCTTGTGCCAGGCGGTCGCCGTAGCCTTCCGAGCTGTAGACGGCGTCGATCTTCTCCACGCCATGGGCCTTGAGCGCCCAGCGCATGTTCTCCACCTGCGCGGTCCAGATCTCATCGCTGGCATAGTCAACGGGGCAGTCGTTGCGGACCGGCACAATGGTGACGTTGCCGCCGTCGAACGCTTCTGTACTGAATTCCTCTGTGAGCCAGCCCGCCCGCTGCGCCACGGAGAGCGATTCGAAGCGGTTCCCCTGCACCAACACATAGGCGTGGTCGGCACCGGCGGCAGCGGTTTCGATCAGGTGCCGGTGACCAGCGTGAGGTGGGTAGAACTTTCCGATGACAAGTGCGTTCGTGGTCATTTTCAGACTCCTGCCATTTCATTGTTGACGGTTTTTTCCGTATTGCGGAGGCGGTTCCAGCCCACCAAGCCATAGACGCACAGCGCCAGGAAACCGATGTAAAGGATAGCTGTGAGGGCCAGTCCGCGGCTGAAGTAGAGCGGGATCGAGACCAGATCAATGACGATCCATACGTACCAGTGCTGGAAAATCTTCTTGGCTTGAGCGTAAGTGGCCACGAGCGATGCGGCCAGCACAAACGCGTCGGGGATGGGAACTTGCGAATCCGTCCCGGCGTGTAGGAGGTAGGCAATGGCTGCCGTGACGAGGACGACGGCGGTCACTCCCGTGCCGATTTCAGCTCGCGTTGCGTTGCGGATGGGCAGATCGTTGCTACCAGCTTTTCCGTTGGCGCCGCGGCTCCACTTGATCCAGCCGTAGATGGCAATCACTGCGAAGATGATCTGGAGGAGAGTTTCGCCGTATAGGCCGGCACCCAGGAACAGGATGACGAAGGCAATGTTGTTCAAGATGCCAACACCCCAGTTCCAGATCTTCTGCCGCGCTACTCCCCACACACAGGCGGCACCGGTGACGAAGCCAATGACTTCAACGTTACTCACGGGGTTGTTGAGCAAGGTAAATGCGGTGGTGTTGAGCCAGTCGATGAGCGGTGTCATGATGCCCTCCAGTAATTGTTATTATCAACTTGATAATAACAATAGCACAGGGTGCCGGACCGTCGGGAATGACTTATGGGGAGCTCACTAAGCAGAGCCTCGTTATCCACAGGCCAGCCCATTTGGCAGCCGATACCCAGTCTGATCCCATTAGCATCCAACTATGGGACCAGACCCAAAGCAGCGTCGATCAAGCAAGGCTGCGTCCAGCCCAAAAAGCAAAGACTCCCCGCAGTGGGCTAAGCCGAGTGGAGACGACGCGCACTCCATCGTCTTCTTTCAGCGCCATATCGCGGACGACCCGAAGCAAAGCGCCCCCGGCAGGGACTTTCTAAACTCCTGCCCACCAATGGTTCGCGCGAAGATGAGGGCCGTATTAATTGCCGTAGCGACCGCGCCGCCCAAACGATTCTCGGGCGGCGGCTACTGGGAAGCCATGCATGGGGACATGGCCAGTTGGTTTGAAATCCGAGTCGACGGCCCCAATCACCATCATTACCGGCTCTTTTGTAAGCTCGATTATGAAGCAGAAGGTGTAGAAAAACCCCTACTTGTAGTCATTGACGGTCGCGACAAACCGTTCCGCACGACCCTCTCAGCGGCGGACTATTCAAAAATTCGCTCAAATGGCGGCGAATATCTCCAGCGCAATCCGCGCTCAATTATGTAGCGGGGCCCCTGGCGACGACACCGGAACCGGACGACCAACCTGTCGCTGCCCACCTAAATATTGAGCCAACTGCTCAAGGTTTTCAGCATGCCCATCCAACAAAGGCCGAGTCACACGGGACTGTACATCCTCAGGCAACACTTCTAGGGTGACCCGCATACCCAGCGCCGCCGCAACTTCGGCCAGCGTTGCAAGCGTTGGATTGCTGACGGTTCCAGAAAAGAGCCTCCGCATTGAAGCGGGATTCATATTGATGGCACGCGCCAAGTGCGCTTTAGAAAGCCCAGCAGCCACGCGCGCATCGTCAAGAGAGTTAATGAGAGAGTCTATTGCTGAAATTCGGACCGACTCTGTAATGAATTCACGCAGGAACACAGGATCCCTTAGGTCCTCAGTCAGGTCATCCCAAAATGCCACCGGTTCATTCATGTCCAGCACCTCCGTTATTAAAAGCGTAACATCTATGCAACGTAAAATCGGCTGGTAATCACATACCAATGTCAGCCGCGGCCACCTAGGCAGCTCGGAAACCTCACCTTCGCACCGGCCATAGCGGAGGGTTGGGACCAAGAACGCAACATTGTTCAGGATTCAAATTCCGCAGTTCCAGACCCTCTGCTTCGCTACTTCCCAAACACAGACGGCGCAGGCGACGAAGCCGACACGCCACTCCGTGTCAGCCCCCGCGGTTAAAGTCCCAAGCGTGATCACCGGTGAAATTAAGCCCCAGGTAGACAAGGTTTGAAATACGTTCTGGACCGGCGGCATCTCCAACCCATCGAAATTATTGAGCAGATCACTTATCTGCTCTTTTTGAAGCGCTTGGATGAGGCCCAGACCAGGGCGGAAAAGCAGGCTGTTTGCACGCGAGTTCCGGCCCGAAACCTGCCGCTCCCCCTCGGCAATGACCAGCTTAGACGGCCCAGGAGCCATCTGCGCTGGAAGGGCTTTGAGAACTTGGCCAAGGATGAGATGTTCAGGCTATTCAGCGACCGAAGGTTCACTTTCCTCCGCGAAGAACTAGTGTTGCAATCCTTTGATGACGGCCTAATGGTGAGCAAGAACGCCATGGAGAATGCAGAATTTCATGGACCCACGCTGACGCTGGCAACCACTGCAAGAAGGGTTGAGCTCGCACGAAAAACCCACCGATCCATGATCCGCAGCTCTTTTTCATCTTCGGCATTTTGGCTGCCATTATCCTGACCGTTGGCCTGATCGTGATCCCGGATTCAACCAGCACAGCAGGGGTCCTTGCGGTGGCCGGTGCATTCGTGGCCTTCCCCTTTTTCGTTCGAGCCTGGGTACTCCGCATTGAACGGCAGGCCGCACGTTTCCTTGCCAGTGACGGCACCACGCTCATCAAAGTCAGCCCACACGGCGTGACCTTGGCCGACATCGTTCTTCCCTACGAACGGATCACCTGCCTCTACGCCAATGCGGAACAAGAGGATTACTCTGACGGAGGATTGCGGGCGGAAGTAGTGGCGTACCGACTGAACTTGACTGAAGACCGCCTGACGAACGGCAGGGGCATTGGAGCATTCATATGCACCGTCTTGCGTCGACGCCGCTATGCTGACGGGGCCAAAAGAGTACGCTCACTTCACCCGCTGGCGTAGTGAAAAAAGTGCCCGGAGCCCCGCAGAGAGGTGATGATCCGGGCCGAATCATCACGCAGTTTGGCGCTTATCTGGGCCAACTCAGCGGAACGTGGAACTGGGGTGCGGCCTAGATGGGTGCGAGCGATACCCGCGAGAAGCATTGGGAAGACTCCACACAGCTACTGGCCCCTGATGCAACGCCTCACTACAGCTGCTGCTCTCGCGCCATTTTCTAGAGCTAAGCGATGGGCCACCAGTGTGGCATCAGCGCACGTAAATCTTCCATAAAGTCCTCCTCGGAGCGCGGCACATCCTCCAAAATTCTGGTTTCAAAGGCACCGACTACTCCATAAGCGAGAAACCTGGCCATCATGGCGGTGGGCACTTTTCGACCGGTCAGTCCGCGAACTGAGATATTGCGGTGATCGATGAGTAGTAGCGCTGAGTGCTCAAAGTGGGCTGCGAGCATGGAATGCAAAGCTGCGACACCGCCATCCGATTCCAAACCTTGCCGATACACCCTTCTGCGCGAATCGACATGCCTCACTACTCCGCGCGCGAGTTCACCTAAAGCAACGGCGACATCACCGCTGGCTTCCAGATGCTCAGCCCGCACCACATCCAACTCCGCAGAAAGAACCGATCTCAGTAGGGCCATAGGCGAGACGGCATGCTGATAAAACGTGGAGCGGTTAATTCCTGCCGCTGTGGCTACCTGTGCGACCGTCAAGGTCTCAATGTCCCGCTCAGACGCGAGTGACAATATTGCTGCTGCCAAGTGTTCTCGACTTCGCAGCGCCCGGGGGTCCATCGCGGAGCCATCCGCATCCAAGGGCTGTTCGGCTCCCTTTGGATGTGTATTCATTAGACCCTCCCGCTCCATGATGTAGACCATCGACTCTGGTCATTTGCGCTGTTCCAGCGTAGCCTAGGAACTATCCAACAAGTGTTGGATAGTTTATTTTTTGATTGCCATGCTCGGGCGTGGCCCACGTGAATGAAGGGAAATAGAATGAACCGATTTACTGGACGTGTAGGCATCATCACCGGAGGCGCCAGCGGAATCGGACGCGCCACAGCTGTTCGCTTCGCAGCCGAGGGCGGAAGCGCCGTCGTCGCCGACGTGCAAGATCAGTTGGCCAAGGAAGTGGTTGCTGAAATCGAAGCATCCGGTGGTATTGCCCGCGCACTTCACCTTGACGTGACGAGCGAAGAGGGATGGGCCGATGCCGTGGCCCTCACGCTCGGCGAGTTTGGCCGACTCGATGTGCTGGTCAATAACGCTGGCATTGGCGACACCGAGCCCATTGAAGTCACAACTTTGGACACTTACAACAAGGTAGTCGCTGTGACGCAAACCAGCGTTTTCCTTGGCGAGAAAGCTGCTGCCGAAGCTTTGAAAGCATCCGGCAATGGCGCCGTGGTCAATGTGTCCTCCATGTTCGGGATCGTTGGCGGCTTTGGCACCTCACCTGCGTACGCCGCGGCCAAGGGTGCCGTGCGAACTCTGACCAAAAACACCGCACTCGGTTGGGCCACTGAAGGTGTGCGAGTTAATTCAGTTCACCCCGGATTCATCGAGACCCCCATCCTGGGTGAGACGGACCGCGAGCTATTGACCGCAACCACGCCGATGGGCCGCCTAGGCCGCCCGGAGGACGTGGCCGGCGTCATCCTCTTCGCGGCCAGCGACGACGCCGCGTTTATGACTGGCTCTGAGCTTGTGGTTGATGGTGGCTACACCGCCCGCTGATTGAAACTTAGGGGCCGTGCTGGTCGAGACCTAGTGCGCGACCAGCGCGGCCACGCCGTTTCAATAGCCCTTAGTCCTCTTGCTGTTCCGAGAGGAACGCTTCGGGGCCCTGTTCGGCTGCCTTCGGGTCCATCCAAAGGATGCTAAACCAATTGCCGTCGGGGTCCTCGAAGTCTCGGGAGTACATGCAGCCCATGTCTTGGGCAGGCCGAGGCTCTTTACCTCCGGCTGCCAGCGCCTTCTCCAACAGCGCATCAACGTCTTCGCGGCTATACCGGCTGAGTGCCGTTTGCACCTGCAATGACGTGGCAGGATCCACGATGGGTTTGTCAGTGAACGTGGCGAAAAAATCGTGCGTCAGCATCATGAGGTAAATATTCTCGTCAACCACCACACAAGCGGCATTTTTGTCGGTGAAGTTAGGCTCAATCGTCCACCCCAGCCCGGAGAAGAACTTCTTCGAGCGGTTAAGGTCTGTGGTGGGCAGGTTGATAAATACTTGTGTTGCCATGATGGTGACTCCCTCTTTGGGGTAGTGCCGGGACCCTAATTATTCAGTCCACTTCATGTTTTCGGACCACACCCCGCGTGTCAATGGGCTCGGATATTTCATGGCAATGCCGGCATCACGCCTCTGAGTTGCACCAATAGGGCCACCCTGTTCTCACGGATAAAGGTTATCTTGGCACAACCCAGACTGGTGGTATGTGAGGTGACCCCTCCGCCCTCAATACCCAGAATGAATGTGCGACTGTGGCAGCCACAAGTCGAAATTATCCAGATCGAAATCTTTCTCAAAAAAGGCTGTTGCAGTCTTAGCTGTCAGGCCCTTATCTCCCGAAGTCATGAAGGACCAAGAATCACAGAGGGAGCCTGGGCACGTTGTCAGTTCCCGGCACCCAACCGCTCAAGCAGGAAAGATCGGAGCCCTTCAATAGCTTTTTCGTTGCGACAGGGCCCGGTGAGGGTGGAGTGCTTACGGTCGTTCGGTTCACTCAATGAGAATGTTTGCATGGTCTCAGGCCCGAGCAGCCCTTGGGCAGCTGCAAGCTTTGGAGCAGGCGACAACCGATCACGGCGGAACCGATAGCCCTGAACGCGCAGGTCCGCTCGATCGTGGAGCGATTCTAGATCAGCATTTGAGAGCCCTAACGCGCAGGGCCAGACTGGAATAGCCGGCTGGGCCACAACAACTGCCTTAATCCGGGGATCTACGGCCAGCGCTAGTGCGAAGTTGCCAGAGAAGCACATGCCAACGACGCCGAATGGTTCATCTGGCCGACGCGCCACGTGTTCGTCCGCGAACTCTTTGAGCCACCCCACCGCTCTGCTCACACCGCGCCGGGCAAACAGGTGAACCTCCCTTCGGACACAAATTTGCTTGAGCGAATCGCCTTGCTTTGGGTCTCCGTCGCGCCCAAATATTGACGGGCAAACCACTCGAAAGTCTTTAGCTAGTGTATTGGCCAGCGGAACGAAGTCGGCCGATATACCGGGAAACTCGTGCATCAACATGACACTGGGAAGCACCACTTGGGGCGCCCCTTTGTCGATCACGTAGAACGCGTGGGAGTGATCGCCGTGCGGAAAAGTGTGCCTCAGCCAACCATCTGGGCACCATTCTGCTGTTGCTAGCGGCTCAATCATGTTGCACCCACAGTGTCCAAATCGATTCCTCAACGAGTGTTTGAGAGATCTTCTGGTACTTTTCTGCGAGCTCATTAACTCCGTAGTAGCTTGCCGCTAGCGCCCCGATGGCCACTCCCCATCCAAACAAAGGCGCCGAACCGTCTCCGAGTATCTTTTCGAGTCTTGAGTGGACCGCATCCGATTTAACGCCCGAACGCCGATCCAGTGCTGCAAACAAAATAGCCACGTCGGGTAGCGCCGGATCGATCTGATCCAAATTTTTAAGCACGGTATTTACGTAGTCATCCATTTGCTGGGCTAGGCAGGCATAAGCGCCAGCCAGCCCGAGCAGCGGATCGACCCACTTCTCGTTCGTTATTTTTACAGCTTCAGCAGGAGTAATCTCCTGGAGCAGGCCCAATGAAATGAGCCGATCCCAGTGCGGTGCGTCAACACTAGACAGGGGCTCCGCCGCGTCAGTCAGCTCTTGGCTGTTTGACAGCAGGTCGGCGGCGTCCGCTACATCTTCTTCCGCCAGTTTGGCACGGTCAAGGATTTCAGGTGGCAAACTGAGTGCTTTTAGACGTCGCTGAACCTCTTCGGAAGCGAGAGCGGAGTTTATCCAAATTCCTCCACTGTCTTGGCCGAGGGTAACGGCTAGCAGTCGCAATTCAACGAAGGGATCGGCGAAAAGAAGGTCCCACATGGCGGCCATCTGGCCCGCCTCACTGAGTTCCTCGGCGAGGCCGCGGGTTACATACTCAGGTGGCAGCGCCCCGGTGATGTCGAGGTCCGGCGGCCCGACAATTCTCCCCCATTCGAGGGCAACAATCTGGTCTGGAGACCATCCGAGAATTCTCTGCGCTCGTTCAGTAATTTGGCGTTTCTCGCCAGTTACGTCGCGGGTTTCAGTTCCGTGGATGAAAAGCAGTTTTCCTGGCATTGTCCTTCTCCTTCGAAGAACTTCCTAGTTGCCTCAATGGTATCGGCACCTAACCGGCACGCGTCAGAATTTTTCAACTAAATTTCGCAGAGGTGACAGGGAAAAAGCTGCCGCTCCCGCATCTGGCCGTATAACTATTGGCGGCAATATGCGGGTGCGGCGGCATTAGGTCTCGACAGCTTCGACCCCCGGAGCCTAGATGGTGTAGCGCTCATCCTCGTGGTCGCCGGGGTGATCCCGCACAAGACCGGCTGCCAGCGTATTTCCGTCCTGTGGATCGATCACCAGAAACGCACCCGTGCGGCGGTGCAGTGCGTAACTTTCAATGGGCAGCGGCGACGCCAAACGTATCTGCGCGGTGCCTATGTCATTGAGCTCAAGTCCAGATGCAGCTTGGTACTCAAACGATTCCAGCTCCAGCTTGCCCGTGACGGCGCGGATCAAACCCTGAACAGTCTTGCTGCCGTGCTTGATCAGCACCTTGGAACCCTCGCGCAAAGGTTTCGTGGACAGCCAGCACAGCTCGGCATAGAGGTCCTGGCTAACCTCGCCGAAGGTACCCGTTGCCGCAATAACGTCACCGCGGGCAATATCGATCTCCTCGCTCAGACGCAGCGAGACTGACTGGGGTGCCACGGCCCGCTCAAGCGAGCGGCCAGCAAAGTCAATGCCCACCACGGTCGCTGTGCGGCCAGAGGGAAGAACCGTAATTGACTCCCCCACCGATACGCCGCCCGAGGCGAGCTGACCGGCGTAGGCGCGGTAATCGCGGAAGGAGGCTCCGGCGTCGTCCGCGTTGGCAAGGTCCGGAGCAAGCGCCCCCTGCGGCCGAACCACCAACTGAACAGGGAAGCGGAACGGCTCCAGTCCGCGCTCCAACTCATCGGTGGTGGGCAGTGTTTCCAGCAGATCCAGCAGGCTGGCGCCGGTGTACCAAGGGGTGTGGTTGGAGCGCTCCACCACGTTGTCGCCCTCCAGCGCGGAGACCGGAATGACCACAACATCACCGAGCCCAATGCTCGCCGCAACCCCCTGCACGTCGGTCTCGATGGCGCGGAAAATGTCCTCGCTGAAGTCCACCAGATCGATCTTGTTCACCGCGACCACCACGTTGGGCACCCGCAGCAGGCGCAGCACGGATAGGTGCCGGCGCGTCTGCTCCAGAACACCCTTGCGGGCGTCGATAAGCACGACGACGGCATCCGCGGTGGACGCGCCCGTCACCGTGTTCTTGGTGTACTGGATGTGCCCGGGGCAATCGGCCAGGATGAAGCTGCGGCGATCGGTGGCGAAGTAGCGGTAGGCCACATCGATGGTGATGCCCTGCTCGCGCTCGGCCCGCAAGCCGTCGGTCAGCAACGCTAGGTCAATCTTCTGAGTGCTGCCATTTTCGCCACCAAAACCCCGGTCCGCGGAGGTGCGGGTGACGGCGTCGAGCGTGTCAGCCAAGATGGCCTTCGAATCGTGAAGCAGGCGGCCCACCAGGGTTGACTTGCCGTCATCGACGGAGCCGGCCGTGGCGAAGCGGAACAGGGTGGACTGCTCAAGTGGGGTCTCTATCAGGGTGCTCATTAGAAGTAGCCATCTTTCTTGCGGTCTTCCATGGCGGCCTCGGAGATGCGATCATCGGCCCGAGTAGCGCCACGTTCGGTCAGGGTTGACGCGGCAACTTCGCGCACCACGTCGTGGACAGTGGTGGCATCAGAAGCAACGGCGCCGGTGCAGGACATGTCCCCCACGGTGCGGTAGCGGACCTGCTTGATGATGACCTCCTCATCGGGACGCGGTTCAGAAACCGGACCCACCGCTCTCCACATACCATCACGCTCATAGACTTCGCGGTTGTGGGCGTAGTACAGCCCCGGCAACTCAATGTTTTCGCGGGCAATGTAGCGCCAAATGTCCAGCTCGGTCCAGTTGCTGATGGGGAAGGCTCGCACGTGCTGGCCTACTGTGTGACGGCCGTTGTAGAGATTCCACAGTTCGGGACGCTGGTTGCGCGGATCCCACTGACCGAACTCATCGCGCAGGGACAAGATGCGCTCCTTGGCGCGGGCCTTGTCCTCGTCACGGCGGCCGCCGCCAAAAACGGCGTCGAACTTGTTCTTGGCAATGGCATCCAGCAGCGGGACCGTCTGCAGCGGGTTGCGGGTGCCGTCGGAACGTTCGGCCAGCTCACCGGAGTCGATGAACGCCTGCACGGAGCCCACTTCCAGTCGCAGGCCCAAACGTTCCACTGTGCGGTCGCGGAACTCGATGACCTCGGGGAAGTTGTGGCCCGTATCTACGTGCAAAACGGGGAACGGAACCTTGCCCGGCCAGAACGCCTTGGTGGCCAAATGCAGCATGACCACCGAATCCTTGCCGCCAGAAAACAACAGCGCGGGGCGTTCAAACTCCGCCACCACCTCACGGATGATGTGGATGGCCTCGGATTCCAGCAGGTCGAGGGAGTTCAGCTCAGGTGCCTCCGAAGGGGCCTCCGAGCGCGAGGGGGCCCCGGACGAGCTTGCGAGGTTGGGGAGCGCTTGGGGATCTATAGTTTGGGTGCTCATACGTGTAGTCCGCATTCTGTCTTGGAGGTTCCGGCCCAGCGTCCGCTTCGAGGATCGGCGCCGGGGGCTACTTTGTTCGTGCAGGGTGCGCAGCCGATGGACGGGTAGCCCTGGCTCAGGAGTGGATTCACGGGAAGGAGATTCTCATCGGAGTAGCTGATGAGCTCCTGGTACGTCCAAGTGGCGACGGGGTTGACCTTGACCAGGCCGTTCTTTTCGTCCCACACCACTAGGGGCGTGTTGCTCCGGGTGGGTGCCTCATCGCGGCGGACCCCGGTGAACCAAAGTTCGTATCCGGAGAGCGAACGGCTCAGCGGCTCCACCTTCCGCAGCGCGCAACATTGGGCCGGATCTTGGGCAAACAGGTCCTTGCCCACCAGTGAATCCTGCTGTTCTACGGTGGTCAGTGGCAGTACGTCAACAATGTTGACCCGCAGGTTCTCCGCCACCTCATTGCGCGTGGCGTAGGTTTCCTCGAAGTGGTAGCCGGTGTCCAGAAAGAGGACGTCGACGCCGGGAAGCTGATCTGCCACTAGCGCCGGCAGCACGGCATCTGCCATGGAACAGGCGACGGCGGCCGCACCGGTTGCGAAGTTTTTTGCCACCCAGGCGATGACCTCCTGAGCAGACGCATCCCAGTGAAGTTCCGCTGCGCCGGCCGCGGCAATGGCCTTGAGCTCTTCGTTGGAGCGGAGCGTAGTGGTTGTTGTCATTTCAGCAGCTCCTCATCGGCGCGGTGGGCAAATTCTGCAAAGGTCTCCTCGGGAAGGCGGGCGCCAACGTACTGGCGAACCACGCGCTCCACATAGTCGGGCAGCTCGGCAGCGGTGACCTTCAAGCCGCGGATGGTGCGGCCCAGGCCAGCCTCGACCCGGTTATCGGTAGCCAAGCCACCGCCCAGGTGGACCTGGAAACCAGGGGTGGTGCCGCCGTCGTCCGCTGGAAGCATCATGCCCTTGAGGCCAATGTCCGCGGTCTGGATGCGGGCGCAGGAGTTGGGGCAGCCATTGATGTTCAACGCGATCGGCTGGGTGAGAACCTTCGTGTCCACCAGATCAGCCAACCGCGATTCCAACTCGGTGATGGCGGTTGCGGCAGTGTCCTTGGTGTTCACGATCGCCAGCTTGCAGTATTCGATGCCGGTGCAGGCGATCGTGGAACGGCGGAACAGCGACGGTCGGGCGGACAGTCCAAGCCCATCCAACACGGCAATGAGCGGCTCCACCTGCTCCTTGGGCACGTCGAGAATGACGAGCTTCTGATGCGGAGTGGTGCGCAGGCGGAAGGAACCGTGGGCTTCAAGCGCGTCCGCCAGCGAAGTCAAAATAGTGCCAGAAACCCGGCCAACCGTGGGTGTCACGCCGATGAAGAACTTGCCGTCCTTTTGTTCGTGGACGCCAATATGGTCACCGGGTGAGGTGGGCTTCGGCGCTGGATCGCCGTCGGGCAGCTTGTGGCCCAGGTACTCATCCTCAAGGATTTGGCGGAACTTGGCCGGTCCCCAATCGGCCAGCAGGAACTTCAACCGGGCTTTGGTGCGCATGCGCCGGTAGCCGTAGTCGCGGAAGATGCTCGTGACACCCAGCCATACCTCGGCGGCAACCTCGGGGCTGACGAACACGCCGAGGCGTTCGGCCAGGCGCGGGTTCGTGGACAGTCCGCCACCCACCCACAGGTCGTAGCCAACACCAAGCTCGGGGTGGACTACTCCGACCAGGGCAAAGTCATTGATCTCATGCACCACGTCCTGGGACGGGTGGCCGGTGATGGCGGTCTTGAATTTACGCGGCAGGTTGGCCAGCTCCGGATCTCCGATGAATCGGGCGCTGACTTCCTTGATCAGGGGCGTGGGATCGATGATCTCGTCCTTGGCGATCCCCGCCACGGGAGAACCTAGAATGACGCGCGGCACGTCACCGCACGCCTCGGTTGTGGAGAGGCCGGCAGCTTCGAGCCGGTTCCAGATCTCCGGCACGTCTTCGACGCGAACCCAGTGCAGCTGCACATTCTGGCGGTCCGTGAGGTCCGCCGTGTCGCGGCCGAAATCGGTGGAAATCTGCCCGATGACGCGCAGCTGCTCAGTGGTCAGCGCACCGCCGTCGATGCGGACGCGGAGCATGAAGTACTTGTCCTCTAGCTCGTGTGGCTCCAGGGTTGCGGTCTTGCCACCGTCAATTCCCTGCTTGCGCTGGGTGTATAGCCCCCACCAGCGGAAACGGCCGTGCAGATCCGTCTTTTCGATGCTGTCGAAACCTCCGGCAGCGTAGATGGTTTCAATCCGTTCACGGACGCTCAGCCCGCCGTCTTCCTGTTTCCAGACCTCGTTCGCGTTCAACGGCGCGGTGCCGTCCACTTTCCACTGCCCGTGCGGCTTGGTGGCGGGCCGTGCGCGGCGTACCGGCTTTTCGGCGACGGCGCTTGTTCCAGCTGTCCCGGCACTTGCCTCACTGGATGGCGCGGTAGCCGAGGTGCTGGCTTCGGAAATTGCTGCGGTGGGAGCCTGGGCAATCGCTCCGGCTAGAGCTGTCTGTGTCATACGAACGAGCGTAGGTTGGCCCCGCTCGGCGACCAATCAATCGTGAAACGATGGGTCACCTAGGGCAATATTTCGTCACACATGCCAGTGGCTTCCTAAGTGTGCGAGGCCTACTCGGGCAGACACGCCATGACGAGACTGAAATCTCGGTTTTGACCCTGCAGCTGATGCGATGAACCCAGCGGTTTCATCGCATCAGCTGCAGTCTCAACCTCAGGCATCGCATCAGCTGCAGTCTCAACCTCGGGCACAGCTGGCAACTCGATTGGGCGCCGAATGTCGCCTGGGCCCTAAGCCACAGTGCACCTTTACGCCGAACTATTGCGCAGCCTTGGCCAGCGCCGCGTCGAAGTGTTCCAGAGCCAGTTCTGCCAGCAACTGCGAGGACAACAGCGGCGGGGCCACACAATCCGCGCCGGCTAAGGAAAGCTGGTCGTGGAAATAGCCCGGGGCCAGCAAATAGGAAGCAACTGCCACCCCTGCAACACCTTCGACTCGCAGCTGCTCCACGGCTTCCGGGACCGAGGGCCGGGCGCTGGATCCATAGGCGGCCATGATTCGTTCCGGGCGGCGCACAGCCAGATCCGCGGCCAGCACTTCAATGGGTTCGGCGGCTTCAGGGCGCGAAGAACCTGCCGCAGCCAACACAATGCCCCATCCATCAGGGAGTTCCCCGAGCCGTTCATCAAGCAACTTCGCCAAGCGCGGATCCGGACCCAGCGGCACAGCAGCCAGCGTATTGGACCTACTGGCCACGGCGTCCGCAATATCCACTTGAACGTGGAAGCCCACCGTCAGCAGCAGCGGAACCACCACGGCTTGCACCCCAGGGGCAAGCGCGGCCACCACGTCAGGCAGTGCCGGTTCTTGAACGTCAACGTAGGCTTCCAGCACGGTCAGCCCAGGACGCAACGCAGCAATATCGGCCCTGAGCTGGTTGATGCGTCGCTGGCCTTCGGCGTTATCGGTGCCGTGGGCGCACGCAATCATCACAGTTTCATGCTCCATGGTTGGGTCCTTTCCCGAAAAAATATTCACTGCCAATGTACGTCAGCGGCAACCTTGCCCGGTGACACATATTGCCTCAAGAGTCCCCTGCGCCGGCGGCCCCTGCCCCACTTTCCTCGTCGATCCGCTGCCGTCGAGCTTCGGCGTTACTGATCCCCACGGCTGAAACTATGCTCCCTGCCAAGAACAGCAGCGCCGTGATCACCATGACCCGACGGAACGATTCGTAGTCCAGCACACCGCCAAGCATCACCCCCGCGAGTGCCACCGCAATAAGCCCAGCCACCCGCGAGACCGCATTATTAATGGCCGATCCAATGCCGCTCTGCGCTGCTGGCACCGCCCCCAGAATGGCCGCCGTCAAGGGTGCAACCGTGATGGACAGGCCCACAGCAAAGACCAGCTGCCCGGGCAGGATCTGCAACCAGAAGTTGAACGGCGCAGCCGCCGACGCCATCATTGCGTAACCCACGCCAGCCACCAGAGGTCCCAGTGCCATAAACAGCCGGGGCCCGTATTTGCCGGCGAGCGTACCAAACGGCCCGGCTAAAAACAGTGAGATCACAGCCACGGGAAGCGACGCCAGCCCTGCGGCAGCCGCCGTAAATCCGGCAATCTCCTGCAGGAACAACACCACCAGCAGCTGTCCCAGCGACAACCCCGCATAGATAAAGGCGGTGGCGATGTTGCCCACCCCGAAGTTTCGGATCCGGAACAGGCCCAACGGCATCATGGGCGCCGGGGTTCTGTTCTCCCACCACAAAAAGGCCACCAGCGCAGCAATCCCCACCGCAAACGGCCCGTACACCAGCGCACTCCCCCACCCCAGCCGGCCCTGTTCAATCAGGGCAAAGACCGTCCCCGCCAGTCCGACGGCGGCCAGCACAGCACCGATGACATCGACCCGAGACGCGGGAGGAGCAAGAGGTGACGTGGGCACGGAGGAGGTTCCGGCGTCGTGCTTGACGAGGGGGATGGGAACCGTGAGGCTCAGTCCCTTCAGCAGGATCAGCGTGGCGGCGATGGGAAAGACGTTGATGGCGAAGATCAGCCGCCAGTTGGCGTAATCCACCAGGAGTCCGCCCACCAGCGGTCCGGCCAGAAATGCGGCTCCGGTCCATGCTGTCCACGAACCGATGGCCTTGCCCTGCGCGGGTCCGCGGAAGGTGGAGGTGATCAGCGCAAGCGAGCTGGGCACCAAGAGCGCGGCTCCGGCGCCTTGGATTCCGCGGGCCACAATGAGTAAGAGGGCACTTGGTGCGACGGCGCAGGCCAGCGAGGCGAGGCCGAATATCACTAGCCCGGCACGGAGGATTCGAAGGCGGCCGAAGGTGTCGGACAGGGAACCGGCGATCAGAATCAGCGAGCCCAAGGCCAGTAAATACGCGTCCACCACCCACTGCTGCGTGGTGATACCGCCTCCTAGCTCGCGCGTCATGGCGGGCAGGGCAACGTTAACAATCGCGCCGTCCAAAAAAGCCACGAAGGAGGCGAGGATGGCCACCCACAGCACACGTCGTTGCAAGTTCGTCATCCGGATCAGGACTTCCGGGCGAAGGCTGTGCGCAGGGAGAGCTTGCGGCTGTATTCGATGGATCCGTAGCGGAAGAGGTGCACCGCAATGCGCAGCGCGAGGAACCCAAACACGAACAATTCAACAATCACCATGGCCGCCGCTCCCCCGCTGAGCGAGCCGAACGCGTTGCGCAGCATGGCCGTGATGGGTGCGGTGAAGGGGAAGAAGGTAAATATTTGCACAATGACCGAACCCGGGTCGCTGACCACCATCGTCACAATATAGAACGGGATGAACATCATGATCATGACAGGGGCAAACACCGCGCTGGCGTCCTTGGCCGTGGGCATCACCGCCCCGATGCTCACTAGAACGCCCGTGAACAGGATGAAACCACCAATGAGCAGCAGGGCTCCAATCAGCATGGGTAGGAACTGGAATTGCAGATTGGAGAGGTCAAAGTCTGGCAGCGCCAGCTGATCTCGGAAGAAGATATAGCCCAGCACCATGGGCGTGGCAAACACCAGAGACTGCACCGCACCCACCAGAAACAGCGAAATGACCTTACCCACCACCAGCGTTGTCGGGTTCAAGGTAGTCAGAATCATCTCCGTGACCCGGTTTTCCTTCTCCTCCAACGTCGATGCGAGCATCTGGTTCGCCAGCAAAATGATCACCACGTAAAACAGCACCAGAAATAGCAACGGCGGAACCACGGTTTCGAGTCCACCGGAAATTTGTCCGTCCTTGAACGTCTGCAACTCGGTGCTAAAACTCCCCTGCACGGCCGCCGTCAACTCCGCCGAATCTACCTCTTGCTGCGCTGAAAGCACCACGAGTTGTTTGGCCACGGCGTCGTAGCTGCCGTTCTTGAAAATGCCTTGATCCGCCCCGTAGACCCGCACCGGGTCCTTGCCGATACTGGCCGGGAAACTGAAGTATGCGTTGAGTGCGCCTTCCTTGACACGGTCGACGGCGGTCCCAGGGTCCTGTTCTATGGCACCACCCATGGCCGTGGCTAGTTGGGGGTCAATGAGCCCGGAAGCATCCGAATAGCTGAAGACTAACGTTTGATTCTTTTGCGCATCGGAACGCTCCTGCGTGCTGGAATTGCTAGCGAAGACCAAGGCAAAAACAATTCCCAGTAATACCGGGATGGCCAAGGTGGCTATCCAGAACCGCCGCTTCTTCACCGTCCTGGTGAATTCAAAGTGCACCACCGTGCCCAAGTTATGGCGTGCCATCTGTGCCGCCTCCCTTCCGGCCCTTTCGGCGCAGGCCGCGGTCGGCGAACCGGCTAGATCTGCGGCTGGCGCCTGGTCCGGGTCCGGAGCCGGGGCCGGCGTCGCCGCCCGCTTCACCGCCCACCTCGCCGCCCGCTTCACCGTAGACCTGAATAAAGATGTCCTCCAAACTACGTTTGGCCGCCACGAAGCCGCGCACCACTACCCCGGCGAGGACTAGTTCTTTCAACACTGCCGATTCATCCACAGAATCATCCAGTGACAGCTCGGCGTAATTGGTTTCCTGGAGCGTGATGTCGTAGTGGTGCGAGAGCGGCAGTGTCCCGGAGTATTTGAGCTTGATAGTTCGGCCACCAAACTGGTTTTGGACCTGGTCAATGGTGCCGTAAGCCTCAGCTTTGCCGTTCTTGAGCAGGATGATCCGGTCACAGAGCCGTTCCACTTCTTCCATCTGGTGGGTAATCATCATGACCGTGGCTCCCGCTTCCTTGCGTTCCTCGATAATGTCCATCAGCAAGCGCCTGTTCACCGGATCAAAGCCTTTGGTGGGTTCATCCAGAATCAGCAGCTCTGGATCATTCATGATGGTCACACCCAACTGCACCTTTTGTTGCTCGCCGCCAGAGAGCTTGTCCACCCGCACATCGGCTTTGTCGGCGAGGTCAACTTTGTCCAAGTACTCCCGCGAAAAAGCCCGCGCTTCCTGTTTAGACAAACCCTTGAGCCGCCCAAAATAGCTCATGACATCCAGCACCGACTCCTTTTTATACAGGCCGCGCTCCTCGGGCAGATAGCCAAGCCGGGCGCCAAAGTCGTCACTGAATACCTTGCCGTTGATCTCCAAGGTTCCCGAGGTGGGCCGGTAGATACCCAGCAGGGCCCGGATCGTCGTCGTTTTTCCGCTGCCGTTACTGCCCAAAAACCCAAACGTCTCTCCGCGTGCCACATCGAAGGAGAGCCCCTCGATGACCTTTTTAGCGCCAAAGTGCATGTGGAAGTCCTGAACATGAATCAACGGCTGGGCGGGGCTCATGCCCTCAGCGTAGTCACAATTCGGTTCGGTGGCGTCAAGAAATCCGTTCCATGGTGGGACTAGACCTGGCATTCTGCGCAACATGACCGCCATTGAAGTGCCCTAGGCTTTCGACCCACAGGACCTGTACGCGATACCTGCTTTTATTGGCTCCGCACTGGCCACTGGGCCATGGCACTTGGGCAATGGCCTAGGCTGGCTGATTCTAGCTACCGGGAGCGTCGCCGCCGTCGCCGTTTTCTCTTTGCACATGCTGAGCGTTCGCCATGGTTGGCGTGTGCTGCTAGCCTCCCGTAGCTGGGTGCTCTGGTTGCCCCGGCGCAGATAGGATTGACCTAAAGCGATTTGCTACCTGTTGCTAGTTTCTGGAGATCTGAATGTCTGACATGTTCGTAGAGAAGTTCCGCGGCCTGGTTCCGTTGTACCTGGAGGAGCCCTGGCAAGAAGCCGACGGCATCACGTGGGCGGATCTGGACGCAGTCTTTGCAGAATTGCAGATCACGGTGCCGTTGGCATTGCGGGAATTCTTGCACGCCGTGGGCAACTGCGAGGATCTCATGGAGGCGTACTACTACTTCTGGGATCCCGAAGAGCTGGAAATACAAGACGGTTACCTCCTGTTCCTTGAGGACGAGGACGAGGCCTACACCTGGGGCATATTGGTAGACCAAGTGGACGTTCCCGATCCCATCGTTTGGCGCCGCAACAATGCCACAGGCGTGTGGATCAACGAAGAAGGCACCTTCAGCGAGTTCGTGTTCGACATGCTCGACTGGGTTTTTGGCGACGAGGACTGATCCTGCGCAACTGCGCAGAATAACTGCGTAACGCGAGCTATGGGAATATTCATCCGGTAGCGGTAGCGTGGCGTTATGAACGCACAGGAGCCCACAAACGCATTGAATCCGGACCCGGCTGCAATCGTTAGCCTGGTCGAAAAGTTGGTTGAGGGGATGTGGCCCCGTTCCGACTTCGACCGCAAGGCGTGGTTTGAACGCTTGGGGTTCGTCTCGGGAGCAGCATGGGATGAGGCCAGCGCAGTTCCCGCCGTGGCGCACTACTCGTTGCGCACACCCCTGGCCGGCGGTGAGATCTCTTCCTCGTGGACGTCCTACAGCGGAAAATTCCTAGGGATCAGCATGCAGCTCTACTCCTCCATGAGCACAGACAATCCCTCCACCCGTGAAGGTTTCGCAGACATTCACAGCCAGCTCACGGCGCGCTACGGAGAGGGCTCCAACCCTTGGCATGATCCTGTGGTTCAGGCGTGTGTGTGGAACGTCAACGGCCGCCGTATTGTGATCCGCTTCTTCAACCTCCAACACAGTGGGGTGATGGTCAGCGTTGACGACGCCGGCTTGGCCACCGCTTCCGAGGCAGAAGCTCGACGCCGGAACACACCCACGCACTGGAACGACAGCGCCGAAGGCGTAAGCCCGTTTGCAATTCCGAGGCGAGGCGGCAAGAGCTGATCGCCGGAGTTCGCTCTCCCGATCGCTAGAGCCAGTTCTCGCTGACCGCGCGCCGCTACGGGTGCTCCATCCGGCGGCGATTCCTTCTCCACCTGGGCTGCCGTGCTCCGCCGTTCCGCCGTTCCGCCCAGCCCGTGCCGAGTGTTCATTTAACGTACGGTTCCGACCACTTTCAGCTCCAAACCGTACGTTAAATGCACACTCGAGTCTGGTTCGCACCGCTCAACTAACTGCCAGAGCCTGCCTAGTTGTCCAAGATATTCCTCCACAGCCCCATTACTTGTGCTGTCCGTCAGGACTAGTGCATGCGTTATCCACAGATTTGCTGCTTTAGCACTTTTCGGCGCCCACACGGTCTCATTTTCAGAGTTACTGGAAGCATGAGAAATCCAAAAGAGCTCCCATTGCATCTTGCCCTCCGGCCTTTCACTCTCGCCCAAGCCCGTCAAGCACGCTTATCCGAGCGCCGCATCCGAGCAGGTGATTTATCGAAACCAAGCCGGGGCGTGCGGGTACCTCAAACAGTTGACTGCGAACTCCTTGACCATTGCCGTCCTTACACTCAGCTAACGGGCAACAGCGTGGTCAGCCATATCACTGCGGCGAAGATTCACGGCTTGTTCTTGCCCTCCAGGTTCAAAGATGGTCAGCTTCTGGACCTGACCAGACCTACAGGGTGCGCATCGCCTAGGCGGCGACACGTCAAGGGCCACCGCCTAGATCTAGACCGCCATGACATTGATGAAATTGGCGGGATTCCTGTCACCTCCGCGGCGCGTACTTTTCTAGACATTGCACCCCTGCTCAGCCTCGATGAGCTGGTGATCATAGGCGACCAGCTTGTCTGCTCCCATCAACGCATTAATGGGCGTACCAAAATCGCCATGGTGGAACTGCCCATCTTGCTGTCTTACCTCGCCCGGCACGCTGGTGCTCGAGGAATGTCCAAGCTAAAGGCCGCCATGATGTTAGTCAAGGTTGGGGTGGACTCACCGCCAGAAACTCGACTCCGGCTGCTCATCACCCGAGCAGGTCTGCCAGAGTTCGCGACCAACTACAAGATCAAAGACCCCGCCGGAAAACCGTTAGTGGAACCTGATCTGGCCTGCCCCGAGTATAAAACCTGTACCGAGTACGACGGCGCACATCATGATTCTCTAGAACAGCAGGCCAAGGACCGTGACCGTGACTTTATTACCCAATCATCAGGCTGGCATCAGGTGGTACTCCGCAAAGAGGACATGCGCAATGGCGGGCTCATCGCAGTGACAAAGCTGGCGCGGATGCTGGTGCGCGGCGGTTGGCCCGATCCTAAAAATCTGGCCAGACAGTCATTGCAGGGAGCACTCGGCGTTCGCAAAGACTTCGACTAGTACGCCACAGACACGGACCCGCTGGTCAGTGCGCACATAACGTACGCCGAGAGCCTCAAATGATCCAAAACCGTACGCTAAGTGAACACTCGAGCAAGCAAGGGACGGAATCGAGCCAGAAACCGTACGTTATCTGCGCACTCGAGCAAGCAACGGACGGAATCGAGCAGAGAGCCAGCCAGTGCTAAACGTCGCGGGAAACCACCGCTTCAGCAAAGCTGGCCAGGGCCGTCTTGACAATTCCCTCAGGCAGCGGTGCCAGAGCTGCGATGGCAGCATCGGACCATTCGCGAGCCACGGCCCAGGATTCCAGCGTGACAGGGTGCTCACGCAGGGCCTTGACAGCTTCAGCCAAAGCTTCATCGCTGGTCAGATCGCCATCAACCAACGCCAAGGCGGCAGCAGCCTGGTTATCGCCGGCGACAGCAGCCTTACGCAGCAACAGCACCGGCAGCGTGGGAACGCCTTCGCGCAGATCGGTTCCGGGCGACTTTCCTGAAACCTGCTTGAGCCCGGTCACGTCAATGACATCGTCAGCGAGCTGGAAGGCCACACCAACCTTTTCGCCATATTCCAACAACACCTCTTGGCCCGCCTCTGACACTCCACCGAAAATGGCGCCAAGCTGCCCCGAAGCAGCAACGAGTGAACCTGTCTTGTCAGCAATCACGGAGAGGTAATGCTCAATGGGGTCTTCGTCTTCGCGCGGACCAACGGTCTCGTGCAGCTGTCCCAGACACAAGCGCTCGAAGGTGCGGGCCTGAATTTCCAAGGCCCGACCACCGAGAGCAGAGACAAGGATTGACGCACGGGCGAACAAGAGGTCCCCGGTCAGGATGGCAACAGTGTTTCCCCACACCTCGTGGGCTGTGGGTGCTCCGCGGCGGAATGGCGCGGAGTCCATCACGTCGTCGTGGTAGAGCGTGGCTAAGTGCGTCAGCTCAACGACGACGGCGGCCTGTACCACTTCTGCCCGGCCCGGGTCCCCGAGGTGGGCAGCAAGGAGAGCCAACAGCGGGCGGATGCGTTTGCCGCCAGCTTCTACCAAGTGGCGGCTGGTGGCATCTGCAAGGGGATCGGAATGGGTGATTGCTTCACGCAACACTTTTTCCACCCGGGCCATGCCCATCGAAATGGACGGCCCTAGCTCCGGGTCCTCTGCCACGGCAGTAAAACCGGACGGCAGTTGCAGCCCCGTGGCAAGCGTCATGGTGCTGGGATTGGGATTCTCAGATTCCGGGCGTCCTTGCCCGGCATGGGTCCAGCTGTGGTTCGCGGAAGTAGTCACTGCTTAACACTAACTTTTGGTAGGGAATCTTGCTTGGATGTGCGGGTAATGTCCTGGTTACTGGTAGCTGGGACGAGCTTCTCCAGTAGATGAATCACTCTATCCTCAAAACCGCGGTTGTCCGTGTCGGAGAGATTCGTCATCAGACGCACTACGAAACGCATAAGCACCGGCACGCTCATGCCTGAGCGCAGGGCCAACTTCATAATGGCGGGATTGCCGATTAGTGACGCGAAGACCCTGCCCAGGGTGAAGTGGCTACCCCACTGCTCGCGGACAAGTGTGCCGTAGTTGAAGAGTACGTGATCGGCGGCCAAGCGTGAATTGGTGCCAGCTGCCTGAACAATATGTTCAGCTGCAAAGCGGCCCGATTCCATGGCGTAGGAAATACCCTCGCCATTGAAGGGGCTCACCATGCCGCCGGAATCTCCCAGCAGCAGTAGTCCCTCTGAGTAATGCGGTGTGCGGTTGAAAGCCATGGGCAGAGCTGCGCCTCTAATGGCACCTACCTGGTTTTCCGGCGTAAAACCCCATTCACCGGGCATGCTTGCCGTCCAGTCGCGCAACACCGCACGGTAGTCCAGCTTGCCGAATTCCTTGGAGGTGTTCAAAATGCCCAGGCCAACGTTGGAGGTACCGTCGCCCACGCCAAACACCCATCCATATCCGGGTAGCGTCCGGCCATCCGGGGAAGGGAGCTCCAGCCAGCCCTCCATCCAGTCGTCCTCGTGACGTGGCGAGGTAAAGTAAGTCCGGTAAGCCACGCCCATGGGCCTGTCATCACGTTTCTCAAGCCCCAGCGAGACAGCCGTGCGGGTGGAGTTCCCATCCGCTGCCAGCACTATATCGGCGTGGAAATCCACGGTTTCGCCCGTCTTCCGGCCAGCCTCATCGACAAGTGCCGCCCGGGCACCCACCACAGTTCCGGCGTCGTTAGTTAGCGTCTGCGTCACCGAGTGACCCTCTAGGATCTGCGCCCCGGCTGCCCGCGCATGGCTGGCGAGCGATTCATCAAAGCCCAGGCGGGTGCGGATGAGGCCGTAGTTGGGGAAGTCAGTGAGTTCGGGCCACGGCACCTCGATCTGGCGCCCGCCGGCGATCAGGCGCAGGCCCTTGTTGCGGCGCCAGCCTTCGGAGGGGTCGTGCGGCAGGCCCATGAGCTGCATTTCGCGTACGGCACGCGGGGTGAGGCCGTCGCCGCAGACCTTTTCGCGCGGGAATCGAGTCTTCTCCAACACGGTGACTTCGATCCCAGCGGATGCTAGGTGCCAGGCCGCGGTGGATCCGGCGGGACCGGCACCTACTATCAGTACCTTCACGGTGGGTGGGGTTCCTTACGGTAAACGGATGAGCTTGCGAACGGTTTAGCGAATGGCGCTGGCTGAGTCAGCGACGGCGGCAGTCAGGGGCTTCACGGCCCGATGAACGGCCACAATGCCTCCGCTCAAATTCCTGTAGGCCACGGATTCCCAGCCGGCTTCGGTGAGCCATGCGGAGAGTTTGTCCTGGTTGGGCCAAACCCGAATGGACTCCGCCAGATACACGTACGCGTCGGGGTTGGAGGCCACTTTTTTAGCGATGGGCGGCAGTGCGCGCATCAAGTATTCGGTGTAAACGGTGCGGAACGGGGCAAAGGTGGGGTGCGAGAACTCAGCCACCACCAGCTTGCCGCCGGGCTTGGTCACGCGCAGCATTTCACGCAGCGCCTGCTTCGGATCCACCACGTTGCGCAACCCAAAAGAGATAGTGGAGGCGTCAAAGGAGTTATCCGCAAAGGGCAGATTTGTGGCATCTCCGGCAATGAAATCAATGTCCGGGCGGCGGCGCTTGCCCACTTTGAGCATGCCTACTGAGAAGTCGCAGGCCACCACATTCACGCCAGCGTCGGCGAACGGTTCGCTCGAGGTGCCGGTTCCAGCTGCGAGGTCCAGGACCCGCTGACCAGGCGCTGCGCCTACGGCGTCCACCACGATTCGCCGCCAACGACGTGTCTGTCCCATGGACAAAATATCGTTGACGATGTCGTATTTGGGGGCCACGTCGTCAAACATGGCGGCCATTTCTTCCGGACGCTTCTCCAAAGATGCACGGTTCACCTCCTTAGTCTCTCAAACTTTGTCCAGCTTCGCGCATTAGGGGGCACCCCAGAGGCAGCTTGTGGGCCATCACACCGCCGGTACACCGGATTTTGCGGCCCCAGCGAGTAATCTGGACTCATCATGACTGATTCCCATTCACTGCGCGCCCTCACTGTGGCCCTGGCACCGTCCATGCTGGCGGAGCTTGGCATCTCCAACCCTGGCGCGCTTTTGGACTCGGGCTCCGCAAACTCCCTCGACTCCTCCGACGGGCCTCTGTGTTGGTTGCGCCGCGGTGAAGGCCTGGTGGGCTTTGGTGAAATCGTCTCCTACGCTGGCACCGGCGTCTCCCGCTTTTCCGACGCCGAACAGTGGTGGAAATCCCTCCTTGCCACCGCCAATGTGGATGATTCCATCCGCATGCCCGGGACCGGCGCCATGGCTTTTGGCTCCTTCGCCTTCTCAAAAACCAGCGCCGCCAAATCCGTGCTGGTGGTCCCGGCCTTAGTGGTGGGCTTCTCCGCCGGCACAGCCTGGTTGACCCAGCTCTCTCTGGACGGCAGCATCCCCACAGCCGAATCAGCATTGGCTCTTCTACGAGAGCTGGCATCTTCCTCTTCCTCCTCTTCTACTTCAGCCCGTGAAAGTTCGACGCCGGATACCTCCTCCAAGGGGACCGTGCGTCCCGGGGCACTCACCGAAGAGCAATGGAAGGACTCCGTACGGGCTGGGGTTGCTGCCATCGCCCACGGCGGACTAGAGAAGGTAGTTCTGGCCCGCGATGTTCTGGCAACCTTCCCTACACCGGTCAGCAGGGTTTCGATTCTGCAACGATTGGTGGGACTGTACGACGAATGTTGGACCTACGGCGTCCGCGGATTGGTAGGCGCCACTCCCGAGATGCTAATCAAAGTGGATGGCGCGACGGCGCAGGCTCGAGTGCTCGCAGGAACCCTTGACCGTGAAGACGAACCCGCCGGTTCCACCGGCTTCGCAGCGACCGTCTTGGGCGGCTCCCTCAAGCAGCGCCAGGAACATGATTTTGCCGTCCGCTCTCTCACGCGGCAGCTGGCCCCCTTCGCTACCGACCTGTCCTTTCCGGCGGAACCGTTCATTTTGGAACTGCCCAATGTGTGGCATTTGGCCTCCGATGTCACCGCCCAGTTGGCTAGTTCGAATGGGCACATACCCACCTCCTTAGCCTTAGTTGAGGCCCTACATCCCACTGCTGCGGTGTGCGGAACGCCCCGGGAAGAGGCTGCAACGCTCATCTTGGAATTGGAGAAAATGGACCGCGGACCCTACGCCGGACCGGTCGGCTGGCTCGATGGAGCCGGCAACGGCGAATGGGGCATTGCCCTGCGCGGAGCCGTTCTGGAGGATGCTCATTCGGTGCGGCTTTACGCTGGCGCAGGCATCGTGGAAGCCTCGGACCCGGAGGCTGAGCTGGCCGAGACATGGGCGAAATTCCGGCCCATGCTGCAAGCCTTGAGGCTGCCAAACCACTCCTAAAGCCGCCGTCAATCCAACTCGCTAATCCTGGGCTACCTTGGATTAGCCACGTTTGAGTGCTGTATTCCAGAGACAAACAGCCTCTCTGGCCTTGCGCTGCACCCTCTAAAGTTGTTCAATAGTAAAGTCCTGTTGACCGTGACGCATATCACGCAGGGTTACACTAGATGTCAAATGCTGGCTCCTTAGGGACTACACAAAGGGTAATCAATGCAAATTTCATCCAAGCTGGGCCTGCGCTGCGCAGCCGTCCTTGCCGTTGCGACCTTGGCGCTCACGGGCTGCACCACGGCTTCCCAGGATGGCGGCCCCGAAAGCAGCCCCGGATCTTCACAGGCAGCCTCTTTCGATCCCACCACCGTGGCCAAGGACGACGCTTTGATCGCGTTACTTCCGGCATCTTTGAAGGACAAGGAAACCCTGACCGTTGGTTCCGACACCTCCTACGAGCCCGCGGAGTTCTTGGACGTAGACGGCCAGACTCCCATCGGCTACGACGTGGACATTGCCAAAGCCATCGCCGCCACACTGGGCAAAAAGGCTGTTGTCCAAACTTCAGATTTCTCCGCAATCATTCCTAAGATCGGTTCTGTTTACGATCTGGGCATCTCCTCCTTCACCATCAACCCCGAGCGATCCAAGGCTGTGAACTTTGTCAGCTACTTCAACGCCGGCGTTCTGTGGGCCGTTCAGAAGGACAACCCCAAGGGCATCAGCATGGATGACCTGTGCGGGAAGAAGATCGGCGTCCAGACAGGCACCGTTGAAGAAGACCCTGATGTGAAAGACCGTTCGGCCAAGTGCGTTGCTGAAGGCAAGCCGGCCATTGACATCGTCTCCCTGAAGAACCAGACCGACGTCACCACCCGTCTGGTGGGCGGCACCATCGACGCCATGAGCGCTGACACCCCCATCATCAACAACGCCTTGGCTAAGACCAACGGCCAGTTGGAAACACTCGGAGAAGCGTACGACTCCGCCGAGCAGGGTATTGCGATCGCTAAGGACGACATGGCCTTCGCTGAGGTCATCGAAAAGGTCATGAACAAGCTCATCGACGACGGCAGCTACACCAAGATCCTAACCAGCTGGAACAACCAGGACGGCGCGCTGACCAAGGCCGTACTGAACCCGACGGCGGGCTAATCCCTTGAGCCGGCGATCCTCATTCCGGGCCTCCTACGGCCCGGGGGCGGACGTGGAACGCATTGACGCGGTTCCCGTCCGCCACCCGTGGCGGTGGGTAGGCGCGGCCCTCATCTTGCTGGTGGTTATTCTGGCCATCCAGTCGATGACCACCAACCCCAAGTTCTATTGGGGTACCTTCCGCACCTACGTTTTTGATGTTCTTGTCATTCAAGGTGTGGGCTGGACACTGATCCTGACCGCTAGCTCGATGGTCATTGCCATCGTGTTGGCTATCTTGCTGGCGTTCATGCGCCAGTCGGACAACCCCCTCTTCCGGTACGTTTCCTGGGTCTGGGTTTGGTTCTTCCGGGGCACACCCGTTTACACCCAGCTGTTGTTCTGGGGTTCAGTGGGTGTGCTGTACCCGAAGATCATTGTGGGCGTCCCGTTTGGGCCGGAACTTCTTTCATGGGATACGGCCACGGTTATCAATGCCACGGTTGCTGCCATTGTTGGTTTGGGTTTGAACGAGTCCGCCTACCTAGCAGAGATCTTCCGTGCCGGTTTGAAGTCGGTGGATAACGGCCAGATGGAAGCCGCTGAGGCTCTCGGCATGCGCCGCTCCAAGGTCATGTGGCGGATCATTTTGCCTCAGGCCATGCGCGTCATCATCCCTCCCACAGGCAACGAAACAATTGGCATGCTCAAGACCACCTCACTGGTCTTGGCCGTACCGTTCACGCTGGATCTAACGTTCGTGACCAACGCATTGGCCAGCCGGACGTTTCTGCCCATCCCGCTGCTCATGGTTGCGGCGTTCTGGTACCTGGTCATAACCTCGGTCTTGATGGTTGGCCAGTATTACATTGAACGGCACTTCGGCAAGGGTGTAGATAACGTCACGAAGGCGCCGGTCAAGGCTACTGCTGCTGTGGCTGCTGCGCACGCCGTTCCACCCACGACCACTGATGACACCACGGACGGAGGCAAGTCATGACCCATACCGCTTCAGCGACTAACTCTCACGCAGCCGCAGTGAAACCACTCGTGGAAATCCAAGGTGTACACAAGTTCTTCGGCGAACATCATGTACTCAAGGGCATCGACATGACCGTCAACCCGGGCGAGGTTTCCGTGATCATTGGCCCGTCAGGTTCGGGCAAATCCACGTTACTGCGATGCATCAACCTTCTGGACACCCTCAGCGCAGGCCGTATTTACGTGCATAATGATCTGATCGGTTACCGGGAGGTCAACGGGAAGTTGCACGATCTAAACACCAAGCAGATCGCTGCGCAGCGTCGAGAAATTGGCATGGTGTTTCAACGTTTCAACCTATTCCCGCACAAGACCGCCCTGCAAAACGTGATTGAAGCTCCCACTCAGGTGAAGCGGCAGTCCAAGGCAACCGCAAAACTGAAGGCGCTGGAATTGTTGGAGATGGTGGGCTTGTCCGACCGCGCCAACTTCTACCCGTCCCAGCTTTCCGGTGGGCAGCAGCAGCGTGTTGCCATTGCCCGCGCCCTAGCCATGGAACCGGAGTTGATGCTCTTCGATGAGCCAACCTCCGCTCTGGATCCCGAGTTGGTGGGCGACGTTCTGGAAGTCATGAAGAACCTGGCCAAGTCCGGTATGACCATGATTGTGGTGACTCACGAGATTGGTTTTGCCCGCGAGGTAGGCGACACCTTGACTTTCATGGACGGGGGCGTGGTGGTAGAGAGCGGTAATCCGCGCGACATCATCGCCAACCCGCAACATGAACGCACCAAGGAGTTCCTCAGCCGCGTTCTCTAACGGCGTTCTACCCGCCCGGAGGGCGGTGCATCCCCTCGCGGGCAGTAAGATTTTCTCGGTCGCTGAGCGACCTACCAAAATCCATCCCCGCTCCGGGGCTGCATCGCCCTCCTCTTGTGTCACCGAGCTGCTGACCACGGGCGCTGGATTAAAACTCTACTGCCGTCGAACGGTGGTTAGATGGAGCGATGACCTCGCACTTCTATCGCCCGGCAGAGGGCCACCGGCTTCCGCATGATCCGTTCAATGCAATTGTGGGGCCCCGGCCAATCGGCTGGATTGGCACACTTTCCCCTACCGGCGTTCGGAATCTGGCACCGTACAGTTTCTTCAATGCCTTCTCTTACACACCGCCGCTCATTGGCTTCTCCTCTACCGTCCGCAAGCACACTGCCCTCAATGCTGAGCTCAGCGGTGAATTCACCTGGAACCTCGTCACACGCGCCCTCGCGGAGCAGATGAACGCGACGTCAGCTACTGCCGACCTCGACGAATTCACCGCCTCCGGATTGGAAGCCGCTGATTCGGTCGACATCAGTGCGCCCCGTGTCGCCGCCTCTCCCGTGAGCTTCGAGTGCCGGGTCAGTGACATCATCACATTGCGCGGAGCAGACGGGACCCCATCAACCGGAGTGCTCACCATCGGGGAAGTTGTTGCGGTTCACATCGATGAGGCCATGATTCCCGAGGGGATCTACCAGACGGCTCTGGCCCAACCCATCTTGCGCGCGGGCGGCCCAAGCGCCTACTTCGAGATTCTTGCCGAGGGGCGCTTTGATCTCCTGAGGCCACGCTAGAACAAGATGTCAGTTGATCTGCCCAGACCATCATGAGGCTCTGCCCTGATGCGCTGCGTTTCTGCGGCGCGGATCTACTGCCTAGCGCTGTCCATGACGGCCCGGTGACACATGCCGCCGGATGGCGAGACTCAATGTTGCTACGGGGTAAACGGCTGGAAGGACTTAGCTCCGGCGAACCAGTCGCCGTCCTGAGATTTCTCGAGCCGCTCACCGAGGCGGTGGAAGGCACCTTCATGGATGAGCAACGGCTCCGCGTCACTGACCGAAAGTGAACGGACTTCACCGACTACGATGATGTGGTCCCCGCCGTCATAGTTGTTCCAGGCGCGGCATTCCAGCGTGGCTGCGTTACCCGCCAGCACCGGAACATTTCCGCTGAGAACCCATTCCGGTTCGATGTCCTGCGCCACGCCCGCGAAGTGCCTGGCAACCTCTATCTGATGTGCCGCGAGAATGTTGATCGCGAAGGTCGCCCCGTCCAGGAGCTTGGCTGCCCTGGAGCTGCGGGTCAGGGTGATTTGGGCCAGCGGAGGGTCCTGAGACACCGCGGCAAACGCCGTCACCATGGCGCCGTAGGCCTTTCCGTCCGTCCCTTGTGTGGTGACCACGGTAACGCCCGTGATGAATCTGCCAAATGCGCTCCGCAGGCGGCTCGCATCCACCGAGTTCAACATGGTTTCCTGGCTCATTGCAGACTCTCTTTCAGATGGAGGTACCGGGTGACGAAAACGGCGGGGTCCTTCGGAATTGCTTCCGAAAGACCCCGCCGTGACGAGGTAAGTGCAGTGATCTACTTGGCTTCGGGGTCGAGCACGAAGTCGTAGGTGGCCTGCACGCCGGAACCTTCGGTGGCCGGGTGGATCTCGAGCAGCAGTTCCGGCTTCACCGCGGTAGCGATGTCGTCGTCATTGTGCACGTCGCCTGGGAAGTACAGCTGGGCGGTGAGCAGTTCGTGGCCCGGTGCCGAGACCTTCAGGTGCAGGTGAGCTGGACGCCAGGCGTGCCAGCCGGCGGCAGCGATCATTTGACCGCAGGCACCGTCGGTGGGGATCTGATACGGCGCAGGCTGCATGGTGCTGATCTGGAAGTTGCCTTCCGCATCAGCGATAAAGCTGCCACGCAGGTTCCAGTCCGGGATGTTGGGGGCGAACTGCGAGTAGAAGCCCTCTTCGTCGGCGTGCCACAGTTCGATCTTGGCGTTAGACAGTGCCGAACCATCAGTGGAACGGACTTGGCCCTGGAAGAGCAGCGGAGTGCCCTTCTCGTCGTCGCGCATGGAGATCTTGGCCGGGGACTTCTGCTCCGGGGCGTCCGGGATGTAATACGGGCCCTCGATGGAGCCCTTGTTGCCCTCGCGGTGGTCGGTGGCGACCTCCTCGACGGAATGCTCGAGCCAGACGTCCAGGAACAGCGGCCATTCACCGTCTTCGCCGACCTTGATCAGCCATGCTTTGAGGGCGTTGAACTCGTCGTAGCTCACGCGCTCTTCGAGGACTATGTCGTTGGCTGCCTTGATCAATTTGCTGGCCAGCAGGTTAACGCGCTCGACGTCGGCCACAACAGCGGAGGTCTTGCCTGACTGGCGAAAACGGTCGGTGGCTGCGTTACCTGAAGCGGCTGCTGTGGCGGTGGTTTCGGTGCTCACGAATTTCTCCTTCTATCTCCTGCTGGAGGGGGTGTGGATGAACTGGTTCGGCATCACATACTGCAGTGATTGCTGTCACAGCGACTATGCATGCATTCAATGTATGCCGCATATTAAGAAGAGGGAAATACTTTTTTAACCTCTATTGATATGGCAAACGTATTAGTTTGCGTTCAGTGCATGGCGCGCCACTTCAACGCCATACTCAACACAGAGTGCACACCCCACAATGAGCCACAGCGAGCAGAGAAAAGCAGGGGGTCGCGTCATGATGACGCGACCCCCTGCCGATGAGCTCTAGGGGTTGGCGGAGATCCCGCCAACGATCCGCCTACCGGATCGAGTTCGGATGCTTAGCCAACGGTGTGACCTTGATTTTCATGTAGGCGTACATCGGGAACCCGCTGAGGATCTGGTGCAGTTCGTCATTGGACTCGACGTCAAAGATCGAGTGGTTGGCATATTCGCCGACGATGCGCCAGATACCGGCCATCTTGCCGCTGCGCTGCAGGGCACCGGAATACTCCTTCTCGCGAGCAGTGAAATCCACAATCTGCTCTTGGGTCAGGTGAGCCGGGAAAGTTACATCCATGCGGGCGAGAAATATCATTGTGCCTCCTGTGAGTACTTTGCTAAGAATTTCTAGTTCTGGCGGTAACGGGCGAGCTTGTCTGCATCGACAGCGGCGCCAACACCAGGCTCATTACGCACCGAAATGCGGCCACCGTTGATGCGGATCGGGTCAGCCAATAGGTCATCGGACATGTCCAAGAAATTGGACAGCTCGCCGGCACGGCGCGTGGTGGCCTCGTGAGCGGCACCAAAGGTGACCGTGGCCAACGATCCAATCTGCGTGTCGATCTGATTACCCATGGTCACATCGACCCCAAGGCCGGTACACAATCCCAGGATCTCAGTGGCCTCAGTGAATCCACTGCGTGCGGTTTTGATACAGATCGCGTTCGAGCCACCGGAGAGTAGTTCGCGCGAAGCATCTCCCGCGGTGGGTACAGATTCGTCACCCACAATGGGGATAGGGGATTTTTCCACAAGACGACGGCGGCTCATGGCCTCCTTCGCATCGCAGGGTTCTTCCAGCGCAGTCAGCCCTAGGCCTTCGGTGCGGCGCAATACTTCCATGGCCTCATTGGCGCTCCAGCCGCGGTTGGCATCGAGATAGAGTTCCACATCTTCGCCCAGTCCGGCGCGCAATACGTGGCAAGCCTCGATATCCAGGGCCAGCGGGCGGCGCCCCACCTTTAGCTTGAAGGTGGTGATCCCATACTCTTCACCAAAACGCAGAGCTTCATCGAGTAATTCTTGGGCCGGTCGGAAGCCAAGCATGTGTGAGACACGCATCGAATCGGTGTAACCACCGAGCAACTTGTGCACTGGAGTGCCAAGCGCCTTGCCCATCAGATCCCACAGCGCTATGTCCAGGGCGCCCTTGGCCACTTGATTGTGAATGGTGCGGTCCATGACTTCGTGAATCTTGCCGCGATCGAAGGGGTCGAGCCCTACGATTTGCGGAGCAAAGATACTTTCGATGATGGTGATAATCGATGTTTGAGTTTCACCATAGGTGTAGGGGCGCGGTGGCGCATCGGCCTCACCTATGAGTCCATCGTCGGTATGGATACGTACCAGAACGTGTTCGGCGTCCGTCACCTGGCCACTGGCGAATTTCAGAGGATGGTTATAGGGAATTGAATAAGGGACCGCTTCGATGCGCAGGATCTTCACGCCGGGTTTCCTTCCGTGGGGGCTGAACCGTCAAAGAGGTCCAAAAACTTTTTCAGCAGAGCGGTTTCGGTATCTGTTTTCCACGCGACGGCAAGATCGACGGCAGGCGCGTTGCGCAACTGGCGGAACACAATGCCTTGCAGAGCGAACATGCGCCGGGCGGCGGGAACCAATGCCACGCCCATCCCTGCCGCAACAAAGGACAGCAGGGTGGAAGTTTCTTGGGTCTCCTGAACAACGTGGGGACTGAAGCCCGCCTGCCGGCAGGCCTCTGTGGAGATCGTATTGACCGCGGAGCTCCCCGGGTAGGTAATGAAGGGTTCCTCAGCGAGTTCCGAAAGCTCGAGCATTCCGCGTGAGGCCAGTTCATGATCTTCTGGCAGAGCCACAACCAGTTCGTCCTTTTCCAAGAACTTTAAGCTCAGTTGATTTGAACGGATCGGTGGGCGCAAAACTGCGACATCCACACGTTGTTCCTCCAAGGCGATTTCCATTTCGGGGGTGAGCATCTCGCCATGAACGCTCAGGCGCAAACCAGGCATATGGATCCGCGCTGCTTGAACGATCACCGGCATCAACCTGTACGTTGCGGTACCGGAAACTCCGATCCGCAGCACACCGCTGGCGCCCTGGCCCACAAGCTTGACGTCTTGTTCGAGCTTTTCAATCTCGGCCAGCAGCAGCCGAGCCCGAACCAGCAGCAATTCACCGGCCGCAGTGAGATCAACCTTGCGGGTGGTTCGAATCAACAATTGGGCGCCCACTTGCTCTTCGAGTGCCTTGATCTGCTGAGAGAGCGGGGGCTGCGCCATGTGTAAGCGTTGGGCCGCACGTCCGAAGTGCTTTTCCTCAGCCACCGCAACGAAGTACCGCATCTGGCGCACTTCCACGACGTCCACCCTTCGGTTAGCAGGAACGGATACGCTCCCCTGCCAGATTAGGACGCAAAGATTACTTATGGGAAATACGAACTTTCGCCAGATTCAGACCTTTTGAATATAAGTCATTCACCTGGTCACCACTCAACGAGATTCGCGGCACTGCTTTAGGACGCGGAACACTAGCAACCGGCAACGCTCGCACCTCCTCCAATTGTTCGCCATGCGAACTCATGTACAAATAGTGAACTTTCCCGTATCGTGGCTTAAGTCCCCGATACGGCCACCGGCGAGGAAACCTTCAAAGCCCTGGACGTCCACTCCAAAGGAGCTCACCATGAATGACATGCCAGATACCGGCGTTGCCGCGACAACACTCGTGCCCGCAGTCAAGGCCGTGCTGCTCTCGCCGGCACGCCCACTGGGAAACCGGCCGTTACTGGTAGTGGGCGCCTCCCTCGGAACCTCTTCCGTGCTTTGGAAAGAGGTGGGCGGACTCCTGGGTGCGGACGCGGACGGCGCAACGGTCGACGCGACAGGCACGAAGGTGACTGGCGTTGACGTGGTGGCCTGGGACTTGCCCGGCCATGGCACCTCCCCCGCATCGCAGGCACCGTTCACGGTGGCCGAATTGGCGGAGGCCGTCGTCGGGCTCGTGGACTCAATAGCTCCCGGCGCACGCTTCCACTACGCCGGTGTTTCCTTGGGTGGCGCCGTCGGACTTCAGTTAGGAATCACCCACGCGGACCGGATCCTCAGCCTCTCTATCCAGTGCTCCGGGCCGAAGCTCGGCACTCCGGAGGCTTGGGAGGACAGGGCCGAAACCGTCCGGACATTGGGCACCAACGTCATGATTGAAGGTTCCGCGCAGCGCTGGTTTGCTGCAGGTTTCACCGACCGGGAACCGGTACTGACCAGCGAGCTGTTGAACGGTCTTCGCGATGCCGACCAGTTCAGTTACGCCCATTGCTGCCAGGCTCTGGCCGGCTTTGACGTCCGCAACGAACTGGGACGGATCCGCGTCCCACTACTAGCCGTGGCCGGCGACGAGGACCAAGTGGCAACCCCGGACATGATGCAGGACATGGTGGCGGCAGTGAACGCTGGGGCCACCCAAAGCGCATCCGAATCAAAACCCCCCCCGGATCCGGTGGCCACACTGGTAACCCTCCCGCACGTAGGCCATCTGGCTCCGGCCGAAGCGCCCACCGAGGTCGCCCGCCTGCTGAGCGGGCTGATCGAAAGAGTCCGGCCTTGACCCCAACCCGCATTCTGGATCGCCAAGCCATTACCGACGGCGAGCCCCACTCCACAGAACTAAAGGATGAACTCCCATGAACCATGCATTCCTGTACGACGCTGTCCGCACCCCCTTTGGCAAGTTTGGCTCCGGACTGGCTGGGGTCCGCCCCGATGATCTGGCTGCGCATGTGGTGCGTGAGTCCGTGGCCCGCGCGCCGAAGCTTGATGTGGAGCGCATTGATGAGGTGGTGTTCGGCAATGCCAATGGCGCCGGCGAAGAAAACCGGAACCTCGCCCGCATGGCGACGTTGCTGGCGGGCCTGCCCACCTCCATTCCCGGCACCACCGTAAACCGGCTATGTGGTTCTTCCATCGACGCGGCGATCATCGCATCGCTCCAGATCAACGTCGGCGACGCTGATCTGATGCTGGTGGGCGGGGCGGAATCGATGAGCCGTGCGCCATGGGTGCTGCCCAAGACCGAACGGCCCTACCCGGCCGGGGATTTGGCTTTGTCCTCCACCACGCTGGGCTGGCGCTTAGTCAACCCCGCCATGCCCAAAGAATGGACGGTGTCCTTGGGCGAGGCCACCGAACAGTTGCGTGAAAAATATGGCATCACCCGCGAACGTCAGGATGAATTCGCTGCCAACTCCCACACCTTGGCCGACGCGGCATGGAATAGCGGCTTCTACGATCAGCTAGTGACTGCAGTTCCCGGCACCGAACTGCTCCGCGATGAGAGCATCCGCCCAGGCTCCAACGCTGCGAAGCTGGCCGGACTCAAGACCGCCTTCCGCCCCGAGGCTGATGGGGCGGAGGGCGGAACCGTGACGGCCGCGAACGCCTCACCCCTGTCTGACGGTGCGTCAGCTGCATGGATCGGCTCGGAGGCGGCTGCTGACATTCTCGGGATGGCTCCGCTGGCCCGGATCGCCGGGCGCGGAGCGGCGGGTGTAGACCCGCAGTTCTTTGGCTACGGACCTGTCGAAGCCGCGAACCGCGCCCTCGCGAAGGCCGGAATCGGCTGGGACCAGGTGGGCGCCGTCGAACTTAATGAAGCCTTTGCCGCACAGTCACTGGCCTGCATTGACGCCTGGGGCATTGAGCCGGGAATCGTGAACCAACACGGCGGGGCCATCGCTATGGGGCACCCACTGGGCGCGTCCGGTACCCGCCTTCTGGGCACGCTGGCTCGCAGCCTCCAAGCATCGGGCGAGCGGTGGGGCGTGGCCGCGATCTGCATCGGCGTGGGCCAGGGACTCGCCGTCGTCCTGGAAAACGTCACCACCTCGAACAAGTAAGGGAAGAATATGCCCACCATCGCAAGCTCCGCGGCCGAGGCCGTTTCAGGTATCCGGGACAACTCCACCGTGTTGATCGGCGGCTTCGGCAACGCCGGCCAGCCCATGGAACTCATCAACGCCCTGCTCGACGGCGGCGCCACAGGCCTGACCGTTGTCAACAATAACGCCGGCCAGGCCGACGCAGGTTTGGCTTTGCTCATCAAGGAACGCCGGGTCCGCAAGATCATCTGCTCTTTCCCCCGGCAGTCCGATTCGTGGCACTTTGACGCGGCCTACCGGGCCGGGGAGATTGAACTGGAACTGGTTCCGCAAGGCAACTTGGCCGAACGGATCCGGGCCGCAGGGGCTGGAATCGGCGGGTTCTTCACTCCCACAGGCTACGGCACCATGCTCGCCGAAGGCAGGGAAACCCGGATGATCGACGGCCGCGGCCACGTTTACGAAACCCCCATTCACGCCGACTACGCGCTCATCAAGGCCCTGACGGCGGACAGTGCCGGGAACTTGATCTACCGTAAAACCGCGCGCAACTTCGGCCCCATCATGGCCGCCGCGGCAAAGGAAAGCATCGTCCAGGTCGGCAGTATTGTGGCCGCTGGCGAACTGGATCCGGAAAACGTCATCACGCCCGGGATCTACGTCAACACTATTGTGCAGATCAACGCAATCACGCCGGCAGCGGCAGAACTTGGGGCAAAGTAATGAGCACGCAAGAAAATAGCGTCCGGTTGGGCCGTGACGAGCTGGCTGCCTTGGTGGCTTCCGATATCAAGGCCGGCTCTTTCGTCAACCTTGGTATTGGTCAGCCCACCCTCGTCTCGAACTACCTGCGCCCGGAGCAGGCCGTCACCCTGCACACCGAGAATGGCATGCTCGGTATGGGGCCGGAAGCCCACGGGGACGACATTGATGAGGACCTGATCAATGCAGGCAAGATCCCCGTCACTGAACTGCCCGGAGCCTCCTACTTCCACCATGCGGACTCCTTCGCCATGATGCGCGGCGGCCACCTGGATGTTTGTGTGCTCGGTGCCTTCCAGGTTTCCGCCGGCGGAGACCTCGCGAACTGGCACACTGGGGCACCCGACGCGATCCCCGCCGTCGGCGGTGCAATGGATCTGGCCACAGGTGCCAAGGAGGTGTATGTCATGATGAGTTTGTTCGCCAAGGACGGCTCCTCCAAACTGGTGGAGGCGTGCACGTACCCGATCACTGGCGTTGGCTGTGTCACCCGCATTTACACCAATGACGCCGTCTTCCTGATCACCGCCGACGGCGTTCGTGTGCGCGAAATCTTCGGCACCACGCTGGAGGAGCTGCAGGAACGCATCTCGGTGCCTTTGGAAATGGCTTTAGGATAAACGGATGACCGAAGCGCAGACCGCCCCGCCCGTAGCCAGCGATCATTACGTGCAGTCTCTGGCCCGTGGGCTGTCCGTCATCCGGGCGTTCGACGCCGAGAATCCGGCCATGACCTTGACCGAGGTGGCCCAGCGTACCTCGCTGACCCGGGCCACCTCCCGCCGCTTCCTTCACACCCTGGTGGAGTTGGGCTATGTCCGCACGGATGGCAGGATTTTTTCACTCACCCCGGCGGTGCTGCAATTGGGGTATTCCTATCTGTCCGCGTTGACTCTGCCCCAGCTCGCCCAGCCGCACCTGCAGACGCTGTCCGCACTGTTGGGCGAATCGACGTCGGCGGCCGTGCTCGACGGCGGCGACATCAGTTACGTTGCCAGGGTCGCCACTCGGAGCATCATGAGCGTGGGCATCACCGTGGGCACCCGCTTCCCCGCACACGCCACCTCGATGGGACGGGTACTGCTGGCTGGTCTGCCCGCCACCGAGCTTGACGGCTATTTCGCCTCGCATCCTGTCACACCCATGACACCCAAGGGCGTGTCGACCGAGCCCGAGCTTCGCCGGATACTGGACGAGGTTCGGAGCCAGGGCTGGTGCCTGCTTGACCAAGAGCTGGAGATGGGTCTCATGTCCGCGGCAGCACCGGTATATGACTCCTCCGGAGCCGTCACGGCCGCGGTCAATGTCTCGCTTCAGGTACAGAGCGTCAACGCCCGCGAGGATCCCGCAGCGTTTCTGGACAATGTGCGGGCCCAGCTGCTGCGCACCGCCGAGCAGATTTCCGCCGATCTCGCAGCAGGAAAATAGCAGCCACGGTTAACCGCTGCGACCGCCTCGAAGCTGCTGGCCACCAGTTAGCTGGCGGCTATAGCCTCAGCGATACCCGCGTGCAACTCCCGCAAACTGGCCCGGTCCGAGGCTTCGACCTCAATGATGCATGGCCACAACACGGGCGCAGCCAGCGCCTTGGCGAGCTGCGTCGCGGTGCCCACCGAAACATGGCTCCATCCAAAGGCCGCGGCCAGCGCTCCCAGGTTGGCTGTATGCGGGGTCCCAAAGAAACGTTCGACGGCGGTTGCATAGTTGGGTGCCTCCGCCAGCCTTCCGTGCTCCAAGACTGAGAAGATACCGCCGCCGCCGTCGTTCAACACGATGACTTGCAGTTGCGGCAATGCCTCCGCAGGGCCAATGTTCAGGGCACCGGAATCGTGCAAGAAGGTCACATCACCTAAGAGCACTCGCGTTGTTTTTCCGGTGGCGAGCGCCAGTCCGGTGGCCGTCGAGATGGTGCCATCGATCCCTGCCAAGCCGCGGTTCGCATGCACAGTCAGCTGGTTCGTGGCGGTAGGCCTGCCTGCAAGATCCGCATCGCGGACCGGGTTGGAGGAACCGAGCATGAGGATGCTTCCTGCATCTTTTTGGGCCGCTTCCCAGACAGCCCGGGCCACCTGCGGGCCGTTCAGGGTGCTTGGTGCGGCGAGCTTGCCACCCTCTGGCCTGCTGCCAGTGGCTTTGCCAGTCCCCGACAATGTTGAATCAAGTGCCGATTCCGCCTGTTCGCTTGCCTGTTGCCACGCCTGCAACCAGCCTTCGGGGCCGCGGCCAGCAAAGCCGAGCAGCTGGTCCCACTGGGTCAGAATCAGTTCAGTGCGGTGTCCGGGTTCAAACCATGGCACCGGAACAGGCACGAACAGGGCGCGCTCCAGATCGGTGCGAGCAAGCAGATTACTGATTTGGCGCGACAACGTTGGCCGGCCAAAAACCACCACACGTTCAATGGGATGAGCGCTCTCTGGTCCAAACTTCTCCAGCAGCAACCGGTACGGGCCAATGGCATTGGGCCCAAAACGTGCATTGGAAGACGGCTCAGCCAACAGCGGCAGGCCCAGCATGCGGGCAAAGAGCTCAGCTTCTTCGCCGGCACCATGACCGGCAACCACCACTGTTCTGTGGACCGACGACGTCTGGAACATAGCGGCCGGGAGCTCTAGAGGCGCGAACTCTTCCCCGTCTTCTGGTGCGGGAGCCACCTCGGCGGCGCTGAGCGCAGTGTCCGTGCCGGCGTCGTCCGTCAGGAGTCCCTCCACGAACCCAGCCGCGGCGTCCGGGGTCTCGATGACCGGCAGCAGCCGCTCCCATTCAGAGCCGTCAAGTGCTGGGGTCAGCGGATCGCGGAAGGCCAAATTGACCTGGACGGGGCCCGCCGGGATGCCGTCGAGCCTGCCCCTGGCGGCCGTCAGAGCAGTAGCAATAGCGCTGGTGGGGTCAGATCCGGCGGCCACATCGGTGGCGAATCGGACGTGCTCGCCAAAAAGGTCCAGCTGAACGGTGGTCTGATTTGCACCGGTACCTCGGAGCTCCTCGGGGCGGTCGGCGGACAGCACCAGCAACGGCACCCCCGCGTGGTTGGCCTCCATCACGGCCGGGAGCAGATTGCCTACGGCGGTTCCGGAAGTGGTCACTATCGCCACCGGGCTGTCCGAGCCCAAGGCCAGGCCAAGCGCGGTGAATCCGGCCACGCGTTCATCGATGCGTACATGCGCGGTGATCCGCTGGTCGGTTTCAGCCTCGGCCAGGGCGTAGACCAGGGGGGCGCTGCGGGAGCCGGGAGCCACCACCACGTGGCGAACTCCGGCGCGTTCGAGCGCATCAACAACGTAGCGGGCGGCATCCATCGAGCTCAATAAAGTCACGCTTCTAACTCTAGCCATCTTCCCCGGCCCCTCCGCTTCGCTCTCCTTCTCGCCTCTCGCCCTCTCCTCGCCTCTCTCCTCTCGCCCGTTTCGCGAATCCTCAGATTTGGCCCCTTCCGCACGATTTAAGGGGCCATATGTGAGGACTCGCGGTCGGAAACGGGGCGCGGGGCAGCGGCTACAACAGCGCGTGGCAGCGGCGCAGGCGTTCCAGCCACCAATCGCGGCGCTCCGCGGGCGCGGCAAAGCGTTCCAAAAGTTCGGGATTGGCCACCACGTCGCGCGGACAAATACCGCCGTCCACGGCCACCAGGCTTGGCTCCGTAACATCGCCGGCCATGAGTGAAACTGTGCCCAGCCCACAGGCGTAAGGAAGTTCAGGCAGCGCAGCGGCGAGCGCCACCCCCGTACGGATGCCCACCGAGGAATCCAGGGCCGAGCTCACCACAGCGGGCAGCCCTGCTTCTGCCACAATCTCCAAAGCCCGGCGCACACCACCCAAGGGCGCAGCCTTGATGACCAAGAGATCGGCCGCCCCCGCGCGGGCCACGGCGAGGGGGTCGGTGGCTTTGCGGACACTTTCATCCGCGGCGATCAGCACCGAGCCGTTCATCGCCCGGCGAACGGCGGCCATCTCGGCGATAGTGGACACGGGCTGTTCAGCGTATTCGAGCCCGAACGCGGAAAGTTCGCGCAGTGCTTGCACAGCCTGGTCCACATCCCAGGCACCATTGGCATCAATACGGATCTTGGCATCTGGCAGTGCATGCCGCACTGCGCCAACTCGGGCAGCGTCTTCACTGAGCGATTGCCCGGCCTCGGCCACCTTGATCTTCACCGTATGTACCGCGTCAAAAGCCGCCAATACGGAAGGCACCTGCTCAGCGGACACGGCAGGAACTGTGGCATTGACCGGAACCCAGTCACGCACCGCCTCTGGGTACCCAACCCAGCCAGCCTCCAAAGCCGAGGCCAACCACCGGGCGGACTCGACGTCGTCATACTCGATAAAGGGAGAAAACTCAGCCCAGCCGGCAGGACCACAAAAGACCATCACTTCGCGAAGTAAAACACCACGGAATTTCACGTTCATGGGCAAGGCAACAACATGGGCGGTGGCAAGAATATCTTCCAGCGGCGGGACGGTGAGCATGATTTCACTGTACCTCGGTGGTCAGCGAGCTCCCATGAATCTGTGGGAACCTAGAGTCAATGAGAACCCACGCTGACCAACACCGCACTGGTGGTACCGCCCCCAAACGCATCCCGGCGTGGCCTTTTGTGTTCGCCGCAATCATTAGTTTGACCGGCTTCATCTTGAGTTATCGCTTCTTCGTGAACACCACCACCGGCCAATTTATTGATGAATCTGCCTTGGTGGAGGCCGCCGTGGCCCAGGCGCGAATCGGTACCCAGGCAGCCAAGGTGCTGGACTATTTGCCCCTCACTTCCGTGGTTTTGGCGGCGGTGGTGGTTCTTTTTATCACGCTGGCGAGACGTCGTTGGAAGGCTGCCGGGATCGCTCTGGCCGCGATGATTGCCGCTAATTTATCCACGCAGCTGATCAAGACGGGGCTGCCCGATCGCCCGGATCTGGGCGTGCCCACGCTTGCCCTGAACTCCCTGCCCTCGGGCCACAGCACCATCGCTGCCAGCGCCGCCGCGGCCGTGTTCTTGGTGGTCTCCCCGAGGTGGCGGCCTGCTGCGGCTTTTGTGGGCGGCAGCTACGCCATTTTGGCCGGCATTTCCACCCTGATCAACCAGTGGCACCGCCCCGCAGATGTCCTCGCGGCGTTCTTCATTGTGGCGTTCTGGACCTCGATAGCGGCGTTGGCGATCTTGCGGACTGGACCCCGGTGGAATGTGTGGCTGGGCTCTGAGATGCACTGGGCGTCGGGCCGCGGCTGGGTTTTGACCACGGCCATTTTGACGCTAGTTTCCGGACTCGCAGTGGCCTTGATCCTGTGGCAATTATCAGCACCCGACGCCACGAGCAGCTCCAAATTCTTCTTGGCTGGCGTGGGCCAAATTGTGGTGGGCGGCTATGGTTTGACCGTTGCGGGAACTCTATTGCTGACTTTGCCCGTACGACGCCGGAAGTAGCGTTCTGCACGTCAGGAGACTGCGCACTGAGGTTCTGCACGCTTAGAAGACTTAGCGCTGGATGACCCGGTTTCGGGGAATGAAATACCCCAGAACTGCTGCGGCGGCGAGCCCTAAGACGCCTGTGGCCGCGATCCCGAATGACAGTGAGATGGCCGCGGTCAGACCAGCCAGGATGGCGGGTCCACTGGAACCTCCAAGATCGGACATGAAGCGCCACAAGCCCAAGAATTGGGCCCGGCCCTGTCGCGGTGCGTAGTCGGCGCCAAGGGTCATGATGAGACCCGAACCAATGCCGTTGCCAAATCCAATCAACAACGCCACCAGCAGCAGAGCTACGGCACCGGTGGTCAAAGGCATCAGCAAGAGGGCAACGCCCATGAGCACCATGGACGGGATGGCTACCCAGCTACGTCCCTTCTTATCCATGACTTTGCCGGCAGGATAAAAAATCAACATGTCAATGGCGCCGGACAGCCCGTAGATGAGGGAGGTTGCGGCCGGGCTCAGCCCGAGGTTATCGGCCCACAATGGCACCACCACTTGCCGGGCTGAGCGCACCGCGCTGACCAACAAGATCCCGACTCCCACCGTCAAGAGAAGCTGGCGATGCGCGGTCACCAAAGAACGCAACGTTGGCGCTGGTCCTGTGAGCTTTTCGGACTTATCACTGACCAAATCAGGTAGCCACCAAGCCAGTGTTCCGGCTGCCGCGACGGCCACAACCGCCACCCAATATGCACCAGCCAATCCCACTAGGTGAATGGCCAGGGCCCCGATGAAAGGTCCGGCAAAGAGTCCGATCCGCCCCACACCGCCCAGCGTGGACATGGCTCGGGCGCGCATGAGCGGGGGAACAGCCTCAGTAAGGTAGCTCTGTCTGGCCAAGTTGAATACGGCGGACGCCGCCCCGATCAGCAAAACACCCACTGCAAAGAGCCACAAATCGGCGGCAAAAACACACAACAGTAGAGCCACTATGCTGAGCAGCGCCGCCCCAACCATGCCCTTCCGCTCACCAAATTTGGCGGTGAGCAAGGACGCAGGAATGTTGCTGGCCAGGGAGCCAATCCCAATCAACGCCACCACCAAAGCGGCACCCGCCAGAGACGAGCCCATGTCACGAGCAGTGAGCGGAATGATGGGCAAGATTGCGCCTTCGCCAATACCAAAGAGCAGCGATGGCCCGAAAGCGGGAACTGCAATGGACCAGAGGCTGAAATCGCCGGGGTGCGCGGACTTTTTCACTCTCACCACTGTAGCCCTGTGGGAAGCGGTATCCCTGCCGCCCCCTTGGCCGTGGACAACGCCAAGGGCGTGAGCGTGCAGGCGGGATGAGTCTCTGCGAACATCGCATTCCTTCGGCGGGTGCCGGCAGCAAAAAATTGGACGCTCGGACGCTGACGCGTTATGCTCCCTTAAAACGAAGAAAACGAAAACTGATAACGAAAGGTGAGATTCGGCATGAGTACGAACGCCGCAACAAAAGAAACGTTCTTTGCACCGCCAGAGGCCCAAGAGTCCGGTGAGCTCTACAACTTCATCGAAGCCCATAAGAAGAAGAAGAATGGCACCGCCCTCAAGCCCCAATTTTTTCTCTCGGGAGCCACACCGGGTGACCAAGTTGAGCTCCCCTTCGAAATATACGAAGTGCTTGTTAAGGCAGTGGAAGCAATGCGCAAGGGCCAGGCAGTATCTCTTACTCCGCGCTCGATGACCCTCACAACACAGCAAGCAGCAGAACTATTGGGTGTATCTCGACCTACTGTTGTCCAGCTACTAGACACCGGAAAAATTCCCTTCGAGAAGCCTGGAACTCATCGTCGCGTCAAACTAGTAGACATTCTAGAGTTCAAGGAAATCCGAAGAAAAGAGCAATACTCTGCGCTCGATTCCTTAGGAACTGTGGAGGACGAAAGCCCTGAACTAGCTATCGCCAGCATGAAGGAAGCTCGAGCAGAAGCTGGACGACGCAGGCGCGCAGCAAAATAGTGCCAGAATGGGGCATGTTTATCGCCCTCCTAGACAGCTGCGTGATTTGGCCAAGCGCTCAACGCGACTTCTTGCTGTCACTAGCCTTCGAAGGGTCCTACCGGTTCATCTTCAGCGAAGCTATCCTCAGTGAGGTTGAAGTAAACGAAGAACTGAAAAGAATCAAACGCGGCGATAGCCAAGAGGTTGCACGACAGAAAGCGCAGAATTTGGCAGCTCAGATGCGTCTGCACTTCAACGATTCCATCGTAAAAGGCTGGGAGGGCCTGGAAGGCACATACGGCCTGCCAGACCCCGACGATGAGCATGTGCTTGCCGCAGCCGTTGTTGGCGGCGCGGGATGCATCGTCACCGACAACTTCCGTGATTTCCCAGACGACAAAATTCCTCCAGAAATCCAGATCACCAGCGTTCAAGATTTCGCATACGAAACAGTTGCCGTGCGACCCGAACTCGGCCTCGCCGCCATCCAGGCCATGTCGAATCGCACAGGCAAAGTCGGGGCAAAAGAAACACCCCTAGAAATTCTCGACAAACTCGACCGTATCTACCAACTGAACGCATCCACAGACCTCATCAGAAACATCCTCTAAACCCAACTTTTGGGAACCCCTGCCCGACCGTTCCTACCTTCGTGTTTGGTCCATCGCTGCGTCATGGGTGGGAAGCGGTAAAGCCATCCTTCTGTCCGGCCACGGCCCAACCCCTCGACGAAAAACATAGAGTCCCCCCACCACCCTGTACCTCTGGGTCGCTGAGTTACTGCCCCACTGAATGGAACGGCCTAGCTGGCCGGACCCAATTCCACGGTGCGGGCCAGTTCTGCGGCAAAGGATGCGTCCACCGGTTGGCCGTGACCTGGCACCATGACCGGATACTGTTCACCCATGCCGCCTAGGGTGCGTAGAACGTGCGCCCACTCGCTCGGGAACGAATCCTCAAATTGCGGTGCGGCGCCTTCTTCCAACACGTCGCCGGCAAAGAGCACACCGGGGGCACCCACCATGAGATCCCCGTCGGTATGACCACGTCCCAGACAAAACAACTCCACGCTGATTCTGCCCAGCTCGAGCACCATTGAATCATGACGAAGCAGATGAGTGGGCAGCACAATTTCTGTCCCCGGTCCGATCCCGGCAGCCATCTCAGGTTCCGGGCCCACGACCTCTCCACGCTGGGACTCCCCCGTCTCAGCCATGTCCCGCGCGGCGGAGGCGTGCGCCCAAAACTGGATGCCGGCGTCGTCCGCGGCGCGTTCATCACGGAAGACGGCGTTGCCGAAGAAATGGTCCCAGTGGGCGTGAGTGTTAGCAATGACTAGAGGTAAGGGTGTCAGCGCGCGCACCGCGGCGAGGATTTCAGTGGCGTGGCGGGGCCCGCAGCCGGTGTCGATGAGCAGGGCACGCTCGCTGCCGATCACCAGCCCAATGTTGACCAGCGCCCGGGAGGCATTACTGGCCATCATGTACGTTCCATCGCCGAGCTTGCGCCACTGATTTACCGGCTGCTTTGTCATGTTCCGACCCTAGCCTTTATCGAGTGATATCCATCGAGATCACAGGCGAAACCAGCGCAGCCGCTGAGTTCTCATTCGCCTTGGTGACGGCGCCCTGCCCGAAGGTACCCGTCCTCTGAACTGACTGGTGAGTGCATTCTGGCACTCAAAAAAGCTGGGACGATGGAGGTATGAAGAATCACCACACACTCCGGGCCGAGGCTGCCGAATCCGCCGTTGCAGTTCAAGAAGCGCCGGCGGTGAGCGGGCTGGTCTTCATGGCTGCCGGCCTCGGCGCCCTACTTTCGGCACTGATGCTGTTTCTGGGCGCGGGCGATCCTGCCACCATCAGCGCCCCCGTATTCTTTTTGACACCGCTGCTTCCCGCTATTTGCGCAGCCCTGATTTGGCTGCCGCTCTCCTTCAGTAAGAAAACCGGCACGGACGGGGCGGAGGCCCGGCGGCAGACCACCTCGGCGGCCGGAGTCTTAGTAATTGTGGGTGCCATCTTCTTCTTCGTCGAGTGGTCGGCACGTTTTGAACTGAGCCTGTTCTTTGCGCTCCTGCTCTTTGCTTGGGGCAGCCGGCTCAAGCACACGCCCTTGAAGTTGGCAGCCCTGCCATATCTGGCCGCGGCCGTGCTCCTGCGCATCTTTGATATCCCCGGCGAAGCATTCATCATGGTGGTACTTGGCGTGCTGACCGTTGCCTGGCCCTTCGCCGCCCGCCGCCGTTCTGCCGCAACTTCTCCCACACCCGCGGGGTAAATTTCCTGCCCCTGCGCCGGGTGGATCCGGCTTAGCTTAGCGCCTGCGAGTCGGCAGGAACTAGGAACTTCACGGCCTTAGGCAGCACTTCCAGGAGTGCGGGCAACGCTGCCACCAACTCGCCGTCGGCATAGAGATTCAACGGTTTACTGGCACTGATTTTCACCACACTTCCCCGGGTAAAGGTGACGTTGCGCTGCCCCAGATGACTACCCCTGTAGGAGCGCAGATAGGTGGCTGCCACCCCGAGGATTGTGGCGCGGCCCAGCGAGACTACGTCAAGCCGGCCGTCGTCGGCCTTGGCCCGTGGGGTGATGCGCAGCCCTCCCCCATATTGGCCAACGTTTCCGACGGCGACGAGCCAGCCTGGGAAGCTGCTCTCTTTGCCATCTACGGACACGGTGAAGGTCACGTTCTTCCAGTCCAGGAAGGCCCTGATTCCGCCATACAGATAGATAAACGGTCCCAGATTCAGTCTTGTGTTGTTGCCATATTCTGTGGCGAGACCGTCGAAGCCGGCGTTGGCGACGCCCAGATAGGGACGGCCGTTGGCGAGACCAAAATCGAGTTCCCGCACGGCTAACTTCTCCAGGCCCTGAACCGCTTTAACCGGGTCCAGCGCCAGCCCCAGCCGCCGAACTGTGTCATTTCCTCGCCCTCCAGCCAGGGGAAGCACGACGGCGCCCGACTCACGTGCCCCGGCGGCTGCGGCCCCAAGAAACCCATCGCCGCCCAAGACCGCCACCAGGCTGCCCGGTGCCGCGGCACGAGCTTGCTCGGTGGCATCGGCCATGCTGGAGGTCACTGAAATCTCAAGGCGGAAGCCCGCGTCTCGGAGCGCTTGGGCTGTCCGTTTCAGCAGCCGCAATCCGCGGCCGCGGCCCGACGTCGGGTTGACCAGCAGCAGGGCGTTGCCACCAGATGCCGCGCTCACTTGTTTGTTCCTTCGGCCGAAGCAATCGACCCTGCGAGCGCCAGAATATCCGCTGCCGGGCCACGTGCCAGCTGTGCATCTGAGGGAACGAATGCGAGCCGGGTTCTCCGCTCCAGAAGATCGTCTACGCTACTGGCCCCTTCCGCCTGGACTGCGAACAGCAACTCCGCGCCGGTGATTGCAGTCCCCTCGAACAGGGTCGCTGCAAGCCGCGGATCAGCCAACTCAAGTGCCTTAACTGCGGTGGCCTCGGTACCGTACTTAGCAACTAGCCGGGCCGGGGCGTCAACCCTACGCAGCTCCTGGGCAGACGCGGCCCCCACCAGCGGCAAGGCCTTGGTCCGGCAGGGGGCCACAATCCCTAGGCGAGCCGTCACGGCGTCGACCGCGTCTTGGGCCATGCGCCGGTAGGTGGTCATCTTCCCACCCACCACGGTGATGGGCTGGCCTGGAACATCCCGGACCAGGTGCTGGCGGGAAATATCGGCGGTTTCATCCCCAGCGTGCGCAAGTCGCACCAGCGGCCGCAACCCGGCAAAAGAACCAACTACGTCATCGCGCGTCAGGGGCACCGCCAAAGTGGTGTTGACAATCTCAAGGAGGAAATCGACGTCGTGCTCTGGAACTTGGGGATGGTGCCCGTCCGCCCCGTGGTCCTCCTCGTCGGTGAGGCCAATGTAGACAAGACCGTCCGGCTGCGGCAGTACAAAAACGTACCGGCCAAAGTGTCCCGGCACGGCCACTGTGTGCGCGGCGTGCGGATTGCCCAGCCGTTCGGCGCGGACCACCAAGTGCGTCCCCCGGCTGGGAGTCATGGTCAGCTGCGGCTCGAAATCGGCGGCCCACACACCGGTGGCATTCACCACTACCCGGGCCCGGATGGACACCGGCGCCCCGGTCCTGGCATCGAGCGCTTCAACAGTTTCCGCCGTCATAGCAGTGGCCCTCACATCACGCAGAATGTGCGCGCCCAGCCCGGCGGCAGTCCGGGCGATGCCGATCACCAGCCGGGCATCGTCCACCACTTGCCCGTCCCAATACAAATATCCACGGCGCAACGCCTTCTCCTCCAGCCCCGGCACCAGGGCCCCGACGGCTTGTCGGGACAACAGTTGTGGGCGCGGCAGCACAGCACTGCCTAGTCCGGAAAGCCTGCGCAGCACGTCATAGATGACCACGCCGGCACCGGCCGCCAAGCCTTCCCAGGCACTGGACCTGCGGGCATCGGGGATAACAAAAGCGAGCGGCTGCACCAGATGCGGGGCAATCTTGCTCATAAGCCAGCGCCGCTCAACAGCAGATTCCCAGGCGACAGGGAAGTCCATTTTTGCCAGATAGCGCAGCCCTCCGTGGATGAGCTTGGAACTGTAGCCGCTGGTTCCGGAGGCCAGATCACCGCTCTCAATCAACGCAACACTCAGGCCTCGGCTCACGGCATCTAGGGCAACACCCACTCCGGTGATGCCGCCGCCCACCACGGCAACATCCACGGTGTGCTCGCTCAGGTACTCCAGCGATCGCTGGCGGGTGAGGTCATTGATCCAGCTGGGGTTGGGTTTCTCTTGCGCGGCTGGGTTCTTGCCCGTTTGTTTGCCTCTAGCTTCCATGGTCATGCCTTTTTCTCATTGTTGGCAGCGACTTTCGCGGTCTCTTGCGGTGTTAGGTAGCGTTCCAGCATCTTCCGCAGTTCCGTCAGGGAATCATCGAAGGTACCCATTTTCAGGAGCAACCGCGAGGACAGCGCAACTCCCTGCACAGCGAGCAATAGGGTAGCTGCCGATCCTGCCGCGGACTCAACACTGCCGTCGGCGGCTCCGGCGTCTAGCAATGCATGCAGCTGCTCGAGAATGATCTGCTGGCTAGCCCCGAATCTGTCGGCGACATAGGGGATCAGGAACTCCGGATCGCGTTCGGCGATTGATCCGAGCAATTCTGAGGTGGCAAAGACGCGCACACTCTCCACGGCGAAGTGCACCAGCTGTTCACGCCCTGTGCCAGCCGGTGCTTCTGTCAGCACGGCGCCGGTGTAGGAACGGAACTCCTGGGTCAAGGCCGCCAACACGGCATTCTCAACGGAGCCCATACGGCGATAGAACGTCATACGGGAAATGCCGGCGCGTTCGGCAATGTCGTTGGCCGTGGTGCGCCTAACACCGTGGAGCACCACGGAGTCCCGGATGGCGATGAGCAACTTTTCGTCAACTTGCGGACTGGTACGTTGTGACATCATGTGTCACACTGTATCCCATGGTGACACATCTCACAGAGGAAATTTCCCCGTCAGTTTGGTATGGCTGGGGAGACCCCACCCGCGCAACCCCCCTGGCTCCCAGCGCGCTGGAATTTCTGCGCACCACCCTTGGACTGGTTAGTGTTGCAGCCGTCCACCCACCTGTTGATTTGTCCGAGGTGCGCGTGGGGCCTGCTTCCCTCAGTGACGAGGTGCTGGCTGAACTGCGCGCCATTACGGGCGACGAGCACGTTGCGAACGATGCGACAGAACGGATTCTCCACGCCGGCGGAAAGAGCACCCCAGACCTCCTGCGGCGACGTGCCGGGGATGCCGTGGACGCGCCCGACGCGGTCGTCTTTCCGGGCAGCGCTGACGAGGTACGAAAAATCCTAGCCCTGTGTGTGGAGCACAGATTGGCAGTGGTAACTTTTGGCGGTGGCACTTCTGTGGTTGGCGGGGTGGAGCCGTTGCGCGGGCGCTTTAATGGCGTCATCACCCTTGACATGCGGCGCATGAACCGGCTGCTGCATGTTGATCCGCTGTCCCGCACGGCGAGCTTCGAGGCTGGCATTAGGGGCCCGGCCATCGAAGCTGCCCTTGCCCCGCATGGGTTGACGCTAGGACATTTTCCGCAAAGTCACCAAGAGGCAACGCTGGGCGGCTACGTAGCTACGCGATCCTCCGGGCAGTCCTCCACCGGTTACGGCCGCTCTGACGAACTGGTCAAATCCGTCCATCTCGAAACGCCCATGGGGCCCTTTGACGCTGGTTCTTCCGCGCCCGGCACGGCCGCTGGGCCCAAACTGCTCGACGTGGTGGTTGGCAGTGAAGGTACGTTGGGTGTCATCACCAGCACCACACTAAAGGTCGCCGCAGCACCAGAAGACAAGGTGTACGGGGCATGGTCCTTCCCGTCATTTGCGGCAGGCGCCCAAGCCATGCACCAACTCAGGCACCTCGGCGCCCGCGGGGACATGCCGCATGTGTGCCGTTTGAGCGACACGGATGAAACGGCGTCGACCTTCAAACTGGGCGGCTGGAAGACCGGCGCCCTCTCTCGCTACCTCTCGGTTCGCGGACAAAATACTCCCGCTCTGGGGCTCTTCGTCTGGGAAGGACCGGCTGCTCAGATTCGAGCCCGACGGCGGCGCAGCGCCCGGATCCTGCGCCAGGCTGGCGGCATCCCACTGGGGCCACTGCCCGGAAAATCCTGGGAGCACGGGCGGTTCAGCGGCCCGTACCTGCGCGATGAATTATTGACCCGGGGCGTCTACGTGGAGACCCTTGAAACGGCCGCCACCTGGAGCCGCATCGAGGACACTTACCGCTCTGTTCGCCAGACGATCTTGGACGCGCTCGGGGAACACGGCGCCGCGGCCCACGTGCAAACTCACATCTCTCATATCTACGCCGACGGCGCTTCGCTGTACTTCACGTTCCTCTCGGGCCTGGAGGAGGATGGCCTGGCGCAAAATGCCCGAGTCAAGGAAGCCGCCTCGCGTGCCATCGTCGCGGCCGGCGCCACCATCACCCACCACCACGCAGTAGGGGCCGATCACGCCCCCTACCTTGGTGCTGAAATCGGTGACCTTGGCATCAAGGTTCTCAAGTCCATCAAGGACGCTTTGGATCCCGAGGGCATCATGAATCCGGGCAAGCTCATCCCGAGCCAGTCGTCTTCTCCCGCAGCACATCCCGATACTCTTCCCGCCACCATTCCTGCCGCCAAGGAGCGCCCATGAACGCCACCATCGAGTCCCTCTCCAATGCCACCGTTCTGATTACCGGAGCCGCCATGGGGATGGGCAAAATGTACGCGCATCTGGCCGTTCAAGACCACGCCGCGCATGTGATCCTGTGGGATATCAACACCGAATTGCTGGCGTCGGCCGTTACAGAACTGAGCGGTCGCGGCACCCAAATCCACAGCTACGTGGTGGATGTCAGCAAGCTCGAGGCAATCGAGGAGGCCGCGCAGAAGGTCCGTACCGAGGTCGGGACCCCGGATATTCTCATCAACAATGCCGGGATTGTGCGTGGAAAGTACTTTTGGGAGCACGATCAGCGCAGCGATATTGCCGCCACTATGGCGATCAACTCACTGGCCCTGATGCACATCACCCGCGAGTTCCTGCCAGCCATGATCGACGGCGGCCGGACCAGTAGGATCGTCAACGTTGCCTCGGCCGCCGGGCTGCTCGCCAATCCGAGGATGAGTGTCTATTCATCCTCGAAATGGGCGGTGATCGGCTGGAGCGATTCACTGCGGCTGGAGTTGAAGCAGGCTGGCCATCACCACATCAAGGTGACAACGTTTTGCCCCTCCTACATTAAGACGGGGATGTTCGAGGGGGCTCGCGGCCCACTCATGACCCCGCTCATGGAACCAACCGCCGTCACCGAACGCGTCTGGCGCGCCATGAAGGAAGGTACCCCCATGCTCATGATGCCGTGGACGGTGAAACTGAGTACCGCGCTGCGTGGGATCCTGCCCATCGCGGCCTGGGATGTGGTGGCCGGGCGCGTGTTTGGTGTCTACAAGTCCATGGAACACTTCACCGGACGAAAGTAGCGATTCAGAAGCAAGGAACCGGAGAATAGGGCCACCCCGCCGTACTCGCCGACAACCCTCCCCTCCCCCAACAACATGTTTGACAGCCTGACTAGTTAATCAGACAATCTAGTTATGACTTCGGAAGAAACCACCTCTTGGCCCAGCGACTGGCTGCGCGCCGTGCTGGGCTTGAGCGTGCTGCAGGTACTGGACAGTGGCAGATCGTACGGATATGCCATCACCAGTACGCTGGCCGATTCCGGGCTGGGCCAAATCAAGGGCGGTACGCTCTACCCTTTGCTGACCCGCTTCGAGACAGCTGGCTGGGTGAGCACCGATTGGCAGGCTGGCACCGCAGGCCCCGGGCGCAAGTACTTTTCACTCACCGAGGCCGGCCGCTCAGAGCTGGCACGGCAGCGTCTGCACTGGCAGCAGTTCGCCGCAGTCACCAATAACTTACTCACGGGGGAAGCATCATGAAAACTGACAAAGACACCACAACAGCCGTCAGCAAGGCCACTCAGAATTGGCTCGATGAACTGACTGTTGAGTTGCGATTCCGCAATGTCACCGGTGCTGCGATCGGTGACACGCTCGCCTCAGTACAGGAATTTGTGGCCGATTCCGGGCAGACACCGGAGGCGGAATTCGGTTCCCCGCAGCAGTACGCTCAGACTCTTGATCTGCCCACTGCCCCCGCCGGTGAGACCCGGAAAACCATCATACGGAGCGGATTTGGCCTTGTTGGATTCATGGTTTTCAACCTCACTATCACTCCGTGGGCCGCTGAGAAAACCTTAGATCTGCACGTCTCACAATTGCTGTTACTGCTGGTTCCGCTGGCGCTCGTGATGGCCCTGCCCCTATATCTGCGCCACGGCGTCAAACACATGTGGCCCCTGTACCTGGCCATTACCGTGGGCATGGCCAGTGCACTCGTGGCCGCAGCTCTGGCGCCCAAATCCAGCGCCGAAGCGTGGCTGTCGCTGAACCCTGCACCGATTCTCCTCGCCAGTAGTGTGCTGTTACTGGCGGTCTCCATCATTGGCACCATCAGCGTCCTGCGCAGTCCAGATGAGCGGCTGCGCGATCCCATGGAAGACGCCGCCACGTCGCGACGCCGGAATATACTCTCCCGGGTTGGGGATGTGGTGGTGCAGTGGATGTTCCCCTTGGCCGCACTTGTTCTTTGGGGATTGACGACGGCGTTGCGCGCCTAAGCGGGCCGCTGGCCAGCCCGCGGGTGACAGCCACTGCGCCGCGCTTCGGCCCAACCCTTCGGCGAGTGCGCAGATAACGTACGGTAAGAGACCGGAAACGGTCAGAAGCGTACGTTATCTGCGCACTCGAGGGGTCTGGAGTCGACGGCGCTCCGCTCTTGGCATAGCCGCCTGCCTTCGTCTGCACTCCCGGAAGCCTCCTCGCTAGAGTGGAATCATGACGACTTCCGATGCCGCAGCAACCCTAACTCCCCCCATTGCCAAGAAGGTCCCCGTGGAGCGCACCCACCACAGCGACACCTTTGTGGACAACTACGAGTGGCTTCGCGAGAAGGAAAACCCGGAGGTTGTGGCGCATCTAAACGCCGAGCAGGCCTACACCGACGCCGTCACGGCCGGGCAGGAACAGCTGCGCACGGACATCTTCAACGAAATCAAAAACCGCACGCAAGAAACAGATCTCTCGGTACCTAGCCGCAAGGACGGCTGGTGGTACTACGGTCGCATGGTGGAGGGTAAGGCCTATGGAATCCAGTGCCGCGTCCGCGCCGAAAGCAACGGCACACTCGATGATTGGACTCCCCCACTCGTTGAGCCCGGCGTGGATGTCCCAGGCGAGCAAATCATCCTCGATGGCAACCTCGAAGCCGAAGGCCAGCCGTTCTTCTCGATTGGCGGCGCCGCCGTCACCCGCGACGGCAACCTCTACGCCTACGCCGTGGACAACGCCGGAGACGAGCTCTTCACGGTCCGCATCAAGGATCTGCGCACCGGCGAACTCCTGGAAGACACCATCGAGAACGTCTTCTACGGCCTAGCCTTCTCCCCCGACGGCAGCACGCTTTACTACATGCTGGCCGACGATTCCTGGCGTCCCCACCAAGTAAAAACCCACATCCTCGGCACCCCGGTAGAGAGCGATCAGGTCCTCTACCAGGAGGACGATGTGGCCATGTGGACCGGCTTCGACCTCTCCGCCGACCGCCGCCACCTCATGATCAGCATCGGCTGCTCAGAATTCAGCGAAACCCGCCTTCTGGACTTCGCCGCCCCTGAAAAGGGCCTGCAGGTACTCATCCCCCGCAGCGCCGAGATCTTGTACGACGCCGAACCCTTCCTTCTCGACGGAACCGAAAAGGTTCTCCTCACTCATGACCGTGACGCCGTCAACTCCATGATTTCCTTGGTTGACGCCGCGGAGTTCTCCAAGCCTGTGGCCGAGCAGACGTGGGCCACCGTTGTGGCGCACGATCCTGCCGTGCGTATCAACGGCGCCTCCGTCACCGCCACCCACATGGTGGTTTCGCTGCGCAAGAACACCATCGAGAGCGTTCAGGTGACCGAGCTGGAAGGCTTGGGGACTGCGGCGCAGGCGGCCGCCGTCGAACCTGTCTTTGATGAGGAGTTGTACACGGCTTCGATGGGCGGCAGCGAGTACGAATCCCCCGTCATCCGGCTGGTGTACACCTCAGATTTCACGCCGCCACGCGTTTACGATTACGTGCTGCCGGTTGGCGAGGGCGGCGGCGAGCTGCTGTTGCGCAAGGAAACCCCCGTGCTGGGCGGTTACCGCTCCGAGGATTATGTCGCCACGCGCGAATGGGCCACGGCCCCGGACGGAACCCTGGTTCCACTCTCGGTGCTGCGCCGGGCTGATCTGCCACGCGACGGCAACAACGCTGGCGTGATCTACGGTTACGGCTCCTATGAGATGAGCATGGACCCGGGCTTTGGCGTACCGCGGCTCTCACTGCTGGATCGCGGCGTGGTCTTTGTGATTGCGCATGTGCGCGGCGGTGGCGAGATGGGCCGCCCTTGGTACGAAAACGGCAAGAAGCTGAACAAGAAGAACACGTTCACGGACTTTGTGGCCGCCACGGATTGGCTGGCGGACTCAGGCTGGGTTGATCCGGCACGCATTGCGGCCATGGGCGGTTCGGCCGGTGGGCTGCTAATGGGAGCCGTGGCAAACCTAGCCCCGGAAAAATATGCGGCCATCGTGGCGCAGGTGCCTTTCGTGGACGCACTGACCACCATTTTGGATCCGGAGCTGCCGCTCTCCGCCCTGGAGTGGGAGGAGTGGGGCAACCCCATCACCAATCCGGCCGTGTACAAATACATGAAGGAATACACGCCCTACGAGAACGTGAGGTCCGTGGCTTACCCGAAGATCGCCGCCGTCACCAGCTTCAACGACACCCGCGTGCTGTACGTTGAACCGGCCAAGTGGGTGCAGGAACTGCGCGCAGTAGCCACCGGAAGCGAACCGATTGTCATGAAGATCGAGATGGATGGCGGCCACGGCGGCGCGTCCGGCCGTTACGAAGGCTGGAAGACCCGCGCCTGGGACTACGCGTTCTTAGCGGATGCGATCGGCGCCACCGAGCTGCGCTAACCACGCACTCGCCAACCCACGGAATCTATGGCCACAGAATCTGTAGCCACGGAATCGATGTGACAGTAGCTGTTGATGTTTTCGAAAAACATCAACAGCTACTGTCACATCGAATTTTAGACTCGGCGATTTTTGGGCGCAGGCGCTACACAACGCTATTTAGGCTCCGCGCACCACGGCGTAAACGGCCTCAGAGGTCCATTCGCCCTTCAGGTACATGTTGTTGCGCAGCACTCCCTCGCGCTGCATGCCTAACCGTTCGCAAATCCCGGCCGACGCCGTGTTCCTGGCGTCAAGCCGGGCTTCCACACGGTAGAAATCCAACTGCTCCATAGCCAAAGTAAGTACGGCCCGCGCGGCCTCGGTGGCGTAGCCTTTACCTTGGGCAGCCGGGGCCATGGTCCAACCAATTTCGCCAAAACGCTGCGGCGCCGTGCCCTCGGGTTTGCCGCCCTCATTCCATTTCAACGCCATCTCACCGATAAGACCTGGCTGGCCGGCAAGCTCCACGGCGAAGGTTGCCCAATGGCCCGGCTCGTCAAAGGGCTCCTCAACATAGCGGGCAATTCTCGCCATGCATTGGGCGTAGCTGCGAGCCTCCCCGTACAAATACCGGGCGGTCTCTTCCAGCCGCTGGTAATCGTAATACGCGTCAAGATCCGCAGTACTAAAGCGCCGCAAAACCAGACGCTCGGTGGTGAGCGGATACGGAATTTCTACCATGGCATGAGCCTACTTCAGTGAATTAAGTACGACGGCGGCCGTCGCCTCCGCGATCGCCTGCTCTTCGTCCGTGGGAACCACCAGCACCGGAATGAGTGAATCCGGGGCGCTGATCACCCGGGGGTCAGCTGAGCGCACCAGGTTCGCTGCGTCGTCGAGCTTCACACCCAGCGCACCCAAACGTGAGGCAACGAGGGCCCGGAAATCGGCTGAATTCTCGCCAATGCCAGCTGTAAACACCAGTGCTTGCGCCCCGCCCACCGCCACATGGTAGCCGCCAATATACTTCGCCAACCGGTACGAGGTGATGTCCAAAGCCACGCGGGCGCGCTGATCCCCGGCGGCAGCTGACTCAACAATGGCGCGCATATCATTGTTGCCGGCGAGCGCCTTGAGTCCGGAATCCTTGTTCAGCATGGAGTCAATGTCGTCTGCGGAGAGGCCCTGGCGCTGCAAGAAGACCAAGATGGACGGGTCCACATCGCCGCTGCGAGTACCCATTACCAGCCCCTCCAACGGCGTGAATCCCATGGATGTGTCAATACTGGCACCACCTTGGATAGCGGTGAGGGAAACGCCGTTGCCGAGGTGCGCCACCACAGCATTGAATTCCTCCACAGGGATATTCAGCAGCTCCGCCGCTCGCCCGGTCACGAACTGGTGCGAGGTGCCGTGAAAGCCGTAGCGCCGGATCCCGTACTGGCGGTACAGCTCATCCGGCACCGCATAACGCCACGCGTGCTCGGGCAGGGTGCGGTGGAAAGCGGTATCGAAAACTGCCACCTGCGGCATGGCGGGCCATTTCGCCGTGATGGCGCGAATACCCAGGACATTGGCCGGATTGTGCAGCGGAGCAAGCGGATTGAGCCGCTCAATGGCGCGCGTAATTTCGTTGTTGATCAGGACCGGCTCGCTGAATCGTTCCCCACCATGGACCACTCGATGTCCGACGGCGTCCAGGGGCTTCTGCGCCAACTCACCTTCCAGCGCGGCCGCTACCTGATTCATGGCTTCACCATGATCGGCAGGTCCACCAGCCCCCTCACCGATGCGATCAATGAGGCCATTGGCTGCAACCTCATTAGTGTCGGTGTCCCGCACCTGATACTTCAAGGAAGAAGAACCGGAGTTGATGACGAGCACGCGCATTAGGAATCCTTCGCTTCTGTGGTTGAGGTGCCGGGGGCTGAACTTTCCGAAACTGCAGCCTCAGTAGCTACGCTCTGGGCCTGGATGGCGGTGATGGCCACGGTGTTCACAATGTCTTCCACAGTGCAGCCGCGGGAGAGATCGTTGATGGGCTTGTTCAATCCCTGCAAAACAGGTCCCACGGCCACGGCTCCCGAGGACTGTTGTACCGCTTTATAGGTGTTATTGCCGGTGTTCAGATCCGGGAAGATGAATACCGTGGCCTGCCCCGCAACGGTCGAGGCCGGCAATTTGGAAGCGGCAATGGAGGCGTCCACAGCAGCGTCGTACTGAATGGGACCTTCGATCGCCAAGTCTGGACGGGCAGCGCGTGCCAGTTCGGTGGCGCGGCGAACCTCGTCCACGGCTTCACCGGATCCGGACCCGCCTGTGGAGTAAGAGAGCATGGCAATACGCGGCTCCACACCAAATTGAGCCGCTGTGGCCGCGGAGGCAATGGCAATATCTGCCAGCTGCTCCTCGTTGGGTTCTGGGTTAACTGCGCAGTCGCCGTACACCAGGACCCTGTCCGCCAACAGCATCAAGAATACCGAGGACACAATGTTCACCCCGGGCCGGGTCTTCACAAATTCCAAGGCCGGGCGGATGGTGTTGGCAGTAGTGTGGGCAGCGCCGGAGACCATACCGTCTAGGTGACCGAGCTGGACCATCATGGTTCCAAAGTAGGATCCGTCCAGCATGACCTCACGAGCCTTTGCCAGGTCAACACCCTTGTGAGCGCGCAGCCGCTGGTACTCCACGGCGAAGGATTCCCGCAGGTCAGAGGTAGCCGGATCAACAATGCTGATACCACTCAAGTCAATACCGTGGGACGCGGCCAGCTCCTCGACGGCAGCCGCCGAACCAAGAATGGTCAGCTCACACACATCACGGCGGTGCAGGATCTCAGCTGCCGCCAGCACCCGGGAGTCACTGCCCTCGGGCAGCACAATATGCTTGCGCTCGCTGCGGGCCCTCTCAATCAACTCGTGCAGGAATCGCAGTGGTGTCATGGTGGCTGGCCGGGGCAGCGTGAGCCGGTCCAGTAACTCAGCTTCATCCACGGTGCGAGCCCAGGCACCCATGGCGGCAGCAATCTTGCGCCGCTGTCCCGTATGGATCTCGCTGCGCACCTCACTGATCGCAGTAGCGGCACTGAAGGTGTCGACGTCGTACGCAAAAACAGGGAAGGGAGCATGCGCCAGGAAAGGGAGCACATGCGGATCCGGGGCGAGGCCGCCGGTCAAGACCATGCCGCTAGGGACAGGAAATTCAGGCGAGAACGCGGAGGCCAGCGTGGCCACCATGACATCGGCACGATCCCCGGGGACAATCACCAGATCGTTGGCCTCGAGCTGGCTCAGGAAATTGCCCACTGTCATGGCGGCGACTTTAATGGCATGAATATCGCGCTCCAGCTCAGAACTGCCAGCCATCAGACGCAACTTCAACGATGAGGCAACCTCTCCCACGGTGGGCCGGGAAATCTCAGCGATTTCGGGGAGCACGTAGACGGGGCGGTGGCTGTGGCCGGGCCGGATGGCGGCGGTGATGGCGTCCATATCCGCCGGCTCAGCGCGGTTGACCATCATGGCCAGCAACGAGCAATTTTCCGAGACCAGCTCCTTGCGGGCCACATCGACGGCGTCTGCGATCTCCTGCGGGCTCAGTCCGCGAGCGCCAACAACAGCCAGCATGGGCAGCCCCAGATTGTTGGCCAGCCGGGCATTGAGATCGAATTCCACGGCAGCATCTTGGCCGGTGAGATCGGTACCCTCAACGATGATGACATCGGCATGTTTGGAGATATCACTAAAGATTTCCACAGCGCGGGCATCGATTTCTTCACGCCGTCCAGTAGCTAAGAGCATGCGTGCCTCGGCACTGGTCATACCGGCACGGCAGACCTGCTCATCCATGTTGTACATGCGGCGCAACATGGCCACGGTGGGATCTTTTTCCGGATCCGCGGCAGAGGTGATGGGCCGGAAGAAGCCAATCCGATCCGCGCGCCTGTGCAAGGCGTCGGCCAATCCTAAGGACACCAACGTTTTTCCCGAGCCGGGAGTAGTTGCACTGACATAAATTCCACTGGACATGGTCATTTTTCGCCTTTCGCACGGATACCTCAATCCAAGCATGTCCCGTCTTGTTTCGGCACCAATGGCGGCGTGGATCACGTGCAATTCCTCGTGGGATGGGATGGGCGTTCATCGCACCGGATCTCCACAAGATCGCCAGCACCAACCATTACACGATTGTGATGGATGCGCTCGGCGCCAACGCGGTGGCTGGCTTCATCGAGGCTCTGCTATAGGGAGACTATTCTCCTTCAACACTTCATGCACGACGCCGGACCGGCTGGCTTGATTGCCCCGGTCCGGCGCCGCTGTGCAAGTCCACCCGCACAGTTGAGAGCTGCTTCCTTCTCGACCCGTGAACGAAGTAGCCACGGAGTCTCTGTAACTAACACAGTCAGTCACCGCAGCCGTAGGTCTCTTAGGCGGGGTGTTCTTCCTGGCGGGTGGAACCAGAATGGGTGCGTTGGAGTTCACGTAGTCCAACCGCCAACAATTCTCTTGCCATTTCGCTGGGCCTTACCCCACGCTCATCGGCCAGTCTTCTAATTTGCTGCTTGGTATCTGCTGTGACGCGGAGGTTAAGATGTGGGGAATGTTCGCCGGTAGCGGCATCAGGATTCAAGCTGGGCCGCCCACCAATGAGGCGGTCTAATTCAGCCGGATCCATGCCGGCTTCAAGGAGCACAGACCGCCCGTGAGCGGCCGCTTCGGATCCACGACGTCCACTGGCAGACTTCGGGGCAAGAGGCATCTCGGTTTCAGCCCAATCTGCCATCCGCTGATAGCGAGCTTCCTCTTCGGAGCTCAGTGCGGCCGGAACTTCATCCTTAGTCATCATCGTTCATCCTCTCTAGCATCTTCGGGCGGGCTTCCATCACATGGAAAATAAACACATCCCGAGGCGGCGTAATCTCCGCAAGGACCTCCAGTAGCGGGCCGCCAAGCTTCCGAGGCGGTCCGATGAACAATGTGGGCCACCCACGACCGGGCACCCTGGGTTCACTGAAACTATCTTCGGAATACACTTCATTCGCTATGGCATGCAGTGCGTCCTCATGGGGTACACCATGCTTATCCGCCGATGCCGCGAAGCTGATTGCCATACTCAATTGTATGCCACATGATTATGGGTTACAAAAGCTTATGGAACAAAGCTTTTGAATATCAGATAGGCGCCGGCGAAGCACCACATAGCTGCTTGAACTAAAGGCGAACCAACCGTAAAACACCGAGATTCATCGGTTTAGGAAACGCACCTAACCGCAAATGCCCGTGACGATCAGAGCGCTTCGAGGATACTGACGTAATTGGCGATGCCCACCCCGCCCATGTTCTGAACAGCGGCCCGGCGGGCTACTGGGAGTTGCATATCCCCTGCTGTTCCTGTGAGCTGCATAGCGGCAATGACATGCTGTGAAACGCCTGTCGCTCCAACCGGGTGGCCCTTGGCCTTGAGTCCACCGGAGACGTTGATGGGGAGTTTGCCGTCCTTATAGACCCAGCCTTCCTCGATGGCGCGGCGGCCCTGACCAGCTTCGGTGAGGGCCATGGCCTCGTACATGAGAAGTTCGGCGATGGTGAAGCAGTCGTGAACTTCGGCGAAGTCCAGATCATCCAGGCCAACACCAGCCATGGCAAAGGCCCGCTCAAAGGAGGTCCGCACGCCCGCAAAGGCCGTTGGGTCACGGCGATCAGTGGGCAGGAAATCGTTGGCCTGACCAAAGCCGGCAAGACGAACCGGAGCAGTGACTCCTCCCGTTGGGGAAAGCGAAAGGATAATTGCCGCAGCTCCGTCTGAAACAGGTGAGCAATCGGTGCGGCGTAAGGGATCAGCCACCATCGGGTTCTTGTCCGAAACGGTCCGGCAGAATTCCTCACCTAGGTCTTTACGTAGCTGAGCGTAGGGGTTGTCTACACCGTTGCGATGGTTCTTCGCGGCGATAGAGCCCAGTACGTCACCCACGGGTCCGTAGCGATTCTCATAGTGTTTGGCCACCTCGGCAAAGAGCCCTGTGAAGCCGGTGGTGGAGGGCTTGCCAGCCATGTCGTAATCGGCCCCGAGTAAGGCCGCACCGACAACGTCTGCACCAGCATGCGTCATCTTCTCCGCACCAATAACCAAAACATTCTTGGCGGTACCGGCCAGCAGCGCTTTAGCGCCCTGCTGCATCGCCGCAGATCCGGAGGCGCAGGCGTTTTCCACACGGGTTGCCGGCACTCCGGCGAGCTCCTCGGAGACTTGCAAAGCCAGCGAGGAGGGAAACGCCAGGGGCATCATGCCGGAGTTGAACTGGCCCAGATAGATTTCATCGATCTGCCCGGGCTCAAGCCCAGAATTGCTAATGGCTTCCGTGGCAACCTGAACAATGAGTGACTCCAGCGTCTCCTCACTCAGCTTCCCAAACTTGCTGTGTCCCCAGCCCGTCAGCAGGATATCTTTGCCGAATTGTTCACGCAGACTCATACCGTGGCTCCTTCAGTGGTTGCGGTACCAACACTGGCGGTATCAAGCCTGGTAGTGAAGGCGGGTTCGGTAGCGGCTTGGATCTCTTCCACCGTGACACCTGGCGCAAGGCGAGTAAGGACTAAGGAGGGGGTACCCCCACCAGCTAAGTTGCCGGCGTCGTTCGTTTCAATGTCAAAGACGGCCAGGTTCGTGATGATGCGGTTGACCACGCGGCGCCCGGTCAGCGGGAGCGAGCATTCGTTGACGATTTTCGGGGTCCCGTCCTTGGCGGTGTGATCGGTCAGGACCACCACGCGCGGGGTGCCTGCGACGAGATCCATGGCACCGCCCATGCCTTTCACCATTTTTCCGGGGATGGTCCAGTTCGCGAGGTCCCCCGTTGCGGAAACTTCCATGGCCCCGAGGATGGCGACTTTCACGTGGCCGCCACGGATCATGCCGAAGGAGGTGGCGGAGTCGAAGATGCTGGCCCCTGGGAGCAGGGTGACGGTTTGCTTGCCGGCGTTGATCAGATCTGCGTCTTCTTCGCCCTCATAAGGGAAGGGGCCCATGCCCAGGATGCCGTTCTCGCTTTGGAGCGTGACGCGGACGCCGTCGGGCAAGTTGTTGGCGACAAGGGTAGGGATGCCGATGCCTAAATTGACGTAATCGCCGTCGTTGAGTTCTTCAGCCGCGATGGCGGCCATATCGTTGCGGGTCCAAGTCATGATGATGTGCTCCTAGAAGTGCCGGAAGGGGAAATGCCTGTCAGGGAACTACAGCTCAGGCGGGGACGGCAGCGGGTTCGCTTCGGGGCCGGACGGTGCGTTGTTCAATGTCTTTCACGCGGTCAGTGGCCTGAACCAGACGCTGGACGTAGACGCCGGGGGTGACCACGTTATTCGCATCCAGTGCGCCGGGCTCCACGATGATCTCGGCTTCAGCAATCGTCATCCGCCCCGCTGTGGCAACGACAGGGTTGAAGTTCCGCGCCGTATACCGGTAGATGAGATTGCCGTCAGTATCGGCTGTGTGGGCGTGGACCATGGAAACATCGGCGATGATGGCCCGCTCCTGAACGTAGAGCTCGCCGTCGAACTCCTCATGCGGCTTGCCCTCGGCGACCAGCGTGCCCACGCCTGTCCTGGTATAGAACGCGGGAATTCCGGACCCACCAGCACGGAGCCGCTCGGCCAGAGTGCCCTGAGGGGTGAACTCAACATCCAACTTCCCGGCCAAATACTGCTCGGCGAACAGCTTGTTCTCACCCACATAGGAGGCGATGACCTTGGCAACCTGACCAGCCTCGAGCAATACGCCCAAGCCTTTCCCGTCCACGCCCATGTTGTTTGAAACCACCGTGAGTCCAGTGACGCCGGAATCCCTGACCGCCTCAATCAGATCTGCAGGGATACCGCTGAGGCCAAAGCCACCCACAGCCAGCGTCATGCCGTCGTGCATCACCTCGGCCAGGGCTTGGGCGGCACTGCTGTGAATCTTAGTCATCAGAATCTCCTCATTGAGCTCATTCCAGGTATCGTCCACTTTATGGACTATCTGCTCTTAACCTGAGCCTAGAGAGCTTCACATTGGGCTGTCAAGGCGTTACATTTCCATGAATCTGTGCGTATTTACACTGTGGACGATACCCTTTGGCGTATCCACAATATGGACTTAAGTTCGTCAACATTCCAAAGTATTCCAAAATATTCGACAGTAAAGGTCCTCTGATGACTCAGCAACCCATTCAAGGTGCGCAGGTGGTGGGCCGGATCGCGGCGTTACTGCGGATTGTCAGCAGGAAGCCGGAAGGATCGCCCCTCGTGGAAGTGGTCCGGGAGTCCGGGCTGACCCGGCCTACTGTTCACCGCTTGCTGACCTCCTTGGCGGCAGAGGGGTTGTTGGACCACGACGGCGGCACCGGCAACTGGGTGCTGGGTCCAGAAGCGTTGCTTTTGGGCTCCGTTGCGGCGGCCCGATTCCCCGTGGAGGACATCGCCCGGCCCAGTCTGCGCCGCTTGGCCGAAGAGACTGGCGAGAGTGCTTTCTTCTCCGTCCGCCGCGGAGCCGAGACCGTGTGTCTCATGCGAGAGGAGGGCGCCTTCCCCATACGGTCATTTGTGCTCCATGAAGGAGTAAGGTTTCCGCTCGGCATTGCATCTGCCGGCATCGCCATCATGTCCTTCCTCGCTGCAGCGGAACAAGAGCAAATCTTAAACCGTTGGGATGAACATGCTGGCGGCTTTGCTGCCACCCAGCCTCCGGCTCTGGTCCGGGAAAAGTTAGCCCAAACTAACGCAGTGGGCTACTCGGTGAATCCTGGTCTGGTCCTAGAAGGCAGCTGGGGCATGGGCGCTGCCGTCTTCGATACCCACGGCAAGCCTGCCTGGGCGCTGTCGTTGACAGGAATCGAGCCGCGCTTTCGTGAAGAACGCCAAGAATTCCTTGGCCGGCTTCTTTTGGAAGAGGCACATCAGATCACCGGCAGGTTGCAAAACGGCACGAGCTAGCCTGACCGCCCATTAGAGTTGGCGGCATGCAAGAAACAAGTGAGCTGCTCTTCGGGCGCATGAATGGTCCCTTTGACGTGGCCACAATTGCCTTCACGGTACTAGGCGCGCTCCTTCTGTGCGTAGCCTTGTTCCTCATTGGCAGGCGCCACGATGTTGGCTGGATGCTGGCCGTTGCCGCAGTGCTCTTGCCCGCAGTCGCCTCAGCGTTCACTTATCTACCGGTGCTGTTGAACTCCTCTGCCGCCCTACTGCTGTTTCTGGCCGGAGCCGCTCTGACCGCGGTCATTGCCGGCGGTGCCGCAGTGTACGCTTTGCTGCTTTTCCGGAAGCTACCGTTGTCCACCCCCATGACACGCACCGTGGTGCCACGGCTATTTAGCGGTACGGACGTTGTGGCGCCGGCTGCGGTTGCTGTTGTGTATTCGCTGGCCTCGCTCCTGGTGGTTGCCGCGATTTTTACCGGCCTACACGCTCCGCTCAGCAGTGTCCCTTGGCTCGCTGTGTTGTTCAATGGGCTCCTTGCCGGACTGGCACCAGCGGCGCTGGTTGGCTTAGCGCATCGCTCTCGATGGGCCTGGTTCCTCTTTGTCGTCGCTGCGATAGCCGCCATTTACAACACGGTGATGTCCGCGCAGGGCTCCGTCTTGATTTTCCTCTACGTGGCACAGGCCGGTCTGGCGATTGCAGGCTGGCAGCACTGGGGCACTCTCACCAACAACACCACCCGCGCTACCACTAGAAAATAGCCGCAGCGCACCCGGAACAAAATTGATCGTTGACACCGCCCACACACCCGTGGTGACATGAAGTGTCTTTTCGCTATGCCTGAAGCGAGCCCTGAACCGACCCGAAGGAGGACCCAATGATTGTCTTCGCAGCACCTCGCGCCCACAACATTCGCTTTGCCCTCCCCAGGAGTCGATTCACCCATGAAGTATTCTGCTGACCAGCAGCCATTCGAAAAGACCCGCAAGTCCTTCAAGCGCCGCCCTCCCCGCCCTGACAACAATGACTTTGGGGCACAGCTGCGCCCCGCCGACTGGAACGTTCTTGACGATTCCCTCGGTGAAAATCAGCGCTGGTCCACGTGGCCCGATCTGGAAAAACTCATGCGTGGCCCCACGCCCTATCCTGACTTCGTGATCGAAGACGCCGCCGCTATTGACACCGAACTTGGCGTGCTGAAAACCGGAAAGGAAGCGGACGTGTTCCTCATAGAGCGGGCCACTGATTCCCGCAGTGCCCTCTTGGCCGCCAAACGCTACCGGCCCGCCGATCAGCGACTGTTCCATAGATCATCTGCCTACACCGAGGGCCGTTCTACGCGGCGTTCACGCGATTCCCGTGCCCTCAAAAATGGCAGCAGCTACGGCCGTGAAGTTGAGGCCATCAGCTGGGCCAACGCTGAATGGACGTATCTGCAGATGGCCTACGAGAATGGCATCGCTGTGCCCTATCCGGTGCAAATTTGCGGCAATGAAATCCTGATGGAATTCATTGAAGATCCCGCGCACCCCGGCATTGCTGCCCCACGGCTGCAGGCCACGCATCCGGACCCGGAACAGTTACAGGGGTATTGGGATCAGCTGGTTGAAGCCATGAGAATCTTCGCTCGGATGGGCTTTGCACACGGGGATCTTTCGCCCTACAACGTGCTGGCCGCCGGCGACCGTCTAGTCATCATTGACCTGCCGCAGCTGGTGGATCTGGCCGGCAATGTCCAGGCAGCAGAGCTTTTGGCGAGGGACTGCCGGAACATGTGCGCTTGGTATACGGCCCGCGGTTTAGAGGTCGACGCCGGACACCTCCTCAGCGAGCTTCTCGCCACCGCTTGGTGAGAGAGCCATCCAGCGGTCCCAGACAGGTGCCACCAGCTCGTACATTGCTTGGTATCCCTGGGACCGCGGATGCGCGCCGTCGCCGGCAAGAACCTGTTGCCGCCATACTGGGTGGCGTTCCAGCACGGAGAAAACGTCCATGTAAGGAACTCCACGTGCGCGGCATAGCGCGAGGAAACGGTTGGAGAGTTCAGAAATCCTGGCGTTTTGCGCATCCTGCGATACTGCTGGCGGCCCCACCACTAAGACGGGATCTCCGGAGATTGCTTCTAAGATGCGCTCTAAATTGGCGCAGGACTCATCCGGAGAAATTCGGGGTTTCCCGTCCACGTGGGCGGTGTCATTAACCCCGAGGGAAAGAACCACTCGGGTAGGGCGCTGCGGGGACCGGCGCGCGTCGATTTCCGCACTGATCCTGCCAAGGATTTGAGCGGAGGTGTTGCCGCGAATGCCCAAATTGTAGGCGGTGATGGGGTGCCCCGCGGTAGCCTGCCGCATTGCCAACCTGCCAGTCCAACCAAGGGCAGTTTCATCCCCAATCCCTGCCACGAAAGAATCCCCCACAAAACAGACTTGCCGCTCGGCCGGGATCATGTGGATGCGCTCATGCGGACACTTCGATGCGGCCAGGCAGGAATGGGAGCCACGGTGCCGAATAGATCAGCGCGGTAGTAGCGCGTGGATCAACGGTGAAATTCGCCCTGCCAAACGTCCAGAGCCGGTTATGGATGAAGATGCTGACTTCAACTTCATCCCGCACTTTCCAGTTGCGAGTGCCCCACTGCGTTGGCTGGGCTACGCCATCAATCACCACGGTGGGCTTGGGATAAAATCCCAGCCAAGGCTTACGCAGGGTCAGTTCAAAACGGCGAAGTGTTGGGGCAGATTCAGTCACGTTGCCAGCCTACCCACAATGGACGTTCCGCTTGTCCAACCAATCCATCAACTGTCCAACTATCAGCGCCACGGAAGTTCCGCCGTCGTCAGTTTCGAAACTCAGTAGTGATGCCTGGCGGCTATGACAATGATTTGCTCACCGTCCACGGCGTAGACCAGACGGTGCTCATCCGTGATCCTGCGTGACCAGTAGCCAGCAAGGTGATGTTTGAAGGCTTCGGGTTTGCCAATTCCATCCGTGGGCGACCGCGCGGAGTCCTTCAATAGCAAGTTGATGCGCCTTACACTGGACCTATCGATGCTGAGCCAGTACTGATAATCTGCCCAACCGTTGGGAGTGAATGAGATATTCATTCACTGAGTTCGTGACTTTGCAGCTGGCCGGTTTGGTGTTGAACAATACTTTCCATCAAATGCACGGCGTTGGCGGGTGTTCGCAGCAGATAGGCCGTCTCTTCTAACGCCTCGTAGTCCGCCAAAGACATCAGGACGGCACTGCCCTTCTTGGAAATAATCTCTATGGGCATGCGGTCGTTGTTAACTTGTTCAATCAACGGGAACAACTTAGCCCTAGCCTCTGAAGCCGTGATGGCCATAGCGCACCTCCTAAAGTGGTACTAAATATTGTACCACTGAGATATGACGGCGGCCCCTTGTGAACGCGTTGTCAACGCTTCAGGACGGCTCGCATCGGGGCCATCCACGGCGAATGCGACCAGCGTCAACAACGCCCAGCAACATGCTCTAATCTTCAGGAATGGACAATGCAGCACAACAGCTCACAAACGCCGCCACCAACTGGTGGGGCGCAGTGCTAGCTGGTTTTACACGGACCGACCCACTCAGCGTTCCCGCTGGAATCCTTGTGGGCATCCTGGCAGTCGCAGTGGTGTTGAGCATCCCACGGGTCACGTGGCGCTGGTTCGGCTTGTATGTGACGTTTGTGCACGAACTCGGTCATGCCTTTGCTGCTCTCATGACCGGACGAGTGGTGCATGGCCTGAAGATCGGCCTTGACCATTCTGGCCAGCTGGTCAGCAGTGGCCGCCGCGGCTTTAGTGCCACCTGGTCTGGTTTTTGGGGCTATCCGGCACCTGCTGTTGTAGGGCTAGCACTTGTCTGGTCAGTCTCGGCAGGCTGGGCTGGCGCTGCGGCATCCATCGGCGCACTGATCCTCCTGCTCGCCCTCATATTCCTGCGGAATTTTACCGGGATCGTCGTTGCCTTGCTGAGCGCGGCCGTCGCCCAAGCTCTTGTCATGTTCGCCGACGTGCAGACTGTCAGCTGGGCAATTTTGACGTTAGGAATCGCGCTGGGAGTGGGCTCTGTGCGCGACTTCTTCAAGGTGGCTGCGGTTCACACCCGCCGCCGCAACCAACTCACCAGTTCCGACGCGTACCTCCTCGCTCAGGCAACCCGAACGCCGTCGTTCATCTGGCTCACCGGCTTTGCCCTAGTCATTGGCGGCTCGGCAGCATGTTCGGCGTATTTCGTGTGGGGAATGCTGGCCCGCTGATCAGCGCTCGCCGAGGCTGAACTCCACTAGAGTCACAGCTCCTGAAATTACCACGCGAATTTCGGCACCCAAGCCATTGGCCACTGCCGGAAGATCAAAGCCGATAACCCCGCCAGATCCCAAAGGAACATCAACGATTACCCAGGGCAGCCACGTCCCTGCAGCTCCCGCACGTTCAAAACTGACCCTCCCGCTGCCGCCACCGAGAACCCGAAGCTCCCCCGCTCCGGCAGGGAGCGCGGACCAATTCTTGTAGTACGCCACAGCGCAACGATGCCCCGGACCGAGAGTGATGGCCGTTCCAGCAAGGTGGTTCTCCGGCACCAATTCCACTCCGTGCGCAGCATCGAAGTGCTCGGCTCGGATCGCGTCCCCAGGCTCCCGGTCGCGGCTGCCAGCTCCGGTCAACCGCAAAGTAGCAGATACCGGCAGATTCTGCGCCGACCGTCCAGCGAGGAAAATATACTCCCCCGGTTCGGCCAGCATCTCCAAGGAAGTGACACTGAAGGTGGCCAAACGCTCGCGCGCAATGGCCACCTTGACCACCCGTTCTTCGCCGGCGGCCAGCGTGACCCTGGCATGACCGAGCAGTAGTCTGCGCGGGAATTCGAAGCGGTGATCCGGCGCTGCCGCATAAATCTGAACCAGCTCGGCCAGCTCACGCACACCGGTGTTGCGCACGCTCAGCGACGCTTCTAGCCAGGCATCACCATGGTCCGTCACCGAGAAATCGCTGTATTCAACGGTTGAATAGCCCAGTCCGTGACCCATGGGATATAAGGGTTCAGCGCTGGAATACTGGTAAGTTCCGCCACCTGAAATGATGTCGTAGTCCAAAATATCTGGCAGGTCGGTATCCCGGGCAAACCACGTTTGCGGCAGCCGGCCATAGGGTTCCACCACTCCGGACAGCACATCAGCCAGCCCGTGCCCCAGTTCCTGACCGGCGTGCGAAGTCCAGACGATCGCCGGAATATCCGCCAACTCACCCAAGGCGTAGGGGTAGGAGGAAACAACCACCAGCACGGTGTTGGGATTCGCCTCCCACGCCACCCGAATCATTTCTTGATCGCGCTGCGAAAGCTCCAAAGTATTGCGGTCCAAGGTCTCGCGTCCACCCAAGTGCGGATCATTGCCAACCACGACGACGGCCACACTCGCCTGGGCAGCCGCTGCCGCCACTGCTTGCAATCCGTTTTCCTGGATGCGGAGCGTGAAGCGGTCAGCCACCTCGATGTCGCCAGCCACCAACAGAGCACTGCCAGTGTGTGCCTCAATATGAACCCACTTCCCGGTGCCTACGTGCTGCAGCGCCACGCTGCCCTCGCTGTCCCGGTGGAGACGGAAGGTCTCCTGCACAATCCATCCGCCCACCCTGCTGGCACTCGGATAAAGGTAACCGTCATTCCCAGCAGCCAGCAGGAGCGCATTACTGTGTGCCCGCAAAGTAATTTCTCCACCACCCCAATCCTGTAATTCAAAGAGCTGCTCCACACCTACCGCACCCGAAATCGCCGCCACCGCTTCACTCTCGGCAGCAGTGCCAAGGTAAAGCCCCGTACGGACACTGCGCAAAGCAACCACATCGTGACCGCCCACCGTTGCCACACCTGGGTAAATTTCGCCCAAGCCATCGGCCACGCCGACAGCGTATTCCGGTGTTCCGCTGTACCAATCGGTCAGAACATGAGTCCCCAAAGCACCAATGACCGCCACCTGGCCAAGATTCGCTGAAAGCGGCAGGAGGGGGCCCGCCGTCGATCCTTCCCCTACAGCTGGGACGGCATTATTGGCCAGCAGAACCACTGATTTTGCTGTCGCCTCGCGAGCTAGCTCCCGGTGATCCGGAGCCTGCTCCGCAACTCCGGCGCCGGGCTGGGCAGCGGTAGCCGCCGTACTGAATTCACCTGTCGCCGCCCGGAGACGCAGCATGCGCAAGACGCTCGCATCGACATCGTCCGTGGTGATCAGACCGCGCTCCAACGCCGCTTCCAAGTGGGCAATGGTAGGCGCTGAGTCGGCGCCGTCGTCAGTGAAATTGTCCACGCCGGCCAGCAGCGCCGCTGCGTAGGCTTCGGGGGCATCAGGAAAATATTTCTCGGCCTTGTACAAGCTGGTGGGTGCGCCGGCGTCGGTTACTATCGCCAGATCCGCTCCCCCGGGCCACTGCCGCAAGTGCTCCGCCACCAGATCCGAAACGTGGGCCGGCATGCCATTGACCAGATTGTAAGAAAGCATAACGGCGCCCACCGCACCGCTGGCGATGGGCGTGCTGTAGGCAGGCAGCTCGTACTCGTGCAGGACCCTGGCCCGCAGCTGTGAGGACGAGACATTGCGGTCAACCTCATTGTTGTAGCCAAGAAAATGCTTCAGCGTTGGCACAGTTTGCCAACGGTGTGGGTCATTTCCGCGCAGCCCATGGCAGAAAGCGCCCGCCAGTTGACCCGTCAACACGGGATCTTCGGAGAAACCCTCCTCATTCCTGCCCCACAGCGGATGCCTCAGTGGGTTGACCACGGGCGCCCAGACATTGAGGCTGACTGAGGGATTTTCCGCACGCTTAGCCCGCACCTCTGCTCCCACAGCATCGCCAACGCGCTGCAGTAGGTCCTCATCCCAGGTGGCTGCCAATCCCACAGGCTGCGGAAATACAGTGGCCTTTCCCAGCCAGGCAACCCCGTGAGCCCCCTCGGTGCCCGTCTGGAACGCGGCAATCCCCAGCCGTTCCACTGCCGGTGAATGCTGATGCAACATGGCCACCTTTTCCGCCGGGCTCAGCTGCGCCAGTAGCTGCTCGGGGCTGTTGCCGGCGGAAGCACTAGTCTGCGGAAAATGGCTGGCGGACTCGGGAGCAGGAGTGGTCATGGCGATGGGCTGAGTCATGGTGGCTTCTCCGAAAATGTGTTTTATGTTTAAACGCTTGCGCAAGGGATTGAGTTCTATTGTTACACCAATTTTTTATATATTTACAGCCAAAAACTCATTGTTGCGTGATGGGAGTCACGTAACCTAGAATCAATTCAATCGAAGCGCATCGACACTATTTCAACAGATTTCCCTCGCTTGCTTCGAGCGCTAGAGCCCCATGGAACTCAAGTGGGAACAGCGCCACAACGGATCAATCAATGGCACACGCCATCACAAAGGAGTGACACATTATGAGGAATAATCGCCATACTACAACGGCTCCGCTAGAGACAAAAGGCTTGAATCGCCGCTCTTTTCTAGGCCTCGCTGGCATCTCTGCCGTTGCGCTGAGCACCGCAGGCGTTCTGACGGCCTGCGGAAGCGGCTCAGGAAAGGCCCAGGTCACTTCATCGCTGGGCCTGGCCGATTCGGTAGCCAAGGTTGCTCCCAGCTTCATTCCCATCGATCTGGTCACTCCGGATATTGCCAGCGTCAACGGCTCCACCCCCGGATTCACCAGTATTCCAGACACACTGGTCAAGTCAGTCACCGAGGTACCCGGCAAGGGCGGCAAGTACAAGGCCATGACCCCGGCATGGTGGACGGTCCCACCGGCCCTGGCCAACAACAGCTACTACCAGGCAGTCAACAAGGCCATCGGCGCCACCGTTGATTTCCAGGTCAACGATGGCAACAGCTACGGCGATAAGATCCAGACAGTTCTGGCTTCCCCCAAGGACGTGCCGGACTGGGTTGTCATCCCCTCCTGGAACCTGCCCCCGCGCTTCGGTCAGGCAGTCACCAGCGTCTTCGAGGACCTCGCACCCTACCTCTCCGGCGACAAGATCAAGAAATACCCGAACCTGGCCAACCTCCCCACCGCAGCCTGGAAATTCAGTTCCTTTGCGGGCGGCCTCTACGGCCTGCCCTACCCCAGCACCCTCATCACGGATGCCATTTTCTACCGCAAGGACATCTTCACCGAGCTCGGCCTCGAGGCCCCCAAGAACGCAGATGAATATCTCGCCATTGCTAAGGAACTGACAAACCCGGCTAAGAAGCGCTGGGGCTCCGAGGATGTTTGGAACGGCGCACAGATCATGTTTGGCGTCGCCCCCAAGTGGAAGCTTGTTGATGGCGCTCTCGTCAACAAGGTCGAAACCGATGAGTACCGCGCCGCCCTGGAGTGGATCGCGAAGCTATTCGCCTCAGGAGCCGTCCACCCAGATGCGGTCGCTGGCAACCTGCAACAGTCCAAGGCCCGCTTTGAATCCGGCGCCTCACTCATGGCCACTGACGGGCTCGGCAGCTGGCACGAATCCCTGGCGCGTATGCTCCCCACCAACCCGAAGTACGACATGGTTCCCATGGACTTCTTTGCGGCCGACGGCGGCGACCCCACCTTGTTCCGCGGCTCACCGGCCAGCATCTTCAGCTTCATCAAGAAGAACAGCGACAAGGCCAAGATCGAGGAAATCCTCGCCCTCGCCAACTACTTTGCTTCCCCGTTTGGCACCGAGGAAAACCAGCTCATCAACTACGGCGTCGAGGGTGTGCACTTCACCAAGGACAGCCAAAACATCCCGCAGTCCACCGAAAAGGGCCTCGCCGAGGTCACCAGCACCTACGCGTTCCTGGTCAGCCCGCCCGTGGTTAATTCCAAGGTCCAGTACCCGGGCTACGTCAAGACTGCCAGCGAGTGGGAAGCCCGCCAGGCCCCGTTCGTCGTCGAGGAGCAGTTCTTCGGCCTGCAAATCGAGGAGCCAAACAAGTTCGGTTCACTCAACAAGCCCTTCGACGATCTGGCCATGGACATTGCCCGCGGCCGCAAGAAGATCAGCGATCTGGACGCCGAACTTGCCACGTGGAAGAAGAACGGTGGCGATGAGCTCCGTGAGTTCTACACCGGTTTCTTGACCGCGTGAGCCGGCAGCCACCCATGACAACCACACTGACAAAAGTTGACGATGCCGCCCCGGCAGCCGCTGCATCCGGGGGCTCCGGCCGCAAGACGCGCCGCGGCAAAGACAAGCCCGAGGTTCGCATCGGTCTAGGCCTGAAGGCACGCTTCCGCCGCGACAAGTCCCTCATCTTCATGACCCTCCCGGCAGTTCTATTGCTGGGACTGTTCGCCTATGTGCCCATCATGGGCAACATTGTGGCGTTTCAGGATTACTCGCCCTTCGTTGGCATTGCCAACAGCCCTTGGGTTGGCCTGGACAACTTTGCTAGGGTGCTCAGTGACGCCAATTTCTGGGTGGCTGTCAAAAACACGCTGGTCATTACGGCTTTCCAGCTCATCTTCTTCTTCCCTATCCCGATCGTCCTGGCCATCCTGCTCAATTCCCTGGTTCGCCCGGCGCTACGTGCCACCATTCAGGCCATTGTTTATCTGCCACACTTCTTCTCCTGGGTTCTAGTTGTTGCAGTCTTCCAACAGATTCTCGGGGGCGCGGGGCTGCTGAACCAGCAGCTGCTGGCCAACGGCTGGCAGGGCATGGACATCATGACTAACCCTGATACGTTCTTGCTCCTGATCACCTCGCAGAGCATTTGGAAGGACGCCGGCTGGGGCATGATCGTTTTCCTGGCGGCGCTGAACGCCATTGATCCGTCACAGTATGAGGCGGCAGCCGTGGACGGTGCCGGCCGGTGGAAACGCATGTGGCATGTCACCTTGCCCGGCTTGCGACCGGTCATCATCTTGCTGCTGATCCTGCGTCTTGGCGATTCCTTGTCAGTGGGCTTCGAACAGCTGATCTTGCAGCGCGATGCTGTGGGTGCCGGAGCCTCGGAAGTACTCGACACCTTTGTCTACTTCACAGGTGTTCAAAACGGTGACTGGAGTTATGCCGCAGCCGCCGGGCTCATCAAGGGCGTGGTGTCACTGGCATTGATCCTCGGGGCCAATAAAGTTGCCCATCTATTCGGCGAAGCAGGGGTGTACTCCAAAAAATGACCACCATCGAAAAATTACCTAAAAAATCCGGCGGGCTCCGTTGGCCCGGTAGTGAGGCGCCCACCCGGGCGGCCTGGGAAGAGGAACCGTCGAAGGCCATCAAGACGGCAAAGTCGGCAACCCTGATCATTGTTGTTCTCGCCGTCCTGCTGCCGTTGTACACGATCATCCTGACAAGCCTTTCCTCACAGTCCACCATCACCGATGCCGGCGGGTTGGTTCTTATCCCGGGTGAGATCACCTGGGATGCATACCGGCAGATCTTCACCGGCGGCGTAGTCACTCGGGCCATCATGGTCAGCGTTGGCATTACGGCAGTAGGTACCGTCCTCAGCTTGGTGGTCTCGGTACTGTGCGCCTACGGCCTGTCCAGACCCGGAACACTGGCCCACACGCCGCTTTTGTTCGTCCTGCTGATCACCATGTTCTTCGCAGCAGGCATGATCCCGTCCTACCTGCTGGTCTCCGGATTGGGCATGATCGACAGCTACGCGGCACTGATCCTGCCCAGTTGCATCTCCGTTTTCAACATCATCATCTTGCGCGGTTTCTTCATGGGCATCGATCAGGGCATCCTTGACAGTGCCCGGATTGATGGCGCCAGCGAATGGCGCATCCTGGGCCAGATTGTCATGCCCATGTCCAAGGCCGTCACAGCCGTTATTGCACTGTTCTACGGTGTGGGTTACTGGAATGCGTTCTTCAACGCCATCTTGTACATCAATGACAGCTCGAAGAATCCGCTCCAGGTGGTGCTGCGTTCCTACGTTCTGCAGGGCGTTTCCGTGCCTGGTCAGATCGCCGTGGGACAGGGCGTTGCGGCGTCACTGGCCTTGCAGATGGCCGTGATTGTGGTGGCCATGGTGCCGATTCTCTTCGTGTACCCGTTTGTGCAGAAGCACTTCACCAAGGGCGTCATGATTGGTGCGGTGAAGGGCTAATGTTCGCATCCAGCCAGCCTGCCGGGGTCCAGAGCCTGGTTGCTCTGGACCCCGGCAAGCTAGGCGCCGGTGTTGACGAGAGCTGTGGTGACGCGTTGCACCAGACTCGGCACAATCAGCCGCACCTCGGCGGGCTTTTCCGTATGCATGCGCTCCATGACCATTTCGACGGCGGTCCGGCCAATGTCATGAGCGGGGATACTGACGGAGGTCCACGGAGCAGTACTAGCCATAGCAACGTCGGTGGGGGCAATGGCAACCACCGAGATATCCTCCGGGACATTGAGTCCCATCCCTGCCAGGGTGTCGCGCAGCATCGGGAGCAGGAATTCGTTGTGTACCACCAACCCGGTGGCCGCGGCCGGTCCGGTAAGCAGCTCCTTCAGCGCTTGTGCCAGAGCAGCCGCCGTGGGTTCACAGGCTCGGCTGGCAAAGTCCGCGTTTGCGGCGAGGGCGGCCGCTTCGAAACCGTTGCGCACCCTATCTGCGTAGGTGGCGTGGCGTTCCAGAGAGGCCTGAGGGGAACCAATCAGAGCCACTCGACGATGACCCAGTTCTACCAAGTGGCGGACGGCTACTTTGGATGCTGCCGCAAAGTCGAAGTCTACGCAGCTGAGTCCTTGGGCGTCGTCGGGCAATCCAATCAAAACGGATGGTTTGCGCATTTTGGCGAGCAGCGGCACCCGTGGATCCTTGGCTTCAATGTCCATCATGATCATGCCGTCCACGATGGATTGGGACATTACCCGTTCAATCCCGGCAATGTCATCCTGGGTCAACAGCAGCACGTCTTGCTCGAAGGTTCGGGCCGTGGTGACCACTGCGGAAACAAACTGCATGACGACGCTGACGTTGACATCTTCGCGCAAAGGAACCATGAGACCCAGCACGTTGGACCGGTTCGACGCCAGCGCGCGAGCACCAGCGTGCGGGCTATAGCCAAGCTTTTCAATGGCGGCCAGCACCTGCGCCCGAGTGTCCGGGGAAATGGTTCGTTTTCCACTGAGCACATACGACACCGTGCTGGTTGATACCCCGGCCGCCCGTGCGACATCATTCATGGTTGCCATGCAACTCTCCTTCTCACAACCGCAAAATTCATCACAGTAGCTACTAATTCAAGCGAAGCGCTTCGATAACAAACGGTACCTGTTTATCAGCATTTTCTAAAAGTATTTTGACTCCAATAGACACAACTTATCGAAATTTGGATCAATTCATTCGAATGAACCGATCCAATCTGGAAGGAAAGCCATGAACAGGCAGCAACGTGGACTGGCCTCGTCCATGCCGAGTGAAGGACTCATCTTCGGTGCCGACTACAACCCGGAACAGTGGCCAAAGGCAAGCTGGCCAACTGATGTTGCGCTCATGAAGGAAGCCGGAATCAATCTGGTCACGGTGGGCGTGTTCAGCTGGGCTCAGCTTGAGCCAGAAGAGGGCCAGTGGAACTTTGCTTGGCTCGATGAGGTGCTGGATCTGCTTCATGCAGGCGGTATCCGGGTCAGCCTCGCTACACCTACAGCATCCCCGCCACCCTGGCTGGGCAAACTGTATCCGCAAACGCTCCCCACAGATGCTGCCGGCCACACCCTTTGGTATGGCTCCCGCAATCAGTTCAATCCTTCCTCGCCCAAGTACCGTGCAGCGGCCGCAAGCATCACGACCAAACTTGCCGAACGCTATGCCAAGCATCCGGCTCTGGCCATGTGGCACGTGGGTAACGAACTGGGCCAGATCAGCTTTGATGACGAGAGCGCCTGCGCATTCCGTGCATGGCTGATGAACAAGTACGTCACCTTGGAGCGGCTCAACGATGCTTGGGGAACCACCTTTTGGTCCCAGCAGTATTCAACCTGGGACGAGATTTTGCCGCCGCGAAGCGCCCCCTACATTGGAAATCCTGGGCAGGAGCTGGACTTCAAAAGGTTCACCTCGGATCAGCTTGTTTCCTTGTACCAGGCGGAGCGGGACATCATCAGCCGGTTTGACCCCACCCATCCCATCACCACGAACATGATGGGCTTCTTCTCAGGTCTGGATTACAACACCTTGGCCCCCGAGACGGACTTCGTTGCAAATGACTGGTATACCGATCCCGGCGATCGGAAGTCATGGCAATTGGGTGCTCTGACCCATGATCTATGCCGCGGCCTGAGCGGCGGAAAACCGTGGTTATTGATGGAATCGGCTACCTCGGCGGTGAACTGGCGCGGTCACAATGTGGCCAAGGAGCCAGGCGCTTTGGCGGTGGATGCACTCTCAGCCGTTGCTCGCGGGGCAGACGGGGTGTGCTTCTTCCAGTTCCGCCAATCATCCTTTGGGGCCGAACGGTTCCATTCAGCGGTAGTCCCCCTGACGGGAAGTAAAACCCGCGTCTTCCGTGAGGCGGCAGCACTTGGCGCGCACATGGCCCAGCTCGGTTCCTTGGCCGGAACGCAGAGTCAGAGCCGTATCGCGATCCTGTTCGACTGGTCCAGTTGGTGGGCTGCGGAATCGCCGGCACGCCCGTCTGAGAAGTTGCAGGTCATGGATCAGTTGCTGGCCTACTACCGGCCGCTGCTGCGGCATGGGTTGAGCGTTGAAGTGGTGCATCCGGACACCGCCTTGGACCGCTTTGACCTGGTCCTGCTGCCCAACTTGTTCCTGCTAGGTCGGCAACAGGCAACTGTCCTGAAACAGTACGTTTCCAAGGGTGGGCACATGATGGTGGGGCCCTTCAGCGCGGTAGCGGATGAGGATGCCAAACTCGCCACGGGCCGTTTCCCCGGGGCTCTCTGCGATGTTTTGGGGGTCTCCGGTGAGGAATGGTTGCCCGTGGACACGCCCGTCCCTGTGGTCTTCACCAGCCCCTCCACGGGTACCGAATTACTGGATATCCATGCCGCGATCTGGTCTGAAGATTTGGAGATTCACGGGCCGGAAACACGTACGCTGGTCTACTTCGGCGCGGGGCGCCTAGCTGGAAAACCTGCTGTTACCGCGAACCCGTGGGGTGCTGGTGAAGCCTGGTACGTGGGCGCTGACCTTCCGGCGGACGCCTTGGAATCCCTCGTCATGTCCGTTGTTGCAGCCGCCGGCATTGAGGTGCCGGTGCCGCTGGGGCTGCCTGAGGATGTTGAAGCTGTGGAACGCGGAGACCAGCTATTCCTGCTCAACCACGGCCCCAACCTCTGCCCAGTTGAACTGCCCGGAAACTTCGGCACCAACACCACCATCACACTTCCCCCCTATGGGACAAAAGTACTTTCACAAAAGAAGAATCGAGTTTATTCATGAAATTCACCGACGGATATTGGCTGCACCGCCCGGGGATCACAGCCTTGAACCCGCGTGATGTGTCCGAGGTTGTTGCCGAGGGCAGCACGCTCTCGGTGTATGCCCCCACACAGCGCATCAATGCTCGCGGCGATGCGCTGAACTGCCCGCAGCTGACCATCACCTTTGATTCCCCGATAGAAGATGTCATCTCGGTGACCATTGAGCACTTTCAAGGGGCTCTCGATCTGGGCCCGCACTTTGATGTGACCGAGGGCAACCCCGAGGTCAATATCTCCATCGAAGAAACCCAGACGGTCTATACCTCCGGTGCCTTGAGTGCACGGATCAAGACCGACGGCGACTGGGGCGTTGACTTCATGGCGGGCGGACACGTACTCACCAGTTCCGTACCGAGGAGCATTGGCGTGATCGCCGATGCTGCGGGAAAGAGTTACGTGCATGAGCAGCTCACCTTGGGCGTGGGGACCAATGTGTATGGTTTGGGCGAGCGGTTTGGTGCGTTCGTGAAGAACGGACAATCGGTGGATATCTGGAATGAAGATGGCGGAACCTCCAGCGACCTCGCGTACAAGAATGTGCCGTTCTACCTGACGAACAACGGTTATGGCGTTTTCGTAAACCATCCGGAACGAGTCTCCTTCGAGGTGGGCTCGGAGGTGGTTTCCCGCACGCAGTTCAGTGTTGAAGGCCAGAAACTGCAGTATTTTGTGATTCACGGGGACACTCCCAAGGACATCTTGGCCCGTTACACGGAGCTGACCGGGCGCCCGTCCCGCATCCCGGCGTGGTCCTACGGATTGTGGCTGTCCACCTCCTTCACCACCAACTACAACGAAGAAACCGTCATGTCCTTCATTGACGGGATGGAAGAGCGTGGCCTGCCGCTGTCCGTGTTCCACTTCGATTGTCATTGGATGCGTGCTTTCCACTGGTCAGACTTCATCTGGGACCCGGCCACGTTCCCTGACCCCGAGGGGATGTTGACTCGTCTCCACGAGCGTGGCTTGAAGGTCTGCGTCTGGATCAACCCCTACATTGCTCAGCGCTCCTACCTGTTCAAGGAAGCCATGGACCTGGGCTACCTTCTCAAGAATGAGGACGGCTCCATCTGGCAGTGGGATATGTGGCAAGCCGGCATGGGGCTTGTTGACTTCACCAACCCCGAGGCCGCCCGCTGGTACCAAGAAAAGCTCCGCACGCTGATGGGCCAGGGAGTGGATTCCTTCAAGACCGACTTTGGCGAGCGGATTCCCACCACGGTGCGCTGGCATGACGGTTCCAGCCCGGAGCGCATGCATAACTACTACGCGCAGCTCTATAACCAGACAGTCTTTGATCTGCTGACCAAGGAGCTGGGCCACGGCGAGGCCGTCCTGTTTGCTCGCTCGGCCACCGCTGGCGGGCAGAAGTTGCCTGTTCACTGGGGCGGGGATTGCGAATCCACGTTCGCTGCCATGTCCGAATCATTGCGCGGCGGCTTGTCCCTGGCGGCCTCCGGCTTTGGCTTCTGGAGCCACGATATTGGCGGTTTTGAAGGTACCCCGGATCCGGAAGTCTTCAAGCGCTGGATTGCTTTTGGGCTGCTTTCCTCGCACTCGCGATTGCACGGTTCAAATTCCTACCGCGTTCCGTGGCTGGTGGACGATGAATCAACGGAGGTGCTCCGGCATTTCACCAACCTAAAAATGCGCCTCATGCCCTACCTTTTGGCAAGTGCCGAGGAAGCTTACGCGGCAGGGACACCCATGATGCGGCCTATGTTCTTGGAGTTCCCGCAGGATCCGGGGTGCGCGGCTCTGGACCGGCAGTACATGCTGGGCTCGGACATCTTGGTGGCGCCCGTGATGGACGCCAGCGGCAGCGTTCAGTTCTACCTACCCGAGGGCATCTGGACGCACCTAGAAACCGGTGAACAGCTGCTTGGTCCGGCGTGGCACAACAAGGCGTTCTCCGTGTTGAGCGCCGCCACCTACGTCCGCCCCGGCGCAGTGCTCCCCCTGGGAACCGTCAATGACCGGCCCGAATATAACTGGTCCAAGGACGTTGAGTTCATAGCGTTCGCCCCCACCGAAGGTCAGCAATCCGTGGTCTCGATCCCCACCCAGAGCGGCGGAACAGCACTCTTTGATGTCACCGTGACCACAAACGACGGCGGCGCAAGCCAGGTCACCGCCGTCGAACGCTAGCCACCTAGCACTCGCTCAACAGGCGGGGTGTGCCTCCTTCAGCAAAATTGCAGGAGGCACACCCCGCCTTTATATTTCTTGGGAGCAAAAATCGCTGGGAGTCAGCTCAGTCCACGCATTCTCACTAACATGCACGACGGCGCTTAGCTCACCCCAGGTGACCTTCACCGTCCCGGCTGTGCTCCCAGATTTGGCCCGCAGCCGGGCGCTGAGCAGGGTGATGGCACCTGCATCCGAGCTCCAGTTCAGATCCAACAAAAGGCCCGGGCGCACCACCAGTCCGCGGGCTGATCCTTGTGGCCACAGAGCGGGAACCGCTGGCAACAGCTCAATGTGCCCGACATGACTTTGCACCAAACACTCCATTACGCCCGCCACAAAACCAAAGTTGCCATCGATCTGGAACGGTGGATGCGCCGCAAACATATTGGGGTAGAGCCCGCCTGCATGGGGGCTGTGCTGCTCCCCGGCGGTCCTAAAAACGAGGGCCAGGAGCCGTTCCACGGCCGCAGTATCCTTCAACCGGGCCCGGAGTGCCAGCTTCCACACTAGCGACCAGCCGGTGGAATCATCGCCACGGGCGTCCAGGGTGCGCGCTACGGCTTGCACCAAGTCCGGGGTCAGTTCTGTCTCGCCCGGGTAGGCAAAGTACAGGTGGGAGACGTGCCGGTGCGTTGGTTCCGGTTGACCATAAGGCTGCGCCCATTCCTGGATGGTTCCATCCGGCGCCACCGGGATCTGCGGCAAACGCTTCAGCGCAGCCTCAAGCTGCGGCACCAAAGGCTCCCCCGCTGGCGCTAACTCAAGTGCCGCATGGAAGAGCCGGGCCATGATGGTGAGGTCCGCCGTCGAACTTTCACTGGCTGAGGCAATGGTTCCGTCCACTGTTTGAAAGTGGTTTTCCGGGGAGGTGGATGGGGAGGTGCCCAAGGTGCCGTCGGATTGCGGGATCAGCCAGCCTAAGGCGAATTCGCTGGCGCCTTTGATGATGGGCCAGGCACGTTTGGCGGCGAACTGCTCACCGCCGCCATGGCGAACATGTTCCCATAGGTGCGTGGCCAGCCAGGCGCCGCCCATAGGCCAAAATCCCCAGGATGCATCGCCAGCTACCGGTGAGGTGAAGGCCCAGGCGTCCGTGTTGTGGTGCGCAACCCAGCCATCGAGTCCATAGACAGTGCGTGCCGTATGGCGGCCTTTAACGGATAGGGCTTCGAGGAGGTCAAAAAGCGGCTCGTGGCACTCGGCCAAGTTGGCGCCCTCGGCGGCCCAATAATTCATCTGCGTGTTGATGTTGATGGTGAAGTTGGAACTCCACGGCGGCGTCATGGACTCGTTCCAGATTCCCTGCAAGGTACTGGCCAAGGTTCCCGGGCGCGAGCTGCTGATGAGCAAGTATCTGCCGTAGTTAAACAGGAGAGCGGCGAGCGCGGGATCGGACGGAGTTTCACGGATGCGGATATTGGTGGGCCGCTCCACATCACCGCTCTCGCTAGTGGCGGAGCCGCCCAAATCCAGTTCTGCCCTCGCGTACAGCTCCTGGTGATTGGCCGTGTGAGCCTGGAAAAGTTCTGCCGACGTCATGGCTGAGGCGGCTTGGACTAAAGCGGTGGCCTGCTTGAGCGGCGCCCCACTGTGCGGAACCAGCGGAAGGTGCGAGCCCACAAAGTTGGTGGCGGTAGCCAGCACAATGCGCAATCGGGAGACGCCAGCGGCAGCCAACGTCCCGGCGTCGGGATGGTCAGTGCCGTTGGCTAGTTCAGTTCCGTTGGCTAGTTCAGCGCCGCTCAGAACTTCAGTGCCGTCATGCTGCCAGTGCGCAACCACGGTTCCGCGCAACGATTCCATGCCGGGCTGATCGTACTGGATACCGGTGGGCGGGTTGGCATAGTCGGGCGCTGCATCAGTGGGCAGTTGCAGCTCGAGCGTGGCAGTTCCGGGGCCCGAGGTGGCGGATTGGATGCGTAGTTGGCTGGTCAAGGAGGAGGTGACTTTGGCCAAGGGAGCGCCCACCACCCGAAGCTCCAGCACCAACACTTGATGGGCGGCGGACACATAGACCTGCTCGGTGATGCTCCGGCCAGCGACCGTGTAACTGTGTTCATGCATTGCGCTGCGCAGATCCAGAGTTCGGCGGTAATGCTGGGCAGACGTGGTAGTGGCGGGCTGAGCAGCGCCAGCGTCATCACCCGGGGCACCGGAGCCAAAGTCCAGCTCGAGCGACAACTCGGCAAACGGCAAATAGCTTTGCGTATGCGCCGTGGCCACCGCGGCCAATTCGGCTTCGGCAGCGCTGTGATGGCCCGCGGCCACCGCCTCCCGCGCCCGGGCAATGGCGTCCGGGCCGTCCTTGAGACCATTGGTCTTGGACGACTCACTTCCGGGCCCACCGGACCAGGCCGTGGAATCGTTGAGCGTGATCCGGCCACCGCCCACCCCGCCGTAACACATGGCTCCGAGCCGGCCGTTGCCCAGCGGCAGCGCCTGCGTGAATTCCTGCGCCGGCGCATCGAACCACAGTGTGTGCGCATCGGCGCTTAGGGACGCCTCCGGTAGCTCCGTCAAGAGCTGCGCTGCCGCTTCCTTCGCTGACTTTATCGGGGTCGGTGCGCGGTCAAAATCGTGGCTCATAGCTGCTTTCTGGAGGGTGGATTGTTCCTCTCTATGCTTCCAGAAATGGCGCGCAACCTGCCCTTTGTGACGGCCTAGAATTTAGGCAGATTGGTGGCTTGCTGGCCGTTCTTTACGGCGTAGTGCAGATGTACGACGCCGTTGCCAAAGCGTTGCTGTCCCAGCAGTTCCAGCCGGGTCTCCCTAATCTCGGGAAGTGCCGGCTTCCCTCCCCCGACCATGACCGGTGAAATGAAGAGGTGTATTTCATCCACCAACCCGGCCCGCAATACTTGGCCACCCAGATCGGCACCACCCACCGAGAGGTCATGATCGGATTCTGCCTTCATGAGGCGGATGGCCTCTGGGTCAAGGTCGCGCTCGATCCTGGTCCGGGACGTGGCCACCTCGTCTAAGGTTTTCGAGAACACCACCTTGTCCGTGGCGTGCCACAGGGTGGCGTAATCCCGCATCACCTTCATGAGATCGGTTTTCCCGTAGAACTCTTCCCACACTTGCAGGGTTTGGTACATGCGCCGCCCCAACAAGAACGTGCCAATATCTTCTTGCAGCTTGTGGATGCAGCTGTGGACCTCATCGTCCGGCATGGCCCAGCCAAAGCCGCCATCTTTATCCTCAATGTAGCCATCTAAGGACGTGATGGCTGCGTAAATGAGCTTGCCCATGGTGTGCGTCTCCCCTGCCGATTTTTACCTGGTTGTTCACCAGTATTCGCGCATTGGGCGGGGCTGGATAGCTATTTACCCATCTTTTTCAAGAGCCATTTGATGGCTTGGTCGCTAGGGTTTCCGAACGGGTTTTCGTCCACAACGTAGGTCCACGTGGTTGAGCCGCTGCGGATGCCTGCCGCCTCAAGATCAACATGACCGGCAGTGACCTCGAGGGACTCCACGGTTTCCAGCGCATTGGCGCGAGCGTCCTCGAGGAAGCTTTCAAAAGTTCTGATGGTCTCGCGGCGAAATTCATCCAACGGGTTTTGCCGGCCGAGTGCCCGCAGGTGGATGGCGGCTCGCTGCTCCGAAAGCTGGGCCAGGTGGTCACTCCACAGTGCGTCCAGTTCAAAGAGCATCACCGCACGGCACACTCGAGCTAGTTCGGCATCGCCCAGCACCGCGAGCAACTCATCCAGCCGGGGCCCCACGGCAATACTGTCCATACTGTCCAAGGTCGCTTCGGGTTCGTGCAAGATCCGCTCCCGATCGGCCAGTACCACCTTGCGCTGGTAAGCGATCAGCTCGTTGTACTTCCACGAGTTCTGCTGCGTGGTGAAACGCTCGGCCTCGGCGAGACGTTGCGCCTTGTCCAAGAGCGCGGAGACACCCGCCCGGGTGACCAATCCGGCGTCGTCAGCTTCTTGAGTCACCGCGTCGGTGAGTTCTAGGCCATACGCTTCCTGACCATTAGAGGCAGGATCCTCCATGCTGGAGAAAATGATACTGGCGCCAGGATCGCCCTGCCGCCCGGCACGGCCGCGGAGTTGGGCGTCCAGTCGGGGCGAATAAAAACGCCCCACAACGATGACCAGCAGCCCGCCCGAGGCAGCTACCTCGGCATGCGCGGCGGGATCCATGGGCGTCCCGCCCAGCAAAATATCGGTACCGCGGCCAGCCATCTGCGTAGAAACCGTGACGCTCCCCCGGCGCCCGGCCTGCGCAATGACCTGCGCTTCGAGGCTGTCATTGCGGGCGTTCAGAACCTGAGCGTCGATGCCCGCCACCGCTAACAGCTGCGCGAAACGTTCAGAGGTGGCCACGTCGTGCGTACCCAAAAGCACTGGCTGGCCGGTGGCGTGAGCATCCTGCACCGCCAGCACTACCGCGGCATCGCGCTGGAGCGCCGTGGCGTAAATCTTCTCCGGCTGATCCACCCGGATGCACGTTTTATGGGAGTCCACCCTGCCGGCGTCGAGCTCGTAATGCGTGCGCAGATACTCCGCAACGGCCACCGCGGTGCCGCTCATTCCTGTGACCGTGGTGAAACTCTTGATTAGATCCCGCACCAATAGTTGGTCCAGAATCTCGCCCTGTTCTGTTTTATGCAGCCCCTCCTTGGTTTCCACGGCAGCCTGCAGACCATCTGGCCAACGCTGCAACGCAGCAATGCGGCCGCGGGAATCGGAGACAATTTCGGCCTTGCCGTCGCGCACAATGTAGTCAACATCGCGCTGCAGCAGAACCTCCGCGTGCAGGGCTGTATTAATGGAGGAAAACAGCGGAGTCCCTGCCGCCGAATAAAGTTCGACGCCGGGCCACCTCGCCTCCACGTGTGCCAAACCAGAGTCGCTCAGGGACACGTTGCGTTTGTCTGCTTCCACAGTGAAGTCGATCCCAGGGCGCAGTTCTTTGACGAAGTCCGCCACATCCACGGACTGCAACTCATTGCGCGCCCGGCCCGCTAAAACAAGCGGAACCGTAGCCTCGTCCACCAGAACAGAGTCGATCTCATCCACGATGCACACCTCAAAAGCTTGCAAGGTGGCTTGTTCCGGCTCGGTGCAGGTGCGGTCTCGCAACACATCGAAGCCCAGCTCATTGACGGAGACGTACACAATGTCTGCTTGATACGCTTCGCGGCGCTGCTGCGGTTCCAAGGCCTCGGTCACCGCTGCAACTTCAACCCCAAGTAGTTCAAAGAAGGGTTTCATCCAGGCAGCATCACGCGCAGCCAAATAATCGTTGACTGTCAGGATATGAACTCTTTTGCCCTGAAGCGCATGGGCTCCGGCAACCAGTGCACCCACCAAGGTTTTACCTTCACCGGTGTCCATCTCCACCACGGTGCCGCGCAACATGGTGGCAGCGGCCAGCAGCTGGGTGTCAAACAGTGCCATGTCTAGGGATTCTTGAACAAAAACCTTAGCCATAGCGAGGTAGTTTTCTAGCTCAGAATCATCCCAAGCGGCACTATCGGTGAGCTGCTGCAACAGTTTGCGAGCAGGCTCTAATTCCAAGGTGGCAGCCCGTGCAGCAGCTCTGGAAACTAGCCCGTTGGACGTTGCCGTATCTGCAACCCCAGGGGTATTGAAGAGCCAGTTCTTGAATTTCTTGGGGAGAAGCAAGGATCCTCGAGTCGTGGGGTGTTCGGGCAGCCGGTAATCTCAACGGTACTCATGGCATGATGCGGAACACAATTACGGGAGGAGAATATCCGCCAGCTCATTATGCCAAGCAACGCTCATCGTTCACGGAAGAACTAGATTTGGGTCTAGAAAACTAGACACTAGTCTGGAAATCTATACGTAGAAATGATGTAGAAACGATCAATTCAGCCACCCGCAACGAAGCCCGGGGCGCGCCCACCCAAGCACTGCGCAGCTCAACGAGAACCGGCTAAAACCACGCTCATTCGCAAGGAAGAACCCTTTATTCAAAGTGCGCTGCTCCCAGCACAGCGGGCGCAACCGGCTCGCCATCCTGCGCCCCGCTCGTGGTTCCCTGCTCAGCGACGCTCTCCACGGCTTCCAGTCCACTGGTAATCTCACCCATCACGGTGTACCCGCCAGCAGCATCTCGGCCAATGGTGGTGTCACCGTAAACAATGAAGAACTGACTGCCGTTGCTGTTTGGATTGCTGGTGCGCGCCATGGCCAGAGTGCCACGCTTGTACACATTGTTTTCTGGCGCATTTTCAACGGGACCAAATTCGTAGCCGGGCCCACCCGTTCCGGTTCCAGTGGGATCACCGCACTGCAGAATGTCGAACCCTCCTGTGGTCAAGCGGTGACACTTGGTATCGACAAAGAAGTCCGTTTGCGCCAAATGTAGGAACGACGCCACAGCCTGCGGAGCCTTGTCACCAAACAGTGTCACGCCCAGTTCAGCACCATTGAACTCCAAGGTGCCGCGCCATTCGCGGCCTTCAGCCTTCGCGAGGTCGGGCGCAGTTGCGGCCGTGGCCCCCACAGCTTCTTGATCGCTACCCTCCCCCGTCTTAGACATCAGCGCCACCCCACCAGCAACAATGATCACCAGCGCCACGATCAACCCGACAATCAACAGGACCATTTTCTTGGAATTGGCGGAGGCAGCGGGTTTGGCTTGAGGATTATGCATGCCGCTCAGTCTAGAAGAGATCTACACTGGCCCTCGCCACCGCTACACGCTGCTCCGCGCCATCACGGCATCAATCTCCCCCGCACTGACGCCGTTATTCAACAAAAAATTCCGCACGTCAATGGTCTCAGCGAATTTCTGCAAAGCCTCGCCACGTCCCTGCACTAACTCTTGAATCTCGGCCGCATCCAGGTGCCGCTCATAGGGGTGCTTCACCGGCGCCACCAAATGCCACTCGTTGATACCGCGCGTGGCCAATGCATCCTCGGCCACGGTCCGCGCAGCCTGCCCCTGCATAGTCAGTAGCAAAGTGGCGATCAGCCCAGTCCTGTCCCGTCCCGCCGAACAATGAATCACCACATTGCCTTCCGCGGCCGCCAACTCCTTGAAAACCCTTGCCACCTGCAGCGGGAAAAGTCGCACAATGTCCGCGTAAAGCCGGGGATGGTTCATGTAGGGGTGGAACAGTTCCTGGTACAGCGGATCGTCGGGGTCTTCCGTTGGTGAATGCACGACGACGAACCTCGCCTGAGCAGTCTCTCCCACCACCGGGTCGGTGGGCCGGCGCTTGCGTTCCCCCGCGTTCCGCAGATCGATAATGGTGCGAACGCCGTCGTCGTAGAGCTGTTCCCAGCCACGCTCGGTGAGCCACTCACTGCGGCCCATCCGATAGATATCGCCGGCAAGATGTCGGGCGTTGACGGCACCTTCCCAACGTGGTGCGGACTGCTGCGGGGTGGCTGGCTGGGAGGTATCCATGTCAGCGCTCCTTGTTCAGGCGGAAGTCGAGCCCGCTACGGACTTGCGGCCACTCGGCGGCCAGAATGGAAAAAACAACAGTGTCGCGCAGTGAGCCATCAGGCATACGGCGATGGGCACGGAGCACACCATCCTGCTTGGCGCCCAGCCGGGCGATCGCCTCACGTGACTGCATATTCATCCAGTGCGTGTGGAATTCAACGGCCACGCAGCCCAGAGTTTCAAAAGCGTACTCGAGCAGGAGCCGCTTGCTGTCCGGGTTTGTGCCAGTTCCCTGAACACTGGCCGCGTTCCAGGTGTATCCAATTTCCAAGCGCGGCAGTTCGGCATTGATGTTGCAGTAGCTCGTCATACCAACAATTTTTCCGGGTTTCCCGGTTACCGGATCGTTCAGGCGAGTGGTGAATGGCAGCATCGAGCCAGCATCCTGCAGCGCCAAGCGACGCTCAATCTCCGCACGCATATCTTCAGGTCGCGGCACGGAGGTGTACCAAAGGTTCCACAGCTCGCCGTCGGACGCGGCAGCAACCAAATCATCGTGATGATCAAGGCTCAGTGGCTCGAGAGTCACATATTTTCCGCGGAGGGTGACGGGTGTTAGAGGGCTCATGAAAAAACAGTAGCCGATGTCGATAGTGAGGCTTCGATTCGCGGTCAAGCGGTCCACACTGAAGGTCCCTGAGAGAATTAGTTGACACATCAACCTATGGCATGTCATGATTTTGTTGAAGCTTCAATGATTTGATGCTCGGCGCTTCTTCCTGGAAGGCCTGCCCCATGACCACCTAATGAGACGTTGAGAATCCTATGAACAACCTTGCCCTGAACACAGCCGCCCGAACCGTCCTCCGCATTGTGGTTGGTTTCCTCTTCGCCGCCCACGGCTGGCAGAAGTACAACGAATTCACCATCGCTGGAACCCAAGGCGCCTTTGCCCAAATGGGCGTCCCGGCCGCTGATGTGATCGCACCGATCATTGCCACACTGGAATTGGTTGGCGGCATCGCCCTGATCCTGGGCCTCGCAACACGACCCTTCGCAGCACTGCTGACAGTGAACATGCTCGGCGCCATCATCTTGGTCCACGCCTCCGCAGGCGTATTCGTAGAAGCTGGCGGCTACGAACTGGTTCTCCTTCTGGGCGCATCGGCTCTGGCAGTTGCCCTGGTTGGCCCCGGCAAGCTCTCACTTGACAACGCCATGTTTGGCCGCACCAGCTCCAAGCTGCGCGTTCTGGCATAAGCTCCGCTGAAGTAATCAGGCGCACGGCCCCAACAGGGGCCGTGCGCCTTTATTTATACGCAGCCACACCCGCCCGCGTTGCGGCAGAATGATTGCACCGCAACCGCCCGTGGCGTGGCGTGCGTATATGCAAAGTCGACTTTGGCTATGCGCAGGCCCATCCCAGGGATTTGCGTATATACCAAGGATTGAGCTCCGGGTTTGTCCACAGTTTGACCCGTTATACTCGGTTTCACTATGGATGACCCCCCAACACATATGCCCTGGCCCCTCCACAAACCATCCGCGATAGCGGAAAGAGTTAGAGAGGGGCGCCTCTAATGTACGAATGGATCATGATCGGAATCGGTCTCGTCCTCACGGTTGGCACCGGATTGTTCGTTGCCTCTGAATTTGCTTTGGTCAACTTGGACCGAAATGAGCTCGAAGCCCGCGCGGAGCGCGGGGAAAAGCGCCTAGGTCCCACCATCAAGGCCCTGAAAATCACCTCAACGCACCTCTCCAGTGCTCAACTAGGCATTACCCTCACCACGTTGCTGACCGGTTACACCTTTGAACCGGCCATCAGTTCACTGTTGCGTGAGCCGCTGATGTCCCTAGGCCTCAGCGAATCGTTGGTGCCGGCCATTGGCGCGGTCATCGGTATCTTTATCGCCACCATCTTCTCCATGATTATTGGTGAACTAGTACCAAAAAACTTTGCCTTAGCGCTCCCCTTGGCCACAGCCAAGGTGGTCATCCCCTTCCAAGCACTGTTCACCACCGTCTTCAAGCCTGTCATCTTGCTGTTCAACAACACCGCCAACAAGATCATCCGCTCCTTTGGCATTGAGCCCAAAGAAGAACTGTCCGGTGCGCGTAGCGCGGAAGAACTCAGCTCCCTGGTGCGCCGTTCGGCCTTGGAAGGCATGCTCGACCTTGATCACGCCGCTCTCCTGCACCGAACTCTGCGCTTTTCCGAACACAGCGCAGGTGATGTCATGACTCCCCGTGTCCGGATGATCTCCGTGAACTCCACGGATAACGCCGATCACATCCTCAAGATCGCGCTTGAGACTGGCTACTCCCGCTTCCCGGTCATTGGACGCGATAGCGACCATATCTTGGGCGTCCTGCACGTCAAGCAGGCCTTCGCCATCCCCCGCGACGAGCGCCGAGACGTGTTGGCATCGGACCTGATGGTGGAACCCCTCATGGTGCCCGAATCCATGGGAGTCTCCGCCTTGCTAGGGCTGCTGCGCAAGCAAGGCCTGCAAGTGGCCATTGTTTCTGACGAACACGGCGGCACCGACGGCATCGTCACCCTGGAAGACCTGGTTGAGGAAATTGTGGGCGAGCTCGAGGACGAACATGACCGCGCCCGTGCTGGCGTAGTTCGCACCGAACGCTCCATCACCTTCGATGCCTCCTTGCGTCCCGATGAACTTCTTGAACGCACAGGAATCAAGGTTGAGCACGGCGAAGACTATGACACGCTGGCCGGATTCATTGCCAATCAGCTTGACCGCACTCCGGAGCTTGGCGATGAAGTGATGATCGACGGCGGCTGCCTGCGGGTGGAGCGCGTCTTGGGTACCCACGTTGAGCGGCTGAAGTTCACCGCAGCAGAGTCCCAGGAGCCACCCAAGAGCCCCCACGATCAGATTATCGACGATTTAACCCAGGAGCTTGGCCATGAGTGAGTATCTTCCCGGAATCATCTGGCTGGTGGTACTGCTGGTAGTCAATGCGTTCTTCGTAGGCGCCGAGTTTGCTGTCATTTCGGCCCGCCGTTCACAAATTGAACCCAAGGCTGAGGCGGGTAGCAAGGCGGCCAAAACCACGCTGTGGGCTATGGAACACGCCACCTTGATGTTGGCCACCAGCCAGTTGGGTATCACCGTCTGTTCACTGGTCATCCTGAATGTTTCAGAGCCTGCCATTCACCACTTGCTGGAAATTCCGCTCGGACTGACAAGTCTCTCAGCGGAGTCCATTGGCATCATCGCCTTCATTACCGCGCTCTTACTGGTCACCTTCTTGCACGTGGTCATTGGCGAGATGGTGCCCAAGAACATCTCCTTCTCTGTCCCCACGCGTGCCGCGTTGATCCTGGCCCCGCCATTGGTCTTGGTTGCCAAGATCTTCAAGCCGGTGATCTGGACCCTGAATGGGATTGCCAACGGCATTCTTCGACTGTTTGGTGTTGAGCCAAAGGATGAGGCCACCAGCACCTACACGCTGGATGAGGTTGCCGGCATTGTTGAACAGTCAACCCGTGACGGACTCTTAGCTGACACGAGCGGGACCCTCTCGAAGGCCTTTGAGTTCACCACCAAGAAGGTCTCCGATGTTGAGGTCCCCATGGATGAGATGGTGTTGTTGGCTCAGGATTCCACCCCTGCGGACATTCAAAAGGCCGTCGCCAACCACGGCTTCTCCCGCTACATTCTGACGAATCATGACGGCGAACCTACCGGTTACCTGCATTTGAAGGACGTCATGGATCTGACCCACGACGACGCTTTCACCATGCCGGTGCCTGCTAAGCGGATCCGCAAACTGGCATCGACGGTTGGCAGTAGCGAGTTGGAGGACGCCTTGGCGGCCATGCGCCGCACAGGCGCTCACGTGGCACAGGTCTTCAACGAGCAGGGCACCGCAACGGGCGTGCTGTTCCTAGAAGACATCATTGAGGAACTGGTGGGCGAGGTTCAAGACAGCACCACCAAGTTGCCGTAGCAACTCGCATGCCGTGGTGGTTTGCGCAGCCGTAACGTGCAAACCACCACCGCATGCGCTGGCAGCAGCGCTCAAACAGAGCGTTCATAGATATTCAAAAGAGGTCTCTGCTTCAGCGTCGTCACCGCCACGAGAGTGAAGATTAACGCTCACTGCGCTCTAGCTCACGCTGCCAGCTAAGATCGTTAGCGTGAACGCAACGAATCTTCCTCCCCAGGTATCTGACATCTTCGATCCCACCCGCTGGCGCGTGGTTGAGGGCTTCGACTTCACCGACATGACGTACCACCGCCAGGTGGAACGGGGAGAAGACGGAAGCATCACAAGAGATCTCCCCACCGTCCGCATCGCCTTCAACCGCCCGGAGGTACGGAACGCGTTCCGCCCCGGAACGGTCGATGAGCTCTACCGCGCCATGGACCACGCCCGCATGACCCCGGATGTGGCCACCGTACTGCTCACCGGCAACGGCCCCTCCCCGAAAGACGGCGGCCATTCCTTCTGCTCCGGCGGCGATCAGCGCATCCGCGGCCGCGACGGCTACCGCTATGCAGAGGGCGAAACCAAGGAAACCATTGACCCGGCCCGCGCCGGACGCCTCCACATCTTGGAAGTCCAGCGCCTCATGCGCACCATGCCCAAGGTAGTCATTGCCGTGGTCAACGGCTGGGCTGCGGGCGGCGGCCACTCCCTCCACGTGGTCTCAGACCTGACCATTGCATCCCGCGAACACGGCAAGTTCAAGCAGACGGACGCCACTGTGGGAAGTTTCGACGCCGGATACGGCTCGGCTCTGCTGGCCCGCCAGATCGGCCAGAAGAAAGCTCGGGAGATCTTTTTCCTGGCCCGTGAATACTCCGCCGAGGACATGGTCGCCATGGGTGCCGTCAACGAGGCCGTGGACCACCAGGACTTAGAAAATGTGGCCCTGGAATACGCGGCAGATATTGCCCGCCAATCCCCGCAAGCCATCCGCATGCTCAAGTTCGCCTTCAACATGGCCGACGACGGTCTAGCTGGCCAGCAGGTCTTCGCCGGCGAAGCCACCCGCATGGCCTACATGACTGATGAGGCCGTTGAGGGCAAGGAAGCGTTCCTGGAAAAACGCGACCCCGACTGGTCTTCCTACCCTTACTACTTCTAAATTCAGGCGCACATGAACATCGAACCCCTGCTCAAGGTACTCTCCGAAGCACTCGCGGGCGTTGGCCCCGCAGTCCAAATTGCCGCCGACGGTAGCTACGAACTCATACCGCAAACTGAGCTGGGACTGCCAGCTGACAGCGAGACTGAGATTGCCGCCGTCGTACTTACCTCCGGGAGCACGGGCACGCCAAAACGGACCATGCTCAGCGTCGATTCGCTAGCGGCGTCATCGGTGGGCACGGCACTGACGCTGCAAGGCGAGGGCCAGTGGCTCCTGGCGCTGCCAATGAATTACGTGGCCGGGCTGCAGGTTCTGGTACGCAGCCTATTCGCCGGCACGCGCCCATGGGCTATGGATCTGAGCGGCGGATTCACCCCCGAGGCGTTCACCGAGGCCGCCCTTGAACTGACCGACAAGATGCGTTTTACCTCGCTGGTCCCCACGCAACTCACGCGCTTACTGACTAACCCGAGCGCCGAAACACTGACCGTTTTGCGTCGCTTCAACGCGATCCTGCTCGGCGGCGGGCCCATCAACCCCGTGCTGCTCGAGGCCGCGCGCGGTGCCGGGCTGAACGTAGTCACCACCTACGGTATGTCCGAGACGTGCGGTGGCTGCGTGTACGACGGCGTCCCGCTCGAGGGCGTGCACGTCGCCATACGCGAGGGCCGGATCTGGCTCGGCGGGGATGTAGTGGCTGCCGGTTATCTGGGCGACGCCGCCCTCACCGAGGCGACTTTCTCTGAGGAAGAGCACGACGGCGAGATGGTGCGTTGGTATGAAAGCGGCGACTTAGGCGAGCTGGATAGTGAGGGACGGCTGCGTGTGTTGGGACGTGTTGATGACGTGATCATCACCGGCGGGCTGAAGGTTTCTGCCGGTGCCGTGACCGACGGTCTGCACCGGGTACAGGGCGTTCGCGAGGCGTTTGTGCTTCCCGTTCCGTCCGCGGAGTGGGGTCAGCAGGTGGCCGCCATGGTGGTTGGATCGTGCACCGAGGCCGAGCTGCTGGCCGCCGCCGCCGCCCTGATGGAACCGCAGCTTCTCCCCAAGACTGTGGTGTTCGTCTCCGAGTTGCCCCTGCTGCCCAATGGAAAGCCTGATAGGACGGCAATTTTGGCGGCATTGACCGGTGCTGCGCAAGCAGACTGAGTCAGGAAAAGAGGCAGAATAAGCTTTAGGCCCAGTCTCTGAGCCGCCATCATCTTGTTCGCTAACGTTTTATGAGTTCTAAAGGAGTACCGCTGTGGCCACTGTGGGTCAATGGATTGCCGGAGCCCGTCTGAGGACCCTCCCCATGGCAGTGGCTCCGGTCATTATCGGTACGGCTGCGGCCTACGATCTTGGTGCCTTGGACTGGGGTCGCGCAGTTTTGGCCATGCTAGTAGCCTTGCTCCTGCAGATTGGCGTGAACTACGCCAACGACTACTCCGATGGCATCCGTGGCACCGACGAGGTCCGGGTTGGCCCGCTGCGGCTAGTAGGTAGCGGTGTTGCCAAGCCGGCCCACGTAAAAATGGCGGCTTTCACCATGTTTGGGCTGGCCATGCTGGCCGGTTTGGGGCTGGTTCTGGCCTCCAGCGCGTGGTGGCTGCTGCTGGTGGGCGCCGGCGCAGTGCTCGCTGCGTGGGGTTACACCGGCGGTAAGAATCCCTACGGCTACATGGGGCTCGGCGATGTCTTTGTGTTTGTCTTCTTTGGCCCCGTGGCGACCCTGGGCACCACCTTCACGCAGGCCGGTCAGGTGAGCCCGGCGGCAGTGTTGGGTTCTATCGCAACGGGACTGATCGCCGTCGCACTTTTGATGGCTAACAATGTCCGCGACATCCCCACGGATAGCGAAGTGGGAAAGCGGACACTGGCGGTGCGGTTGGGCGATAAGAATGCGCGGCTCAGCTACGTGGTGATGCTGGCACTGTCGGTGGGGCTGATGATGTTCTTGGTGCCTTCCAAGCCATGGATTTTGCTGCTCCTGCTGCTGGTGCCGGCCATGCTGATGCCAAGCTGGCTGATGCTCAAGGGCAAGAAGCGCAAGAGCCTGATCCCGGTATTACAGCAAACAGGACTGATCAACCTCGGCTTCAGTGTGCTCTTTGCCGTGGCCATGGTGCTTACCGCGCTGTAGCCCAGTGTTACTAGTCCAGGTTGGTGCTGCTTGGTTTGCGGTCGGCGTCGATCCAGATGTCGGGGTTCTCATCAACCAGAGCGTCTTCAGCGTCGGCGTCTGCCATGGCCGCAGGTGACTGGGTTGTTGTGGCGTTCGGGGCGAAGGTCTTGGCGACCACCGCGGTTGCTCCTGCGCGCTGCTTGCGCAGGAAGATGAAGCTGACAACGAAGGCGCACAGAGCAGCGATCAGAGCCGCAGTGAGCGGGGTAAAGTTCAGCGCCAGGTAAGCGATGAGGAAGAACGCCAGAAAGAGCACGCCACGGATCAGGGAGTATTTGAAGAAAGCCACGGGCTAAGTTTAGCCGCTGAAGCTGGACGTCTCCCCTTAGCTAAACTAGGGTGCTGATTTTTCTCACACCGGTAGAATGAGGTATGCGCTATATCATTCCAGTGACCATCGGTGTTGTCCTATTTGTGTACGGACTCATTGACTGCATCCGCAGTGAAGCCCGCGACGTACGCAGCATCCCTAAGCCTGCGTGGATTCTGGTGATCATCTTCCTGAACGTCATTGGCGTTGCACTTTGGTTCCTCTTTGGCCGCCCGCGGTATGCCCGTTCAGGTTCGGGCAGCTCCTCCTCCTCCTCCTCGTTTGGCCCTACCTCTTCTGGACAGCGCCGGCCCACCACAGGCGGCACTCCCAAGCGTTCTACCGCGCCCGACGACGATCCCGAGTTCCTGCGCAATCTGGCAGTGAAGAGGGCCCAGAAGCTCGAAGCCGAAAGGCTCCGCAAGCTCAAGGCCGATCTAGACGCCCGCGAAGCCAAACTCCGCGAAGAGCACCCGAACGACGAAACGAAGAAGTAGCCGCGCCGACGCCTCCCATGGCCAAGCGGCCCTCACGCAGCTATGGTGTAAATCACAGTCGGTTACGAATTCCCGCAAAGGGAGTGCGCCGATGGCTGCGTTGGGAGGGAGCGTACTATGCCAGAACCAAGTGCCATGAGGATCCGCGGGGGCGGGAGACGAAGAAGGCTCAGACTCTGGGCTTCGATACTGGCGCTGGGGATTGGCGCAACCGTATTGCCCGGCTGCGCGCCAGCTGATGGCGTTCCAACTCTGACGTGGTACATCAACCCGGACGACGGCGGTCAAGCCGAACTGGCCAAGGTTTGCACCACAGCGGCAAACGGCGAATACCGGATCGAAACCTCTCTTTTGCCTAAGGATGCTGCCGCTCAGCGTGAACAGCTGGCTCGCCGCCTTGCTGCCGGCGACTCATCGCTAGACATTATGAGCATTGACCCGCCGTTCATCCCCGAACTGGCCGAGCCTGGTTTTCTGGCGCCGATACCTGAAGACGTGGCCCAACGGGCCAGTAAAGACGTCCTGGATGGCGCACTGGCGGGGGCTACCTGGAATGACCAACTGGTAGCTGTTCCCTTCTGGGCCAACACCCAAATCCTGTGGTACCGCAAATCCGTCGCCGAAGCCGCAGGTTTGGATATGAGCAACCCGGTTACTTGGCAACAGATCATGGACGCCGCAGAGACGCAAGATAAATATCTGGGGGTCCAGGGCTCCCAAGCGGAGTCCATGACCGTATGGATCAACGCGCTTATTGAATCCGCGGGCGGCCAAATTCTGCAGAACCCTGGAGCCCCGGCTAATGAGATCCAGCTCGGGCTGACCACGCCCGAAGGCGAAAAGGCCGCGGAAATAATTGGCACCATTGGAAAGAAAAATCTGGGCGGTCCGGGTCTTCCCACATCAACAGAAAATGATTCCATGATCCTCTTCCAAGGGGATAAAGGATCCTTTATGGTCAACTATCCCTTCGTCTGGCCCGCCACGAATGCGGCTGTGAAGGCAGGAAGCGTTGACCAAGCAGTCCTCGATGACATTGGCTGGGCCCTCTATCCTCGGGTCGACGCCGAGACAGACACGGCCCCTCCACTGGGCGGAATCAATTTGGGAGTTGGCTCCAAGAGCCAAAACAAGGACCTCGCTTACCAGGCGATTGAATGCATCACCTCCCCGGAAAATCAGGCCACGTATTTTGTGACCAACGGTAATCCGCCCTCAAATTCCACCGCCTATGACGATCCGCGGGTGGAAGAACAATTTCCTATGGCTCCAACCATCCGCGAATCGCTCCAGCTCGCCGCACCCCGGCCGCAGACTCCGTTCTACAACGAAATCTCCACGGGACTACAGCAGCGGTGGACTCCACCCTCAGCGGTGGATCCGGCAACGACTCCACAGAATTCCCAAGATTTCATCCTTGCTGTACTTAGGGGGGAAAGGCTGCTGTGAGCACCTCAATCAAAGAATCTAAGGGCGCACAACCGGTGCGTCCCAAACGCCACCGCTCGCATTTGAGCGACCGAGCCAAGTCCGAGCGAAGGCTCGGCTGGTATCTCGCCGGGCCAGCCTTCATCGTGATGCTGGCCGTAACCTTGTATCCGATCCTCCAAGCCTTTTGGGACTCGCTGTTCTCCCTAAGACTGACAGCTCCTGATGACAAGGCGTTCATTTGGTTCGCCAACTACATCACCGTTCTTTCGGATCCTGTCTGGTGGCGGGACCTGGGCGTCACAGTCCTGATCACCATCATCACCGTGGTGATCGAGCTGATTCTGGGCTTCGCCCTGGCGCTGGTGATGGACAAGGCGATCAAATCCCTGCGCGGTCTGCTGCGCACGGCCATCCTCGTCCCGTACGGCATCATTACTGTCGTCTCGGCCTACGCATGGTTCTACGCCTTCGACATCAACTCCGGCTACGTCAATCATTGGTTCAGTTGGATCCCGGGGGTTAATACGGACCTGAACTGGTTCGCTGAATTTTGGCCGTCGCTCTTCGTCATCATGGCGTCAGAAATCTGGAAAACCACCCCGTTCATTTCGTTGCTTCTGCTAGCTGGCTTGGCACAGGTGCCAAGCGAACTCACCGAGGCTGCTCAGGTGGATGGGGCTACATGGTGGGAACGTTTCCGCAAGGTCATTGTTCCCAATATGAAGGCGGCCATTATGGTTGCTGTCTTGTTCCGCACCCTGGACGCCTTCAGGATCTTTGACAACGTCTTCATCATGACCAACGGGGCCCATGGCACCGAGGTACTGTCCCTGCTGGCCTACCGAACGTCCATCTCCCGGCTGGAAATTGGGCTTGGCTCATCCATCTCAGTGCTTTTGTTTGTGTGTGTGCTGATTATTTGCTTTGTAGCCATCAAACTTTTCAAAGTGGATCTCGCCGGAACGCAGGGAGGCAAGTCATGACCAGCGGAAAACAGAAGATCATTTGGTCAGTTATCGCCGTACTCGTGCTGATTTACGCGCTATTTCCCGTGGCATCTATTCTCTCCACCTCGTTCAAGGCACCCAGCGATCTCACATCAGGAAAATTCCTTCCCAGCTCAGGTGCCGGAACTTTGGAGAATTACGAACAAATACTGATCGGCGATGCGCAGGGACTTTTCCTCTCTGCATTACGCAACTCGATCGGGATCGCGTTGATTGCAACCTTCATCGCCGTAGTACTAGCCACCTTGTGTGCCTACGCCATTGCGAGACTAGACTTTCCCGGCAAGAAGATTGTGTTGACCACCGCGTTGGCCGTCTCAATTTTTCCGGTCATCTCGATCGTCACCCCGCTATTCAACCTGTGGCGCAACATTGGCCTCTATGACACCTGGCTCGGTTTGATCATTCCCTACCTGTCCCTGACTTTGCCCATCTCAATCTGGACACTGGCAGCATTCTTCCGCCAGATTCCTTGGGAGCTGGAACAGGCAGCACAAGTGGACGGGGCCACCACATGGCAGGCATTCCGCAAAGCGATAGTTCCACTAGCCGCACCCGGAGTCTTCACCACGGCGATCATTGCCTTCTTCATCGCCTGGAATGACTTTGTGTACGGCATATCCCTCACCTCCACGGAAACAGCTCGCACAGTCCCGGCAGCACTGGCATTCTTCACCGGCGCATCCCAGTTTGAAGCGCCCACGGGAGCCATCTCCGCCGCGGCCATCATCGTGACCATACCCGTGGTCTTGTTGGTACTGCTTTTCCAACGCCAAATTGTCTCAGGCTTGACCCAGGGCGCCGTCAAGGGCTGAAACCCTTACTCACAGAATAGGATCGCGAGCATGGCTGCTATCACCCTCAAAAATATCGTCAAAAAGTACGGGGACGGTTTTCCGGCAGTGAACGATGTCAGCATAGACATTGCCGACGGCGAATTTGTCATCTTGGTAGGCCCCTCCGGCTGTGGCAAGTCCACCATTTTGCGCATGATCGTGGGCTTGGAAGACATTACCTCCGGAGAATTGTTGATTGGCGGACAACGCGCCAATGACAAGGCTCCGCGTGAGAGGAATCTTGCCATGGTCTTCCAGAACTATGCGTTGTACCCGCACCTCACCGTGTATGAAAATATTGCGTTCCCCTTGCGCTTGGCCAAGGGAAAACACAAGGAGGAGGATGTCCACCGACTTGTCACAGACGCTGCATCCATGTTGGAACTTACCGATCATCTGCAACGCAAACCCGCCAACCTATCCGGTGGACAACGCCAACGGGTCGCTATGGGCAGGGCCATTGTGCGCCAGGCGGACGCCTTCCTTTTTGATGAACCGCTCTCAAACCTGGACGCCAAATTGCGTGGGCAGATGCGCTCAGAAATTTCTCAGATGCAGCGCCGGCTGGCCACTACATCGGTCTATGTCACGCATGATCAGACCGAGGCCATGACTCTTGGTGACAGAGTGGCCGTACTTAAGAAGGGCGAGCTACAGCAGATAGCCTCACCGCGTGAGCTCTACGAACAGCCTGTTAACTTGTTCGTGGCTGGTTTCATCGGCTCTCCCTCAATGAATTTCCTCCCGGCAAGCCTGGAGGGAAACATTTTGACCACGGCCATCGGGGATATTGAAATTTCTCCTGAGAAAGCGGACAAGGGCAGAGACCGTCCAGTGTTGCTGGTGGGGTTACGTCCGGAGTTCTTCGAGGACGCTTCATTGGTAGAGGAGCACAAGCTTCACCACGGCTCCACATTCACTGCTGAACTGACCCACACCGAGTGGTTGGGGAATGAGCAGTATGGATACATTAACTTCGATCCGGCACCTGAAGTCCGGGAAATGCTCAACAGCTTGGCCCGTGACATGGACGCCGATGAACTGCGTCCTCAAGTGGTGGTGACATTGGATGCCGCCAGTAAGATCCGTGGCGGGCGTCCGGCAGAGCTATGGCTGGATACGCGCCGGTTGCACCTTTTCGATCCAAAGACGGGGGAAAATCTGACCCTCGATGCAGAAGAGGGAGCCCGATTGACGGCGGAGGCCAATGCCGAACGAGCCGAAGAAATTGATTCGGCACGGCAGGAAGCAACAACCTGAAGGCATCAGCCTGTGTGATATTTATGTAGTTCACCGATGAGGCCTGCACCACATTGTTTTTGTGGTGCAGGCCTCATCAGTGAACAGCGTCTACCCAATCACGCAGGTTCCCCGGGAGGATACGAGACCCGGCGGCGCCACCTTCCAAGAAAAGCAAGCATCCGAAAGGTATTAATCATGAACGCTCTATACACTGCCGACGCGCTTCCGACCGGTCATGGGAGGGAAGGCAAGGTCTCTACCTCGGATGCAACCTTCAACGTCACCTTGTTGGTGCCCAATGACTGATCACGGCAAGTCATTCTTAGCACGACTCGTGGCGCCGTCGGGACGCACATCCGCGGGACGCACGATCGGTCGTCTAGCACTGGGGGCAATGCTTGCCTTCGCCGGCGTCAGCCATCTGACGGTCGCCCGCGAGGAATTCCAGGCGCAGGTCCCAAAGTTCGTACCACTTGATGCCGACCTGGTTGTCGTAGCCTCCGGCATTGTCGAGATCACCCTTGGTGCCGCGCTGATATTGCTCGCGAGGCGGCGTGTCCCTGTGGGGTGGGTGGTGGCACTGTTCTTTATCGCCGTCTTCCCCGGGAACATCGCCCAGTGGCTGAATGCGCGCGACGGCTTTGGGCTTGATACCGACGCCAAGCGCCTGGTGCGACTTTTCTTCCAGCCAGCACTCATCGCGGTGACTCTGTGGTCAACCGGCGCTTGGAAAGACAGGCCCCGCGTCTCCTCGCCACGCTCCGACGCCCCTCAGACCGGCCGAAAGTAACCACGGAGGCATTCTTTTCCTTCGACACTCTGACTAGCCATCCACTTTCAAAAACTGCACCAAAGCCGGACTATCAAGCACTAATGCACCCCTGTCACGACGAAAAGGCAACACAGAGAATCCTCAAGGGTGGTGTGACTCATGCGATTGGAGACACGGTGGTTGCGAGAAACCACGTCTTGGTCAAACCCATCGCCCAACCCAGGGGATGGTGAAGCGGGCGGCGAGCTTCGAAGTTCTACCTAAGCGGAAAATCAAAGGGCTCTGCCCAACGTGAGTCACGCAGAACGGGACCTGGCCACAAAAGCTAGGTCCCGCCGTCGTACTTCAAAAGGTGATGCTGTTAGCGCTTGCCCTTACCCTTGCCCGAATCCTTCGGGAACACCTGGATCACCGAGGGGCGGGGCGCACGCACCTCGCCGCGCCTCGGGGTGGCACCCGCAGCAACGTAGTCCGGGAAGTGCGAGGTGTGCGCCCCGTATGTGCCATCCTCGCCCGGGTGCTGCACGGCAACGTAGACCATGGATTCATCGTCGTGAATGATGGGTCCGCAGGTCTCGGCATCGCGCGGCATGGAGGCGAACTGCTGCACGTTGCCGCGGTTAGTACCCTCAAGACCCACCTTGAAGAGACCATCGTTGTAGCCAATGACCCCCGGGGCGCCATCGGTGGAGATCCACAAGTTGCCTTGGGTATCGAACGCCAAGTTATCCGGGCAGGAAATGGGGCTAACCTGATCAACCGGGAAGCCGCTGAAGTAGGTGGTTGAGTTCGTGGCAGGGTCACCACAGAGCATCAGCAGGTTCCATTTGAACGTGGTTGCCGTGGAGCCATTGCGACGCTCGGTGATTTCCACAATGTGACCATCGCGGTTCTTGGTGCGCGGGTTTGCCTCATCAGCAACTGCGTTGGCACCGACTCCGCGGTTGGTGTTGTTGGTGCAGGCCACGTAGACCTTGCCCGTTTTCAGGTTCGGCTCAACATCCTCGCAGCGGTCCATCTTGGTAGCGCCAGCCTTGTCCGCGGCCAGGCGGGTGTAGACCAAAACTTCCTGAACGCTCATGCCATCAATAGCACTCTTGCCGTTGACCACCAGTGGCAACCACGTGCCGGAACCATCAAATGCACCATCGGCCGGGACCGTGCCGGAACCGTCAATCTCGGCAGCCGAATCACCGGTGAACCGAGCTGCGTAGAGATCGCCCTCGCTCAACAAGGTCATGTTGTGAGCCTTGTTGTTCTTCTTATACTTGTTCTTGGAGACGAACTTGTACAGGTAATCGAAGCGCTCGTCATCGCCAGAGTAGGCAACTACCTTGCCGTTATCGGCGATGATGATGTTGGCGCCTTCATGCTTGAAACGGCCCATGCTGGTGTGCTTCTTGGGGACCGAGTTGGGGTTTTCCGGATCAATTTCCACAATGTAGCCGAAGCGGTTGGGCTCGTTGCGGTAGTCATCGCCGCGAGCGTCAAAGCGGGGATCCTCCAGCTCCCAACCCATGCCGGTGGACCTGTCGCTCAGGCCGTAGCGGCGGTCACCATCGCTGGTGCCTTCGGTGCGGAAGAAACCGTTGAAGTTTTCCTCACCAGAGAGAATGGTGCCCCAAGGGGTGGTTCCGCCGGCGCAGTTACCCAAGGTTCCTAGAACAAAGCGGCCTTCGGGATCTGCCGCCGTCTTCACGAGATCAGAGCCTGCTACCGGGCCCGTCAGCTCAAACTTGGTATCGAGGGTGATGCGTCGGTTCAGCTTGCCACCGCGAATGTACTCCCACGGCTCCCCCTTCATATCGCGCTCCAACTCGACCACGCTCATGCCCACGGCGTTGCGGAAGATGTTGCGACGCTGCGCTTCCTCAGCTGCGTTGGCTGGTGCGGCCGGGAACATGATCTGCGGATTCGCGTACTCATGGTTGGTGACGAGCAAGCCCTTTTTGCCATTGGGCTGGCGGAGAATTTCCAGATAGTCATTGTTGTAACCGAACTGGCCAGCCTGTGACTCTGCGGTTTGGTTGGCGAAGTCAAAATCTGTCGATTCATTGAACAGCGGATCGCCCCAGCGGATGATCGGTGCCCAGGTGTAGCCCTCGGGAACGTTGAACGCGTCGACGGCGGCGTCCACCGGCTTGATCGGGGCGAACGCGAGCTTGCCGTTCTTGGCGTTTCCGTTGCCGTGGCCGTTGTTGCCGTGGCCGTTTCCGCTATTGACGTGGCCATTGCCCTGGGCCATCACGGCCGTGCTGAGCACGCCGGCCAAGCCGATGCCCATCGCCGAACGGCGTGAGAACTCCGTGGAGACAATGTCGCGGAAGTAATTGTTGGTGGAGGTGTTGCACACGGCCTTGGAACAAGCATTGTCGCACTTGAGCTGGCAGGTGACGGCACTGCGCTTGCCCCGCGTATGGCCGAGCATGGGCAAAAGCTTCTTCAAGTCATTCATGGCAAATCTCCCTAACGTGGATGCGATGCAGCCACTGTGGCAGGGCTGGGCGACGAGTTGGCTGGGATCCGCTGAACGGCAGGTTAATAGGATGCGAACCATGAACTATGAACTATGGCCGGAGCAGAATCCCCCAAACCCTTGCATACTCCATGGCACCCTGCGAGCGCCCAAAACTAGGCCAAGCAACCATGTCCAGCGGCCTAGGAGCAGCCAGCTACTTAGGACCTATGAGCCAGCCCGCGGGTCCGGCCGCTACCTTCGAGCCTCCGTCACCTGCCACATGCGGCTTGCCCGCTGTTGATCTTCAAGGACTGACTTAACTCAGCCGTGCCAAATTTATCGCAGTGCTGGAAGTCAGCTCTCCTTGGCGAGGTACGCGAATGCAGCAACAACCTGCGTCTGAGTGGCCACACCGAGCGTGGGATCCACTGCGGGAGCGAAGAATGGTGAGTGGTTCCCCGGAATATCTTGGGCCACCGTCCCCTTTTCCACGGCCGCGCGGTAGATCTCCGGCGGTACCGATCCAACCGTCCAGTAGGTATAGGGAATGCCGAAGGCGTCCGGCAGCCTGCTGAAATCCTCCGACGCCGTCGCCGGGGCAGTTTGGTAAACCATTCCGGGTTCAAAGTGCTCGGTGAAAGCTGCCGTGACCTTCGCATTCACCTGCGCATCGTTGGTGGTCAGCGGGTACTGATCGTAATACTCAAACTCGGGTTCCTTAGGTGATCCGGAGGCGGCGCATTCGCCGCGCACAATCCGCTCGATCGAGGCAATGACGCGCCCACGCGACTCGGTGTCATAGGTGCGGATGTTCAGCAGCAAGACGGCGCGGTCGGCGATGATGTTTGATTTGGTGCCGGCGTTGGAGGCGCCCACTGTGACCACAGCAAACTGGCCGGGCATGGTCTCGCGCGAGACGATGGTCTGCAGCTTCATCACAATAGAGGCGGCCAGCACCACCGGGTCCACGGAATTGTGCGGCATGGACCCATGGGCGCCGCGCCCGTGGACGGTGATTTTCACGGAGTCACCGGCAGAGAGGATGGGCCCGGCCGTGGTGCCAATGGTGCCTGCCTCGGTAGCCATCACATGCTGTGAAAGCGCGACGTCGGGCCGGGGCACCTTGGTGAGCAATCCGTCGTCGAGCATGGCACGGGCACCGGCGGCGGTCTCCTCGGCCGGCTGAAACAAGGCAATGTAGGTCCCGGACCAGGAGTCGCGCCCGTCCGCCATCAGCTTGGCCGCGCCGAGTAGCGCGGTGACGTGGACGTCGTGACCGCAGGCGTGCATGACGCCCACCGTTGAACCGTCGGTGTCCTTGCCGATGGCCGTGGAGGCATAGTCCAGACCGGTGGCCTCGGTAACGGGCAGCGCGTCAATGTCGGCACGGGCCAACACGCATGCGCCGGTGCCGTTTTCCAGGACCCCGACAACTCCGGTGCCGCCGATCCGCTGGACCGCGAAACCGAAGCTAGTGAGCTTTTCTTCGATGGACTGGGCGGTGGCAAACTCCTGAGAGCTCAGTTCCGGATGTTGATGCAGGTGCCTATAAAACTCACGCTGCCAAACGAGTTCTTCATCCAACGCTGCGAGAACCGCTTTGACGTCTGACATGTGTCTACCTCACTGTCCACCGGGATGCTTCGCTGCGCTTGAGCAACAGAGCCAGCCCGCGATTGTCACGGTAGCCGTTGCAGCTGGGAGTGTCCAGATGGGGTCCAGACTTCACAGCCTGAATCGGCCCCGTGGCCCGAAGAACTATTCACGTTCACACGACAATTGAAAATTGGACCGGCCATTCAAGGGCGCCCTGCTCATGCAGACCCTGGCCCGCGTGAACCAAACCGACCGCGCCAAGAAGCCTGCTGGCAAGAACATTGACGAAGCCATCGGGGCATGGTCCATGAATTTGTAGCACAGTTGCGCCAAATCCTCGCCGGGGCACGATTGGCGGGCCACACTGAGCACGCGTGGGCCAAAAGCGTTCCTCAACGCCATGTGGGGAGCAGTGGATTACCTGAGGGACCCGCTGACGGTGGGGAACGCCGTCGTACCTTCCTCTGCTGCTTCTTCTACTTCCTCCGCGGACGACGCCGGAATTAATTGCCAAGGCGCAGAAGGCGAGGAATCAGCAGCTGTCCTCGGCGGAGATCATTGCTGAGCTGGTGGAACTGGCGCGCGAAGTTGCTGCCGAGGCTGATCGTGGCAAAACCTTTGACCGCCGCTGGGCACGGATGAGCTGGCGTTCTTCGATGCGGTGGCCGAGAACGAATCGTCGGTGGAAATTCAGGGCAAGGGTGTACTGGCGGAGATTGCGCGTCAGCTGGTGAAGATCATGCGCCGGGATGTTCGCACGGATTGGACGGTGCGTGAAGACGTTCGGGCCAAACTGCGTTCCTATATTAAGCGGTTGCTGGTCATGAATGGGTACCCGCCGGACAAGCAGCCGGCCGCGATCAAGTTGGTCATGGAACAGATGAAAGCCATGGCACCGCTGTATGCGGAAGAACGGAGCAACGCCTAAGCATGCCGGCGAACTCCCAACTCCCAAGAAAGTTGGGAGTTCATTGGGAGTTGGGAATTTTGGCCCCAACACGACGCCTCTAACACCTCTAAAGTGCAGCTGCTGGAGCAACAATGTCGGACCCTGCAGGTAGCTTGCAAACATAGGAAGGCTGCAGAATTCGAAAGAGGTTTGCTCATGTCACCGAAGAACGATTCCAACGAAAATGACGCCAGTTTCCCGTCGACGCCAGCACGAACTTTGATGCCCGATTGGTATCCGGACATGCTGGCGTCCGTTTCCGGCAAGGTTTCCGCCGGCCGGATCCGGGCTGTCACAGCCGTCAACCAAGAACTTGTTGCCACGTATTGGGCGATCGGCAATGATTTGCTGGAACGTGAGGCCTCGGACGGATGGGGCTCAAAAGTGGTGGGACGCCTTGCGGCAGATCTCAGGGAACAATTTCCAGATACCCGCGGATTCTCCCCACGGAATCTCCGCTACATGAAATCTTTCGCTGCAGCATGGCCCAAGGACTCAATGTTGCAAGCGCCGCTTGCAACATTGCCTTGGTACCACCAGATCGCACTTCTGGAGAAGCTCAGCGATTCCCCCACACGCATCTGGCATGCAGCTGCCGCCGTCGAACATGGCTGGTCACGCAATGTCCTGGTACACCACATCGAGACCCGCTTGCATGAGCGGTCGGGACAAGCCATCAGCAATTTCAACACAGTTCTGCCTGCTGCGGATTCAGATCTTCTGCAACAAGCCATGAAGGATCCCTATGTCTTCGACTTTGTGTCCATGACGGATCGGCACAACGAACGCGAGCTTGAAACTCAACTGGTTGACCACGTGGAGAAATTTCTGCTGGAACTGGGACAAGGTTTCGCCTTTGTTGGCCGACAGTTCCGTCTGGTCATTGGCGGAGACGAATTTTTTGCTGACCTGCTCTTTTACAATTTCCGGCTGCGCAGCTTTGTGGTCATTGAGCTCAAAGCCGGCAAGTTCGACCCCGGTTACCTTGGACAATTGGGGTTCTACATGTCCGCGGTGGACGACTTGCTGGCCCACCCTGATGACAAACCAACCGTTGGGTTGCTGCTGTGCAAAACGAAGAACAATGTGGTGGCTGAATACGCACTGCGGGGGTACAGCTCACCCATTGGCGTGGCCGAGTGGAAAACTGAGATCATGGGGTCGCTGCCCGAGGAATTCACTTCCAGCCTGCCGAGCATAGAACTGTTGGAAAAGGAGTTGGGCGAGGGCTGAGCACAGCCATCGATTAAACGGACGGAGCCAGCCGTACACACCCCGGTTGTGAACCGGTCATCGATGCTTGTTTGTCGGCCACGGCGTCTACGATTACTAGTGAAGCAATTGCCCCGTTGGGAGCCACGGACATGGACTATTTTTCAATCAACTCGCTGCGTGAGAACCACGCCGGTTGGTCTTTGTTGCGTGCCCAGCATGCGCCGCTGGCCCTGACGTTTTTCATGACCGCCTTCACCGAACCCAACCAGCGAAATCTGGGCCGCCAAGACCTGATTGACGTCCTGGATGATGTCCTGTTCAGCCTGCGTGATTCCCTCGGTGAGGATAAGTTTCCGCGCTCGGCCGGTGAGTACCTTGACGACTGGGCTGAACCGGCCAAGGCCTGGCTGCGCAAGTTCTATGCCGATGGCCGCGACGAGCCTGTCTACGATCTCACGGCGTCCACTGAGGACGTGATCCGTTGGGTCGAGTCGCTGCAGGGCCGTGATTTTGTGCCAACCCAGTCCAGACTCTCCAGCATCTTCAACTTACTCAAGGCTCTGGTCCACGGATCCGAAACGGACCCGGAGGCCCGGCTGGCTGAGCTCCAGCGCCAACGCGATGACATTGACACCCAAATGGAACAGATCCGCTCCGGCACCATTCCGGTCATGACCGATCCCGAAGCCGTGGATCATTTCCACCAGCTCACCTCCCAGGCCAAAGACCTGCTCTCCGATTTCCGCGAAGTTGAGAGCAACTTCCGCAAACTCGACCGCAACCTCCGGGAACAAATATCCCAGTGGGAAGGGGGGCAGGGCGATCTGCTGGAGTCCATCTTTTCCTCCCAACAGGACATCAGCGGCTCGCTCCAAGGCCGCACCTTCCAAGGTTTCTGGGACTACCTCATGTCCCCGCAACTACGCAACGAACTCCACGAGCTGCTGGAACGGGCCACCAACATCAAGGCCCTCGCCACCGAAGAAGGACTGACATCCATCACCGGCATGCAACGCGACTGGCTACCGGCAGTGGAACAAACTCAGTCAACCGTCCGCCAGCTCTCCGCCCAGATCCGGCGGTTGCTCGATGACAAGGTGTTCCTGGAAAACAAACGGATCATGGCGTTGATCCGCAATGTGGAATCCGGTGCTGTTGCCGTCAGGGACACCCCGCCAACCGGCAACTTTTCCGAGTTGTCAGGACACGAAGTGCCCGTTGCCTTACCTTTTGAGCGGCCCCTGTATGAGCCCAGCCGGCAGGTCGCCATCAACGACATCGTCAACATTTCAGAGGACCTGGATGTTGATGCCCAAGCACTTTTTGACCAGTTCCATGTTGACCCGCAGCGCCTTGAAGCCAATATTGCCGGAGTCCTTGCCGGCGCCGAACGGGCCACCCTAGCGGATATCACCGATGCCTTCCCGCTCAGCCAGGGCTTGGCAGAAATCGTCACATACTTCCAGCTCGCCACGGAGTCACCCGAAGCCGTCATTGACCCGGAATCCACCCAAACCCTGTCCTGGACACTCCCCGATGGCGGCCTCCGCGAAGCCACCATCGAGAAAATCATCTTTGTGAGGCCCACATGAGCACTTTCCCTCTCGACACCACTGAGGAGCCGGACACGTTGGACGGCCTCGACGCTCCGGCCCGCACTCCGGATGGCCTGCCTCTGGTGGTGACCAAGTTGTTCAAGGGTGTGCTGTACCGCGAAAGTGATGAGCGGCTGTGGCAGCGGCTCATGGAACTCTCCGCCCAAACCCGGGATTATGTTGCCGTGTTGGGCCTAGAGCTGGTGCTCGATGACAGTGAGGGCTATGCCTTTCTGCGTTCCAGTCCCACGGCCGACGCCGATCTGCCGCGTCTGATCCCGCGCCGCCAGCTCACCTTCCATGTCTCCTTGCTGCTGGCGTTGTTGCGCGCCCGGCTCGCCGAGTTCGATCAGCAGAACAGTGAAACCCGCCTGATCATGACCACGGAACAAATTGCCGATATGGTCTCCGTTTTCCTCCCCGCGACCAGCAACGAGGCCCGCATCCAGGACCAGCTGGCCAGCAATATCAAGAAGGTCACCGAACTGGGCTTTTTGCGCAAGCTGCGCGGACAAGACAACAGCTACGAGGTGGCCCGCATTCTGAAGGCCTATGTGGACGCCCAGTGGCTGGAAGAATTCGATGCCCGGCTGGCCGATTACCGGGCCACGCTGGAAGGCGGGGTATCCGCCGTCGGACGTTCCACAGGAAAGTCTGCAGCCACAACAGCAAAGGCGGCCACCGCATGAGCGCCCAAGCCCAAACCGGCCTTTTCAGCCTCGATGACCTGAGCATTGACGACGCCGGAACTCGCCCAGGATTCCGTCTGCACCGTCTGGAACTGCTGAACTGGGGCACGTTCAATGCCAAGGTGCGCACCTTCCAGATGGACGGGGAGAACAGCCTCCTCACCGGTGACATTGGCTCGGGGAAGTCCACGGTGGTGGATGCCATCACCACGCTGCTGCTGCCCGCCAACCGCATTGAATACAACAAGGCGGCGGGCGCGCAAAAGAAGGAACGCTCGCTGATGTCGTACGTGCGCGGCTTCCACAAGAGCGCCCGCAGCGGTATTGGTGATGCCTCGCGCCCAGTGGCGTTGCGCGGGCCCGGCAGTTATTCGGTGGTGCTGGGCGTCTTCCACAACGCCGCATTGGACAAGACCATCACGCTGGCCATCACGCTCTGGGCCACGCAGGAGGCAGGGCAGCCCACCCGTTTTTACTCCATCGCCGAAGGGGACCAGTCCATCAAGGACGCGTTCTCCGACTTTGGCGCCGATATGGCCAAGCTGAAACGGCGGCTGCGGGCCGAAGGCGTGGCAATTTTTGACGTCTTTGAGAAGTACGGTGCTGCGTTCAAGCGACACTTCGGCATTGGCTCCGCGCAGGCCATGGATCTGTTCCACCGCACGGTCTCCATGAAGCAGGTGGAGAACATCACCCACTTTGTGCGCACCAACATGCTGGAGGAGGACGATGTTGAAACCCGCATCAAGAACCTGCTGCACCACTTTGATGACCTGAAGAAGGCCCACAATGCCGTGCTCCGCGCTAGGGACCAGATCCGCATGCTGGAACCGGTCCGCGACAACGCCGCCCGGCACGCCAAACTGACCGTTGACTACAACAGTGCGCACGGGCAGCGCGAACAGCTTTCCCCGTGGTTCACCAGCCGGAAACTGGAACTGAGTGAAGCGCACCTGCTGGAATTAGAGCAGGCCGCCGCGAAACTAGCGGAACGCCAAAAAGCGTTGACGGCTGAAGTGGGGCGGCTCAATCTGGAGCTGGCCGATCTGCGCGACGATATTCGCAACAGCGGCGGCGGCCGGATCGCCGCCATCGAGGGCGAGTTGGCCCGGCTGTCCATCGAATCCGATGCCCAGCGCGGCCGCTATAGCTCCTACGCCCAAGCCGCCGAGGTATTGGGACTGTTTGATCCCGAAGATCAGGTGGTTTTCGATGCCAACGCCGCCGCATTGCCTGGGGTGGAAAAGCACCTGATCGAGGCCAATACAGAGCTGCAGGAGAAGCGCACTGCCCTTGACCGGCAACGCTCCGAGGCCGCCGAACAGGCTACCGGGCACAAGGACGAACTCAAGAGCCTGTTGAACCGCGCCAATCTGCTGCCCGGATGGCTGATTGCCCTGCGAGAACGGCTCTGCCAAGGCACTGGCCTTTCAGCATCCGAGCTACCGTTTGCCGGCGAGCTGCTGAAGGTCCGCGATTCCGAATCCGCCTGGGAAGGCGCCGCGGAGCGCACTCTCCACGGCTTTGCGCTCTCCTTGCTGGTGACCGGAGAGCAGTACTCCGTGGTCAGCGACTGGGTGGATTCCAACAATTTGCGCGCCCGCTTGGTCTACTTGAAGGTCCCGGACACCTCATCTCCCCGCCCCTTAGTGGCCGGGACACTGGCCGCCAAGATGACCATCAAACCGGGCACCCCGCTGCGGGAATTTCTGCTCGAGGAGCTGGGCCGCCGCTTTGACCACCAATGCGCCGACACCATGGCCGAATTCCGGCGCCACCCGAAGGCGCTGACCATCAACGGTCAGCTCAAGAGCGGTGGTGGCCGCCATGAGAAGGATGACCGCAAAGCACTCACCGACCGCTCCAGCTATGTGCTCGGCTGGGACAACCATGACAAGATCGCCCGGCTGCGTTCCGCCCTGGAACAGGCAGAAGGGCAGGAGCGCGCCGCAGCCGATGGCTTGGGGCGAATCGATACTCAGATCGGCAAGCTAGGGCGCCAGCAACAACACATCGGCATGGTCAACGCCGTCGGCAGTTTCAGCAGCCTGGACTGGCGCAGCACCGTGCGAACCATGGAAAATCTGTCTGCCGAAAAGGTGGTGTTGGAGTCCTCCAGCGACATCCTGCGCGAACTCACCGAGCGGGAGGCCGCTTCACGGCAGCGGCTGGAAACCGCCGCCAAGAAGCAGGCTGATTTGGCCGAGCGCAGGGGTGCCGCCAAGAACAGCATCCAGGCCATCACCGAGCAGATCGCAGATTGCCGCGAGTTTCTCACCGAGGCGCCATTGACGTCCGACGCCGGCTTGCTGGCTCAGCTGGGCACGCTCGCCACGGCGGCGTTGGAATCAGACTCCCTGACGTACAAAAACACAGCCAAGGTTGAAAGCAAGGTCCGGGTCCGGCTTACGGCCAAAATCGATGCCCTTAATGGGCAGGTGCTGCGGGCCTCGGAAACCACCATCCGGTTCATGGCTGATTTCCGCAACAAGTACCCGGCCGAGACCACTGATCTGGATGCCTCATTGGAGGCTGCCGGGGAGTTCAACAAGATTCTGACGCAGTTGGCGGAGAATGACTTGCCCCGTTTCGCAGAACGGTTCAAGGAATCCCTGACACAAAACACCATCCATGAGATCGTGGCCTTCAATGCGTTTCTGGATGCCCGCAAGCAGGACATCGTCTCCCGGATAGGTGAAATCAACGAATCGCTGGCCCGCATTGAGTACAACCCGGGACGGCATATTCAACTCGAGCCGCAAGCCACCGGGGACCCGGAAGTCCGTGAATTCGGCACCGATCTGCGGGCCTGCTCTGAGGGAAGCATCGGCGCGCAGGAACAGTATTCCGAGCAGAAGTTCCTGCAGGTTGAGGCACTGGTGGAACGCTTCCGAGGCCGCGAGGGGCGCACCAGTCTCGATGAGCGATGGACCGCCAAGGTCACCGACGTGCGCAATTGGTTCACGTTTTCTGCTTCTGAAAAGTGGACCGAGACCGGCGAGGAGCATGAGCATTTCACTGATTCAGGCGGCAAGTCCGGTGGGCAAAAGGAGAAGCTGGCGTACACCATTTTGGCTGCCGCCCTCGCGTTCCAGTTCGGGATCGCTGCCGGTCCCGGCAACCAGCGCAGCTTCCGCTTTGTGGTCATTGACGAGGCCTTCGGACGTGGATCGGACGAGTCCGCCAAGTACGGCTTGGAACTGTTCAAGCGCCTGAAACTGCAGCTTCTGATTGTCACACCCCTGCAAAAAATCCACGTCATAGAGCCGTTCGTCGCCAATGTGGGTTTCGTGGCGAATGAAACCGGTGCCGATTCACAACTACGCAACATGAGCATCCATGAATACCGCGAAGAACGGGACAAGCGTGGTCGTTAAAGTTGCGGGGGACGTTGAGACACCTCACTGGAGCACCCCCAAGAACATCTGGGACGCAGTACTGCGTGCGTGGGAACGCGGTGACCTGCTGCGCGAGGCGAGCACGCCCACTGGCGTCTATCCCCGCCGCCGGGCTCTCAAGCGTCCCAATGCCACCCAGCTGCGCACGTACTATGCGCAGGCAGCAGCCTGGGCGGCACTGTGGGATCCAGCTCCGGCGGGCTGTTCCGTGGAGCGAATTTCCGTCGGCGCCAACACCATCGGGGCGAACCTGCTGCCTGCGGGCGTTATGTTTGCCACAGCAGCCGATGAGATCGAGTTTTTGGGGATGAGTCGCGAGGCCACCCGTTTCGCTGAACTGGCGGCACGCGTGACTGGCATCGATGCGAGACTCGCGCAATGGACCCAGGATCGGCCGTTGGAGGTGCTCCGCAACGGTGAGAACACGCTGACCGCGGCGCGGGTGGCCGTCTGGCTCGCGGCAAACCCGACTCCCGGTATCTACCTGCGGCAACTGTCGCTACCGGACGTCCACACGAAGTTTGTGGAAAACCATCGCCGGCTCATTGACGAGATGCTGGCTGCGCTGGCACCCGAGCGTGACCTGACCGGCAGGAACTACGCGCGCCGACACGGCTTTTTGGCCGCCCCGGACAGGGTTCGGGTGCGCTATCTGGATCCCGCCTTGACACCCGCCGCGGGCATGGACGACGTTGAAATGACCGCCAGCGCCTTCGCCGCCCAGCCTTTGAAAGTTGACCGGATCATCACCACGGAAAATCTAGTCAATTTCCTGGCACTGCCCCCGGCACCACGGACCCTCGCTGTTTTTGGTGGCGGTTACGGCTTTGAAGGCATCCGGGACACTGTCTGGCTGAAGGACGTTGAGGTGTTGTATTGGGGTGACATTGACACCCACGGTTTCCGCATCCTCGATCAGCTGCGCTCCCACCACCCCCATGTGCAAAGCATCCTGATGGATGAGGAGACGCTGCTGGCACACAGCGATTTTTGGGGCCGCGAAGAAACCCCCAGCCATGCGGTACTGAACCATCTGACCCCGGATGAGCACGCAGTCTATGTAAATTTGCAACAGGGAAAGTACCGGCGCCTCCTGCGTCTTGAACAGGAACTCCTGAATTGGGAGTATGTGCTGGAAAGGCTCGTGGACCATCCCGTGCCTAGCCCTACGCCGTCGTCTAACTTGCCATCTGCATAGTTTCAGTGGTGGTCTGGACCTATGCAAAAGCTATTGGGGATTCTGGCATTGACACTTCTAACCGTGCTCGGCGTTGCGCCGGCCGCACTGGCGGATACTCCCACGGACATCGTGGTGAAGGATACCGCGGAGGTGTTGTATCAGCCGCAGTTGCTGCCAGCGCTTGAGGAGATCGATTTCCATTCCCCCACCACCGTGGCGATCTACACGCGCAACGGTGATTATAGCGACAACTTCAACGAGGAAGTCCTGCGCTATGCCCGGGCCAACAACCCTGAATGGATCAGCGCCGATGGTCAAAAATGGGCCGATGGGCTGTTCATCTTTGCCTTCGATCCGCAGGGACGCCAAGTAGGCACGTACATGGGTGAGGACCGGAAGGTGTCGCTGGCAAAGCGTGAAGCCATCCAGGAATCCGTGAAGGATTTGTTTCGGGAAGCCCAGTGGACCGATGGCACCATCGCTGGCGTGAAGAAGGCCGCCAAGCTGATCAACCAGCCGTGGTATCAGTCGGCAGCTTTCATCATCACAACTAGCGTCGTAGGCGGCGTAGCTCTTTTGGGGTTTGGTGCCCGAGCAGTCGTCCGCAGCAAGAACCGCTCCAAGGCGGCCGAGCATCTCCAGCGAGGCGACGTAGGATTTGCCAGCGTCAGCCTGGCTCTGGACACCACGGAACTGAACGCCAAAACCATCCCGGATTCCTCCACCTATGGTGCTCTCGTGCTGAAAAAGTACCGTGACTTCAGTACCCGTTACAACGAAGCCAGTGTCCTCAACCAACAGGTCCACGCCTTCACTCCAAAGGAATTATCCAAGAGCGCCAACGTGAAGATCGTGGGAAAGTACGCTGATCTCGCCGAGGAATTAGACAGTCTGGACGATGTCATTGGCGACACCAACACCCTTCTGAACCGCTTTTCTGGGTGGGAGGGCGCATGGGATCGGCAGTCGCAGCCACTGCTTGATGACCTCAACCAACTGCCAACACTAGTCAGCCAGCGAGAAGCCAAGGGTCTACCCACCACCCTCGCTCTAGAATCCCTGCACGCCCAGAAGACAAGCGAGCTGCAGCATCTGGGAGCATCTTTTCAAGAAGGAAAGCTCTCACCCGAAGAGGCTCTCGACCAGTTGCGGGAACTTCGAAAAGAGCTGACGGCCGTGCTGCAAAAGCACTCGGACGCCATGATTGAAAAGTTCGCGAAGACCAGTTCCGAAAAATCGCAAATGCGTTTGGCCATGGATGTCAGCCGCAAGAGCGCCTACCGCAGCAGTTCACCTACCATCCTCGGATCGGTCTATGGCTGGAGTGCTTTCTACTCGGTGCCTTCCTTCAGCACCGGCTACTCCACCGGCCGGAGTCAGGTGAAAACCGCCCGCAGCAACTCCAGTTCCGGCAGTAGCTCCGGCTACGGTTCCAGCGGCGGCAGCTTCTCAGGCTCCGGCAGCTCATCGCGTTTCTAGGCTAAATCACCGAATCCCCCTTGACGCTCTTGACGCTCTCGCAGCAATGGCTGCTTTTTCGTGAACGCTAGTGCAGTCCCGCAGAGGAATTGCACTAGCGTCGGGAGGAAACCCACCATTGCTGCGCTAGCGTCGGGAGGAAACCCACCATTGCTGCGCTAGCGTCGGAAGGGGAGGGCCTCGGGGTTGACCGGGTTCGGCGGGAGTTCACCCTTGGCCATAGCGATCGCATTCTCCGCCGCCATCACTGCCATCTTGGCCCGGACGGGTCCCGTTGCGCTGCCAATATGAGGCAGCAGCACAGTGTTGGGAAGTTCGGCCAGGCCGGGGGCAAGCGCCGGTTCGTTCTCGTAAACATCTAGTCCCGCGCCAGCAATGGTGCCCTCGCGCAAGGCTGTCACCAGAGCCTTCTCATCCACCACTGGGCCGCGGGCTGTGTTGATCAAGACCGCGCCCGGTTTCATGGCCGCCAGCACAGAAGCATCCACCAGATGTTTGGTGTCCTGGGTCAGAGGAACGTGCAGGGACAGGAAATCAGCCTGTGCCACCACTTCCTGCCACGGCAACTGGCGCACTTTACCGGCCAAGTCGCCCAACTCATCATCGGTAACAATGCGCTCCGCGGGCGGACGCGGTGAGAACACCACCTCCATGCCAAAGCCCAACGCTCGGCGGGCCGTGGCCCGGGCGATCCGGCCAAATCCGGCCAGCCCCAGCACCTGCCCCGAGACGTCACTGCCAATCATCAAATCCGGTTTCCACCCGCCAAATTCGCCGGCACGGACCAGTGCATCAGCTTCCACAACTCGGCGAGCCGTGCCCAGCAGGAGCAGCAGGGCAATATCGGCAGTGGCGTCGGTAAGGACACCGGGGGTGTTACCGACCAAAATGCCGCGGGCGGTAGCAGCAGCCACATCAATATTGTTGAACCCTACGGCGTAGTTGGAGATGCCCCGTAGCTTGGACTCGCTCAGCAGTTCCGCGTCAATAGTGTCAGCCAATTGGGACACCAGCACGTCATAATCACCGCTGGCACAAAGGGCACGCAGTTCCGACGTGGTCGGGGTTCTCAGCAATACGGTGAGCTCACCGGCGTCGCTCATTAGGCGCAGACCAGCCTCTGGGATGCTTTCAGTCACTAAGAATCGAAGGTCCATTCCTGCTTACTCCTTGAGGTTGACGGCGAGTTCCGTGGGAGCCTGATCAATGGGTTCCGCGGCAGAATCTTCAATGTATCGTTTGGCGTTGATCATGACGGCACCGGTCATCATGACCGCCATGCAGACACCGAGCATGGCGAAGGATGCGGTCCAGGATCCAGTGGCCTCGTGGATGGTGCCGAAGAACAGGGGTGCGATCCCAGCTCCCGCGTAGCCCACGCCCTGACTAAAGCCGGACAAAACCGAGGAACCGTGAGTTGTCCGCGAGCGCAGATTCACCATGAGTAGTGCCGTAGCGAAGGTGCCCTGACCCAGTCCGGAGAATGTCACCCACAACCAGGTCCCGTCCACGGGCGAGAAGTACAGGCCCAGATGTCCCGCGGCCCAGAACAACGCGAAGAGGCTGATGGCCACTATAGGGTTCTTCATGCGCGGCACCCAGAGCGGGACGAGCAAGCTCACCGGCAGGCCCAGGATGGCAAAGTAGGCCAGCGCCGTACCCGCCGTGGCAGCATCGAGCCCCTGCCCGGAAAGGTAGGGCGGCAGCCACGTGAAGTAAACATAAGTTTGGGCCGAGTTTCCGGCCAAGAAGATCGCCAACCCCCAAGCCACCGGAGAACGCCACGGCCGCAACTTCGGCGTAGCGCTGGAACCCGCAACGGCATCGGCCCTGAGGTGGGCTGCCTGCCCGCCAGGACCAGAGCCCTCAGGGTCAGAACCGCCGGGGCCAGCACTACGCTCCTTGCGATCCCGGACAAACTGGATGATCCAGGGCAGCAGCACCAACAAGCTCACCGAGGCCCACATGCCAATCGACACCCGCCAATTGGTCAGGCCTGCCACCGGGACAGCCAGCTGCGGACTGATCGCGGTACCCACGGACAGCAGTGTCACATACCCGGCCGTAACTACGCCCACCCGGTCAGGGAAGTACTTCTTCACCAGCGGCGGCAGCACCACGTTGCCAATGCCATAGCCAGCCATGACCACGGCCGTGAACCCCAGAAACGGCGAGACCTGATCAGTGGCGGAGCGCGCCACTTGCCCCAGCACAGCAAGAACGACGGCGGCTACCAAGGCCTTTTCGAGCCCGTACCGGCGGATCAAAACAGGGGTCAGCAGCCCGAAGAACGCAAACATCAGCGGCGGCAACATGGCCAGCAGACCTGTTGATCCGGCGTCGAATCCCAGCTCTCCGCTGAGCTCTCCGAGCAATGGCGGCACCACAGAAACAGCGGTGCGCAGGCTTAACGCCATGACCATGATGCCCAAAAGTGCGCCGATGCGACCTGTCCACGGACGTTTCAGTAGAAAATTGCTCACCGCTCAACCCTAGTCAATGGCGAGCAACTCCCCGACCGCGCCCGTTTCCAAAACACGGCACCCTCCCCCTAATTATTCTGCAAGATCATGCACAAAAACGGCCCTATGGGCTTAGGATGGAGCCACAGGCCGCCCTCTGGTCTGCGGGCTCGGATCCGTTGGAACTCAGTGACAAGTGCGGGAAAGTCGGAATCACCATGAACGTTGTCGAATTAGGTGCAGCCTTGCGGGCTAGGCGCCGGTCCTTGAACCTGACACAGAACGAGACCGCCGATCTCGCCGATATCTCCACTCGCGTACTGAGCGATCTGGAAAATGGGCGCGAAACCGTCCGGCTGGATATCCTGACCGCCGTGGCCGGCGCCCTCGGGATGAGCCTGACGCTCGCGGTGACCCGATGAAGAACCTCGACTACGCCAAAGCAGTCACTCGGGCTGTTATTTACAAACGCGGGATAGCCGCGGCCACGCTGACCCGGCAAGCTGGTCTGGGCGTGGTCTTCGCTTACCTGCCGGAATATCTGGAAGCCGGCGGACCCAGCATCGCCTCCACCCTGCCGGCGCTGGATGTCGCCGTCACGTTCAGCCATGGCAGCGTGCCGGCGTTCTTCGCAGGACTGCTGCCCGAAGGCGAGCGTCTAGCCAAGCTGCGGTGGGCCGTAAGAACCACCATGGACGACGAATTCTCTCTGCTCGTGGCCGCCGGTGAGAACCCGCTGGGCGATGTCCAGATTGTCGCCGCAGGGCAACAGCCCGAGACCATCCCCTCTCTGCTGACCGTCACCAAGACCATGGACGACATCAACTTTGCCGACTTTGCCGCGGTCCCTGGCCCCGTTGATCTCTCAGTTCTGCCCGGTCTGCAGGACAAGGTCACCGCTTCCTACCGCCACGACAAGGACCCTTCCCGCGCCTACATCCTCAAGTTCAACGACGGCAGCCATCACCGCCAGGTCGAGACCGAACATCTTTTGCTCACCAAGGCACGTGGGCTATCCATCCCTATCGCCGATGCTCGTTTGGTGTACGACGGCGTTGGCCAAGCTGCGCTACTCGTCTCCCGTTTTGATCGGTCCCCCAGTGGGCCCTTAGCGGTGGAGGACGGCGCCCAACTATTAGGCCTAGGACCGAGCCGTAAGTATGCGGTGCCCAGCGAAGCTGTCGCAGCCGCCGCCATCAGCATGTGCTCATCGCAAGCCCTGGCTGCCAGAAATATTTTCTTACAGTTCCTCTTTGCCTGGCTCACAGGCAACGGCAACCTCCACGCCAAGAACATCTCCGTAGTGCAACACCCCAGCGGCGAATGGCTCGTGGCTCCTGCCTATGATCTGCAGTGCACGCTGGCCAGCGAAATTGAGCAAGGCTTCGCAGCAGGCGTTCCCGGCGGCATCCTCACCGAGCTCATCGACGGCGATCCCTCACGTGATCCGGGTATGGCCCTGCCAGTGGGCGGTAGCGCAGGCAGTCGCACGGGACTGAACCGCAACGATTGGCTACGATTTGGCCGCTCTCTGCACATCCCCGAAAGACTCGTAATAAAATGCATCGACAAGGCCCTGTCCGCCTCCTTGATGACCACAGCGGAGTTGCCGTTTGAGCGGCACGTAAGTGCCGCCGTCGTCCGTGTCTTGGGTATTCGGCGAGAATCAATCCAACGATAGCCACCAGCAGGGCCTTCCCTTCCGAACCCAAATACTTTTACTGACGAATTGACGCTAAACTGTCACTATGCCTCGAATAGTCGCCCCCACGAACGCGGCGCAGCGCGAGCAAACGCAGCGCAAAATCCTCAATGCGTTCGGTGAACTCCTTTTCACCCATGGACTGCCGGGCCTGACAATGACCGACGTTGCCAGGACCGCCGGCGTGGGCAGAACCGCCGTCTACAACTATTTTGCCGATCTGGAACAGCTTCTGGTGGCGTACGCGCTGGATGAAACCGGCAAATTTGTCATCGAGCTCCGGGCCAGCCTGGACGGTCTTGAGAATCCCGTGAACCGTCTGGCGGTGTACGTTCGGGCGCAGATGGAAGATCTCACCCGGCGCCACCTGCCGCCTGGTCCAGCCATGCGGTCGGTGCTGTCGAATGAATCGTTCGCCAAGTTGGGCGTCCATGTGGGCGAACTTAACACCATACTGATGGATATTCTTCGCGCCGGAATGGCCCAGCGCTATCTGCCGGAAGCCGATGTTGAAGGGCTCGTGCAACTCATTCACGGCTCCTTGACCACCAGCGCCTCCCGCCGCAACGTCGAAACCCCGGATGAGGAGCACATCGCCGGGGCTGTCAGGTTCATTCAGGCCGGGGTCGGCGCCACCTTTGACGCGGACGGCAGCCCCATCCAAGGCAGCTAGGCTTCCCTCGCGGGAAAATTAGCCGCGAGTAGGAAACTCGCGGGCTGGCTGGCGAAACGTCCGGAGCTTTCCGGAGAGCTAAGGCTTCCCGGACGGCGCAGCGCTTGGCGCACCGCTTGGGGGTTCACTCGGCGGCGGACTCAGCCGCGGGCAGGACAACACTCCGGCGGTTTGATCCACCTCTGGGGCTGCCACAAGGTTGCCAAACTGGCTGGTCAACACCACATCCACGGTGGCGTCTTCGCGGTCATCCTCGACGTATTCGCTATTGGGGAAGTTGCGCTGCATATTGAAGGCTGCCGAGTGGCCGCTTGGGCCAGAAATGACCACTGTAGGTGCCAAGAGCTCCAAGTCATGGTTATCAATTTCCTGAACCTGGTACCCGCGCTTCTTCAGCTCATCCGCCACTTTGCCTGCCATGCCTTCGACACTCCCACCGTTATATACGTTAACAATGACGGCCGTATTTACCGGGTAATCCAACGTTTCAGTGGGGCACGTAAAAGGGGTGGGACTAGGACGGCCAGAGCCTATTTTCAGGTCCAACTCACCCCGCTGGATCATGCCCACCAGGACCAAACCGGCCACTACTAAGGACAGCAGTAGCACCAGCACTACAGCGTGTGTAATGCGCCGGCGCACTGTGCTTGTCGGAAATTCAGGAGTTTCAGGGGCCGGGAACGCCTCCGCTAGGCCTCTCGAATCCACAATGTGGTGCCCACGCCAAGTGGTGCCATCCTTGGCTTTTTTTCGCTGCATGCGCAGTTCGTACGCCTCGTCCTTGGCTTGCCGGCGCGCAACCCGCTCGGCCCTTCGGCGCTGCCGGGCCGTCAGTAGGACGTCATCGTCCTCTGCAGGATTCGTTGCGGCGGGACTATTTGCAGGACCATCCGAGGACGAGCCCGCAGGCGGCTTAGTCATCGATCACCAAGACCCGGGCGTGCAAGATGGTGCGCTGGTGAAGTGCTGTCCGCACAGCACGGTGTAGCCCGTCCTCCAGGTACATGGTTCCCTGCCACTGGACAACGTGCGGGAACAAGTCGCCAAAGAACGTGGAATCCTCAGCCAGCAGCGCTTCTAGGTCTAGCTGCGCCTTCGTCGTGACCAGATCAGCCAATCGAACTTGGCGCGGTGCCACACCAGCCCAGTCCTTGGGCGTGATGTAGCCATGGTCTGGATAGGGGCGTTTATCGCCAACAGCTTTGAATATCACCTCCCCAGACTAGGGACAAGTGTGCACGAAAGGAACTGTGTCACCCTCTAGCGCCCCGGTGTGTTGCAAAATGACGACCAAAAGTGGCTCTTGTGCACCACTGCTGGGAACATGGGGGCATGACAATCGCGCACCCTCCCCTTGCCCTGCTCCTCGATGTGGATGGCCCGCTCGCCAGTCCCGTCACACGCCGCGTGTCCGAGGACATCATCGAGAACTTGATCGAATTGGTGCGGCGCGGCATTCCAGTGGTGTTCAATACCGGCCGTTCCGACACCTTCATCTCCGAACAGCTGATGCATCCCATGTTGGCGGCCGGGCTGCCCGCCGATTCCGTGGTCCACGCTATTTGTGAGAAGGGTGCCGTCTGGTTCAGTTTCACATCCGAAGGCCCTGGCCCCATCCACGTCGACAAGTCCCTAGCTATGCCCACCGGTTTTGCTGACGACATCCGGAACCTCGTGGCGGATTCTTACGCCGAACACATGTTCTTTGACGAGACTAAGCGCGCCATGGTCTCGGTGGAGCAGCACATCGAGATAGAGAGCAGCGTGTACTTGGCTGAGCAGAAGAAGTTCGACGCCGATGCGTTGACTATGCTTGGCGTGCACGGCTTGGGTGCCGTGCGCCTTGAGCATCGAGCACCGGGGTCAACTGGCAGCGTTGACTACCGCGTGGATCCGTCCATCATTTCTACCGACATTGAATCGGTGCGGCTGGGCAAGGATTTGGGCGCCAGCCGGGCCGTAGAACTCTTAGCCGCTCAGGGAATTGTCCCGGAGGCGTGGCGGACCGTGGGCGATTCCCGCACGGATTATGCAATGGCAGACTGGTTGCATCACCACGACCACTCCGTTAAGCACATCGATGTACGCCCGGCCGAAGGTGTCCCGGAAAAGCCCTACCCGGTCAAGACCGCAGCAGATCTGGAACTAGGCGATGACGTTATCAACGACTTCGCCGGGGCAGCATTTCTACAGTTCTGGCTGGACGGCTTGGCCAAGTAGCCTCGCCCCCCAGACCAGCACTATGAGGCGAGCGCAGCATCCACAGCGGCTACCAGCTCTGGTGAGTCCGGCGTAACTGCAGAGGCAAAGCGTGCTTGCAGGCCGCCGTCGTTCGTGATCAGGAACTTCTCAAAGTTCCACTTAATGGGCTCGGCACCATTGTCGGTCAGAAGAGCGAAGATGGGGTTAGCTTCGGCGCCGTTCACATCTGTCTTGGCAGTAAGAGGGAAGGTCACGCCGAAGTTCTTGCGGCAGAACTCAACAATTTCCTCTTCCGTGCCAGGCTCCTGGCCACCGAACTGGTTGCAGGGCACGCCAACAACGCTCAGGCCCTGGTCACGGTACTTGGCGTGGAGGGCCTCAAGGGCGTCGTATTGCTTGGTGAAGCCGCATTCTGAGGCCACATTCACCAGCAGCACGGCTTTGGCAGCCAGCTCGGGCAGGGTCGCAGTCGTGCCATCGTTGAGAATAAGGGGCAGAGTGTTCAAGGTTTGCGTAATCACAGCCTGAGTCTAGCGCCGCGATGAAACCGGAAGCCTCAATGTGACTGTGAAAGTAAGGCAGATGCGATCTTTGCAGCCCCGATGGTTCGATATGGCAGATAAGGCGAAAAATCGTTGCTGGTCTCGTTTACTGCACTCGAGTCCTCACGTTTGGCCCCCAAAACCGAGGTTTTGGGGGCCAAACGTGAGGACTCGAGGAGTGACTAGCCCGATCTAGGGATTGGGGTTTGGACTCGGCCCGTTAGCGGGGTCCTGAAGTTAACGAGAAAAGGCCCGGAATCTCAATGATTCCGGACCTTTCTTGGCGGAGGATGGGGGATTTGAACCCCCGAGGGCGTTAACCCAACACGCGTTCCAGGCGTGCGCCATAGGCCGCTAGGCGAATCCTCCAGCTTGCCGTGCAAAACACGGCAGGTTCAAGAGTACCTGACAAAGTGCCCAAGTCACGAATCGAGGACTCCCACCTCCGCTCTCGGGCAGCCGTGATGGCTATTTCTCTCCACGTTTGCGGCATTTTTGAGAGCAGCTGGGCCACCTAAGGGGCCACTATCCCCCACCGTGCACCACATCTAGCCCAACCACAGCTCACCGCAATGTCGCTGCTCACAAACTCCGCCTGCGCCAGCCCGCGCTAGGACTGCGGGCCGCGCCGCGTTAATCAGAAGCCTGTTAGTCAGAAGCCCGCGCGCATGGCCAGCGCCGCTGTGACAAAACCGCACGCAGCAAAGGTCACCGCCAAGACAATCAAGAAGAATTGTTGGCTGGAGTGGCGATGCGTGCGCTGTGAAGTGTTGGTGGAGAAAACTTCACTGCGCATCAGGACCATGAGTCCCGTCCCGATGGCTAACATCCAGAAAAACCATTCAAAGAATCCGTAGCTCCACATGGCTAACTTCTCCTCGGCGGCCCGGGCAACGCGGGGCGAAAACGTTGCGAGGCCTGTATGGCAACTGATTTTGCGCCCCTATGTGGCGAACGTACCACCGCCGGTAAAAAATTGATATGCCTCACCGGAGAGCAGCAAGAGCGCAGCCGGATTCGCACGCACAGCCGCTGTCGGGTAGGCTGATTCCCGGCCCCTCATGTGGCGTCACCCTGTGAACTCCCCCAGGACCGGAAGGTAGCAAGGGTAAGCGGGCTCTGGCGGGTGCATGGGGGGTCTTTATTTATCCCCAGATGCCCCCAATATGCGCGCATCGTGCGGCAATTTGTCAGGCGGATTAGATAGGGTTTCAACTGTGAGCGCACCAACAGCCCTGTACCGCCGGTACCGACCCGATTCCTTCGCCACTGTAATCGGCCAAGAACATGTCACGGCACCCCTTATGGCTGCCCTAGATAAAAACCGGGTCAACCACGCCTACCTTTTCTCCGGCCCACGCGGCTGCGGTAAAACCACCTCGGCACGCATCCTTGCCCGGTGCCTGAACTGCGCCAAGGGCCCCACCTCGCACCCCTGCGGCGAGTGCGATAGTTGCGTTGAACTGGCCCGCGGGGGAGCCGGATCCTTGGACGTCATTGAGATCGACGCGGCCAGCCACGGTGGCGTCGACGATGCTCGTGATCTCCGCGAACGCGCAACCTTCGCCCCCATTCGCGACCGGTACAAAATCTTCATCATCGATGAGGCCCATATGGTCACCTCGGCTGGGTTCAACGCCTTGCTGAAGATCGTTGAAGAGCCGCCGGAACACATCAAGTTCATCTTTGCTACCACCGAACCTGACAAGGTCATCGGCACCATCCGCTCCCGGACACATCATTACCCCTTCCGTCTGGTTCCCCCGGAGCCACTCATGGCCTACTTGGCACAGTTGTGCGAACAAGAGAATGTAGCCGTAGCCCCGGGTGTTCTATCTCTGGTAGTCCGCGCCGGCGGCGGCTCCGTACGCGACTCCCTCTCAGTTCTAGACCAACTGATGGCCGGCGCAAACGCCACTGGTCTGGACTACGATCTGGCCGTAGACCTGCTGGGTTACACCCACTCCTCCTTGTTGGACGACGTCGTAGAATCGTTGGCTGCCAGTGACTCAGCCACGGTTTTCAAATCCGTAGACCGCGTCATCCAGACAGGGCATGACCCCCGGCGCTTTGTCGAGGATCTTCTGGAGCGCTTCCGCGACCTGATCATCGTCCAAGCCATGCCGGAAAGTGCCCACGCAATTCTGCGCGGAGTCCCGGAAGAACTCATCGCCCGTATGCAGACCCAGGCCGCGCAACTCGGTGCCGCCGAACTCTCCCGGGCTGCAGACGTCACCAACGCCGCATTCAACGAGATGACTGGGGCAACCTCTCCACGGCTACACCTGGAATTGCTCGGCGCCCGGCTCCTGCTGCCCGGGGCTGACTCCTCCACTCGAGGCATGGCCACTAGACTCGACCAGCTTGAACGTCGAATCAACTACTCCGGCACGCCGCTGACCGCACCTGCAGGACAAGCCCCTGCCTCCGCGCTTGAGCAGGGAATCCCCGCACAAAACTTCCCTGCCCCGATTTCCTCGCCGGCCCCATATGAATCCATGCCCGGGGTTTCCGCTGGCGACCCAGCGGAAGGTGCTGTTGGCGGGCTAGCGGCTGTCCGCGCCCAATTGGCCCGAGCTAAGGAAGCCGCTGGCGCCGAAGTGGCTGCCCGGCAGACCTCAGGCACCAACCCGGCAGCGCAGGCCCCCGCAGCGTCCTCACCGACACTGCAGGCACCAGAAGTACAGGTAGCGCCAGCGCCGGCAGTGCCCCAGCCTGTTCAACAAACCCAAGCAGTTGATTCAGAGCAGCCGCAACAGACCGCACGTCCGGCGCGCACTTGGGATGATCTACCCACGCCCAGTGGGAATGTGGACTTTATAGGCCAGCCTCAAGACGGCCCAGCCGTTAGTGCCCCCGCTCAGGCCCAGCCCTCCCCTGTCCAGCCACAGCAGACTCAGATGGCCCAGCCTGCACCAACGCAGACCACACCATCTGAAGCTGTTGTAGAGCCCGGCGGCACTCCGTCTGCTGGGATTCAGACACCCAGCACACCAGTTCCCGGCGCCCCGGCTGCCGGCCAGTCTGCCGCTGGCTCCTCCGGTATTGAAGTCATCCGCCGCGCTTGGCCGGAAATCATCGGCGCACTGCGCAACATCCGCATGGCGTCGTGGGTCATCGTCAACCAGAATGTGGTGCCGCAAACCTTCGACGGTCAAGAACTACGCGTAGGGCTTCCCTCCACCGGACTCATTGCTGCGTTCAGCAACGGTGGGCACTTGGCGAATCTTCAGCAGGCCATCAATCAGGTTCTTGGACTGAACGTTCAGATCCTTCCCGTCGATGGCGAGGCCCCGAAGGCGAGCTCTGAACCAAACCCAAAAGTTCAAACTGGTAGCCCTTCACCACAACGTGGAGGGCCTGGCAACACTGCTGCCCCGGCCCAACAGGCACCGGTAGCAGTATCGCCAGCTCCTGCTACGACAGCTGCACCAGCGCCTACATCTGTGCCCTCGACTTCTTCCACACAGGGAAATTCTGGGCCCGCAGTTTCCCACGATTCCTGGGGCTTGCCAGTGGCGACGGCTTCAGATCGGGCACCAGAAGCTGAGGCCCCCGAATCCGAGAAGTCTCCGTCACTCGCGCGTTCACAGCAGCAACCACACGCCGCTACATCATCAGCTGCGCTTTCCCCCGCGTCACCCGCATCATCCGCGCCGACCGCAACCACTGCACACCCGGTAGCCGATGAGTCTGCCCCTTGGGACGGCCCTCTCGAACCCAGTGATCCTTGGGATGAACCACACCCAGAGTTTGCTCCTCCAGCAGATCTCTACGAGCCCGGTTCTTCCTATCCTCCGGAAGATGCATATTCGTCCAACGGCGCCACTGCGGCCGCCGGCTCGACAGTTCCCGAAGTAATCCCTGCGTACACGCCGCCTAAGATTTCTCCTATTGCCGCGTGGACGACAGGCTGGGATACCCCTGCGGTGGAGGAGCCTGTGGCTGCCCCGACCACCCCCGAAACTCCTCGTCGCAGCGAACTACTCGCGCAGCAAGTTGCCCAGCAGACCGCTCAGCCATCTCAAGCAGACTCCGCTCAGGACTGGGGAGTTTCGCTCGGCCAGACTCGTCGATCCGATGTGACCGATCCCGGTTGGGGTGACGTGTCTGCCGCACCCGATTGGGCTCAGCCAGGCTCACCGGCTTCAGGCACCACCGATTCAAGCCACGCAGAATCAGCCGCCACCGATTCAAGCCACGCAGAATCAGGCACCACCGATTCAAGTCCCGCAGAATCAGCTGCCACAGATTCAGGCACTGCAAGTTCCACCATCACAAATTCAGGCACCTCTGAATTTGGTACCGTAAATTCGGTCGCAAGCGATTCCATTGCCGCAATCTCGGATGCTCCGATGACCCAAGCCGCCACGCAGTCGGCGAGCCCTGAATTCGCACCGCCACCGGCTAACAACTTCGTTGAAACGCCGGCTCACCCAAGCCAGTCAGATACCTCGGTGACGGCCCCTACCCAGGAGGATCCGGCGTCGAACGGGTCAGTGGGCGGGGAAAAGCTGAGCATGTATCAGCGCCTGGCCAACAGCCCGGCGGCTCAGGCAGCACGAGCCCACACACCGGCCGTCGTGGCCAACACACCGTATGTGGAGGACGTCCCCAGCCCGGACGATGTCACCATCGAGGAATCTGGCGTGGTGGGACAGGCCGCCGTCGAGCGTATTCTTGGCGGAGTACTCATCGAGGAACGCCCGCTCAGTAATTCACATTGAGCTAGCCACACCACCATTTTGAAATAACCAGCAATAGACAAGAGGCATTGTGTACGAGGGAGCAGTTCAGGAGCTCATTGACGAGTTGGGGCGCCTGCCAGGGATCGGCCCGAAATCGGCTCAGCGGCTCGCCTTCCACATCCTTGAAGCGGACAAGGACGACATGTTGCGTCTGTCCAATGCCATCACCACGGTCAAGGAACGGGTTAAATTCTGCACCGTTTGCGGCAACGTCACGGAGGCGGAACTGTGCAATATCTGCCGCGATGAACGCCGCGACCCTACCGTCATTTGCGTGGTGGAGGAATCCAAAGACGTGCTGGCAGTGGAGCGCACCCGCGCCTTCCGCGGCCGCTATCACGTGCTGGGCGGCTCCATTAATCCGATCGCCGGGATTGGCCCTGACCAGTTGCGCATCCGCGAACTGCTCACACGCCTCAACGACGCCCAGATCCAAGAGATCATCATCGCCACCGACCCCAACCTCGAAGGCGAAGCGACCGCAACCTACCTCTCCCGCATGCTCAAGACGCTGGGCATCGCCGTGACACGCCTGGCGTCAGGTCTGCCGGTGGGTGGCGATTTGGAGTACGCCGATGAGGTTACTTTGGGCCGTGCCTTCGAAGGCCGCCGCAACGCGCTGACGTAGAGCTTTCCCGCAAAATCGAATTGCCACTTAACGTTGATCTTCGGCCGCAACATCAACGTTAAGTGTCAACTCGATGTGTAGAGGGTGCGCTGGTTACGCTCCACTCGCAGCGAGCTGCGCTAGACGTTCGCGCGTGGGTGTCCCAGCCGTGGGAACGTACATGACGAAGTGCAGATTCGGGACGTCGGCGGGCACTAGACGTTGCTGCTCAAACGTCAGCTCCCCCACTTGTGGATGAACAAACACCCGCTGCCGCGAGGAAAAGTTCAGGACCACGTGTTCAGCCCAAATGCTGGCGAACTCCACACTGGCCGCTTGCAGCTTCGTAACCAAGGCCGTGTGCGACGCCGAACCCAGCCGAGAGCCGGACTCGGCACGGAATTCCGCCACAAAGTTCCGCGAGGTGACGTCCCAATCCGGCAACATTTGGCGCAGCGCAGGGTCAGTAAAGACCAACCAGAGCAGATTCCGTTCGGCCGGAGCCACCTGCGCAATGCGCGAATATAGAGCCTGATAAGCCGCGTTCCACCCCGCAATCCCCCAGTCCGGAGACACGGCGAAGGCCGGAAAATCCACTGCATCGAGCAGTGCTTGCAGATGCGCCGGTACTCCATCCAAGGCGGCTGTCCCTGACAGCGAAACCGCTCCGTGTCCGCCCAATGCCAGCACATAAGACTGTTCGGCCGCGCTGAGACGCATCACCCGCCCAATGGATTCAAGAACCTGGCGGGAAGCGTTGATGTCCCGGCCCTGCTCGAGCCACGTGTACCAGGTGACACTGACGGCGGCGAAGGCCGCAATCTCCTCGCGGCGCAGCCCCATAATCCGGCTACGTCCAATGGGCGGCAACCCGTGGTCCGCCCGAAGTAGCCCAGCCCTACGGTCGCGGAGAAACTGGCCCAGCTCCCGGCGTCGTTCTTCATTCATTTGAACAAATCTAGCACTGCCACTACTAGTATTAGCGCCGTCTTCCCGCCCGGCCCCAAAAGCTGATTGACTGTGACTATGCCTCCATTACGTTCACGCACAGTCACCCACGGCCGCAACATGGCCGGCGCCCGGGCCCTCATGATGGCCTCCGGCGTTGCCAAGTCCGACATTGGCAAGCCTATTGTCGCCGTCGCCAACTCCTTCACCGAGTTCGTCCCGGGCCACACGCACCTCGCCCCGGTGGGCCGGATCGTCTCCGACGCCATCCATGCGGCCGGCGCAATCGCGCGCGAGTTCAACACGATCGCCGTGGACGACGGCATCGCCATGGGCCACGGCGGCATGCTCTACTCGCTGCCCTCGCGCGATCTAATCGCCGATTCCGTGGAGTACATGGTCAACGCGCACTGCGCCGACGTGCTGGTCTGCATCTCCAACTGCGACAAGATCACCCCCGGCATGCTCATGGCCGCCCTGCGCCTGAACATCCCCACCGTGTTCGTCTCCGGCGGCCCCATGGAAGCTGGCCGCGTCACCATGACCGACGGTTCCATCCGTTCGCTGGACCTGGTCAATGCCATTTCCGACGCCGTTGACGCCACGGTTTCCGACGCCGACATCGAGCTCATCGAAGACAACGCCTGCCCCACGTGCGGCTCCTGCTCCGGCATGTTCACGGCCAACTCCATGAACTGCCTGACCGAAGCCATTGGCCTGTCACTGCCGGGCAACGGCTCGCTGCTGGCCACACACACCGCGCGCAAGGATCTCTACGAGCGCGCCGGCGCCACCGCCGTCGCTCTTGCCAAGCGTTACTACGAGGACAACGACGACTCCGTCCTGCCGCGGAACATCGCCTCCTTCGAAGCGTTCGATAACGCCATGGCCTTGGATATTGCCATGGGCGGCTCCACCAACACGATCCTGCACCTGCTCGCCGCAGCGCAGGAAGCTGGCCTGAAGTACGATCTGGACGACATTGACGCCAAGTCGCGCCAGGTCCCGTGCCTGGCCAAGGTTGCCCCGAACGTTGCCGGAAACAAGACCTTCTACATGGAGGATGTGCACCGCGCCGGTGGCATTCCTGCCCTGTTGGGTGAGCTGAACCGCGGCGGCCTGCTGCACACGAACGTGAAGTCGGTCCACTCCGAGGGCCTCACGGATTGGCTGGATGACTGGGATATCCGCGGCGGCAAGGCCACCGATCAGGCTCAGGCTCTCTGGACCGCCGCCCCGGGTGGACAGCGCTCCTCCACCGCGTTCTCGCAGTCGGCCGAGTGGACGTCCTTGGACACCGACCCCGCCGAAGGTTGCTTGCGCTCCGTGGAGCATGCCTTCTCCAAGGACGGTGGCTTGGGCGTGCTGCGCGGCAACATCGCGCTCGACGGCGCCGTGGTCAAGACCGCCGGCGTGGACGAGTCCATCTGGACGTTCGAGGGCCCGGCTGTGGTCTGCGAATCTCAGGACGAAGCCGTTGAAAAGATTCTCTCCAAGATCGTCAAGGCCGGCGACGTTGTAGTCATCCGCTACGAAGGTCCCCGCGGTGGCCCCGGCATGCAGGAAATGCTCTACCCCACCTCCTTCCTGAAGGGTCTGGGCCTGGGCAAGGTCTGCGCACTGATCACCGATGGCCGCTTCTCCGGCGGCACCTCCGGCCTGTCCATTGGGCACGTCTCCCCCGAGGCTGCAGCTGGTGGAACCATCGCTCTTGTCCGGGACGGTGACCGGATCCGCATCGATATCCCCAACCGTTCCATGGAACTGCTGGTTAGCGATTCTGAGCTGGACGAGCGCCGCGATCTACTCGAATCCACCACCGGCTACCAGCCCGTGGGCCGTGTCCGGGAAGTCTCCGCAGCTCTGCGCGCCTACGCATCCATGGCCACCAGCGCCGACAAGGGTGCCATCCGTCAGGTTCCGGCCGACGAGGTCCTGATGAAGGCCCCGCGCGCCGCGGTTTCGGTCTCCTAGCGGCACCTTTTCACCCAGAAATTCGCCGAGAACGGGGCTTCCCCGCGAGTGCGGTGTATAAATACACCGCCCTCGCGGGGAAGCCCCGTTCTCGTGGTTGGGTGCGGTTTTAGGCCACCCGGGTTCCCTTGGGTAGTTTCCCAGCCGGGGTCCGCAGAGCCCGTCGGCCGAAGGTGAGGATTCCTGCCGCAATGAGCACTTGCAGTCCCAGACCCAGCGGCCAGAGTGGCGTTTTTTGTCCCAAGTACGACGGCGTGACCTTGCCATTGGCGCATTCGTAAGTTCTCTCTGGCCCCGCCTGAGCGTAACGGGCGGCCTGGCTGATCATCTCGAAGAACCCAGTGGAATCGGAGGTGTTTGTCTGCGTAATTCGCTCAGGGTAGGGGATGGAGTCAGCCACCACCACGAAAGGGTTCATGGCCAGCATCCAGGCCACCCGTTCGGTCCGCGCTGCCTGACGTTCCTCCAATGGCCCGTAGCAGAAATAGTCGGCGCCTTCATCGGTGACATCGTCGGGGCGCGGCGGTGCCGGATAGATTTCGGGGGCCTGATCAGGGATCTCCCCGTTCTGGTACATTTCTATGCCCTTGTAGTAGACCTGATTGACGGCCACTGTGCCACTGCTGATTAAAGCGCCCAGACCAAATGCAATCAGTGTTCCCACGGTCAGTACCGCCACCATCAGATACGTAACCACAATGGAAAATAGCGGCCGGTTAGCCAGCGCCGAAATGCCAACTCCGATCGCGCAGATTATCCCCACCTCCACCACCAGCATGAGGAGGCAAACCACAATCTGCACAAAGCCGAGCCCTCCTTGCACAATGGCAAAGACCACAAAAGGGATGGCAGCAACGAGGAAGGCCATCCCGGCGATCCATGAAGCCAAGAACTTTCCCCACATAATCTGCCCCGGTCGCAGCAGGGTCACATGCAAGATGGCCAAGGTCCCGCCAGCTCTGTCGCCATTGATGGCATTGGCTGAAAGAGCCGGGGCCACCAACAAACCGAAGAGCAGGACAAAGGCCATGACGATCTCGAAAATCTGCGAACCCGGCCCCATGCTGTCAGCGCCAGCGTTCCACTGCAGACGCAAATCTTCCTGTGTGCGCCAGCTCCACCATGTCAGGGCTGTGACTGCACCAATGATGAGGAACCACACACCCAACATGATGTACCAGCCCCGTGAGCGCAGCCGTTGCCGCATTTCCATACCCAGCACGCCCAAGACGCCATCGGCATAGGCCCCGAGGCCACCGGCTCCCCGCGAATCAGACCCTCCATGCTGGGGTGGTGGCGGCTGCGCATTACCTTTGCCACCTGTGCCCCCGGCTTCGTCTTCCTGAACCGTAGTCATGACTGCCCTACCTTCATGCTCATATAGGTCTCTTCCAAGGCGCCGGTGGCGGGCGAGAAAGACCACACATCCACTCCGGCAGCCACCAAGTCTCGCAGTAGCTGAGCTGCGTGTTGCTCCGTGGCTACAGTCAGCCGCACGGCATCACGGCGGCCAGCTCCGGGCTCAAAAACTACTCCCCATGCAGTCAGCGTTTCGATCAGGACCGCAGGTTCAAGCGCTGCCACCGAATAGCTACGCCCCTGTCCGGCAGCTTGTGCAACGGATTGTGCCAGCACTGAGCGTCCCTCATTGACGAAGACCGCCCCATCCGCAATTTCATCAAGTTCGGCCAACACATGCGAGGAAACCACCACCACTTTCCCCTCCCCGGCGAGCTTGCGCAAGATATTGCGCAAGGCCACTCGGGAGCCCGGGTCCAGGCCCGACGCTGGCTCATCCAGCAACAACACCTCGGGATCGTGAATCAACGCCCGCGCTAAGCTCAGCCGTTGCTGCTGTCCTCGCGAGAGCACGCGTGCGGGCTGATCCGCAAGCGGGGTGAGGTTGACCAATTCCAGTAAGTCGGCGACTCGAGCCGGAATCTCAGCCCTAGGCAGCCGGTAGAACCGGCCCATAGTGGCCAGGATTTCTCGCACCGTCAACGCCTCCCAGACGCCGAGAGTGTCCGGCATCCAACCGATTTTGGCCCGAGCCATGGAAGGATCTTGCACGGGATCCACCCCCATGACGCTAATGCTCCCTGTATCCGGGGCCAGCAGCGACGCCAGCATCAGCAATAGCGTGGTTTTACCTGACCCGTTGGGACCAATCAACGCAGTAACCTGGCCCGCCGGAGCGTGCAGTGTCATATCGACGACGGCGTGTACCCGACCGAAACTACGGGACAGCCCGGTGGCGCTGAGCCCTTGGAATTCTTCGGGTGGTTTAGCCTCGCTCGGCTTGGGCGGCGGTGGCTGGTCTTCGGACATCGTTACCTCCCTCAGGCGCCGCAATCGCGGTCTTGGGATCAGCATATGACGCGGCAGTCACGGCGTCATCACCCCGCAGTCGGAGATTTTTCAGCGCTGTCTCCTGCACTGTCTCCTGCGCGGCCTCCAGCGCTGTCTCCTGCACTGTCCCCATAGCGACGCCGTCATGGACCACCATGTGGACACACTAATTCCACGTTGGTACCCCTCCACGCTAAACTTGGATCAACTGCCTTCCGCGCTGATGATGCCGCACTGGCCCAGCGCGCGGCGCGGCCCGGCGTGTGCGGCAGTAATTTTCTTCTCTCCTAGTGTTGCGTTAGGTAAGTCAATGAGTGTGCATCCATGAGTCTGATTGTTCAAAAGTACGGCGGTTCCTCCGTATCCGACGCCGCAGGCATTCTCCGTGTAGCCCGCAGGATTGTCAGCACCCAGGCAGCCGGCCATGAGGTCGTCGTCGTTGTTTCAGCCATGGGTGACACCACCGATGAGCTGCTCGATTTGGCGGCACAGGTCTCCGAGCATCCTCCGGCACGCGAGCTGGACATGCTGATGACCGCCGGTGAGCGAATTTCCATGGCACTGCTGGCCATGGGGATCAGCGCCCAAGGTGGTGTTGCCCAGTCATTCACAGGCAGCCAGGCCGGCATGATTACCGACGGCATCCACGGCAAGGCACGCATCATCGATGTTGACCCGCACCGTGTGCGCACCGCGTTGGATAAGGGCAAGATCGCTATTGTTGCCGGCTTCCAGGGCATGAGCCGCCAGACCCAGGAGATCACCACCATGGGACGCGGTGGATCCGACACTACCGCCGTGGCACTGGCTGCCGCGCTAAACGCAGACGTTTGTGAAATTTACACCGACGTCGACGGTATTTACACCGCGGATCCGCGCGTAGTCCCCAGCGCCCAGAAAATAGACAAGATCTCCAGCGAAGAAATGCTGGAAATGGCAGCCTCGGGTGCCAAGATCTTGCACCTGCGCTGCGTGGAATACGCCCGGCGTTTTGGACTGCCCATTCACGTGCGGTCATCCTTTAGCGACAATGAGGGAACCTGGGTTCTGCCCAGCCCCGATGACAAAATCAAAATCTCAGAGGGAGTTGCCTTGGAGCAGCCAATCATCTCCGGCGTGGCACACGACCGGTCCGAAGGTAAAGTCACTGTTGTTGGCGTGCCGGATATCCCCGGTAAGGCTGCCATGATTTTCGGCATCATCGCTGGCGCGCACACCAACATCGACATGATCGTCCAGAACATCTCCACCCACGGTTCGGGCAAGACGGACATTTCCTTCACACTGCCCATGATCGAGGGCGAAGAAGCACTGGCTGCCCTTCGCGCACGCCAAGAAGACGTTGGCTTCGAGGACCTGATCTACGATGACAAGATCGGCAAGCTGTCCCTCATTGGTGCCGGCATGCGCTCCAACCCTGGAGTTTCCTACAAGTTCTTCCAAGCCCTGTCCGACGCCGGCGTGAACATTGATTTGATCTCCACCTCAGAGATCCGCATCTCCGTCGTGACCCGCGCGGATCTCTTGGATGTAGCTGTTCGCGCAGTACATCGGGCCTTCGGTCTGGACACGGACGCCGAAGCAACCGTTTACGGCGGCACCGGCCGCTAAGCCCCACCCTCAAGCCCATCGACCCGTCACATAATGCCGCTTAGTTTGAGATTACGCGGCATTATGTGACGGGTCGATGGGCTTAACTACTCGATGGGCTTAATTACTCCGCGCGTCTAATTAGTCGACCGGCTCTTCATCCTTGCGGACTGCGTAATGGTGGCCTTCTGAATCTGTCCGCTCTTCGAAATGGGACAGCTGCTCTTCGCTGCTGTCTTCGAATGCGTCATGGCGATGCACCACAGGGGAATCCATATCGCCCTGATCGGCAGGACCAAAAACCTTCTGGAACTTCTCAGTGGCGTGCATTAATTTGTTCACGAACTTTTCACCGCTCGTCATCATCAACACCCCCTCTCCACAGGAGAACCTTGCGTGAATGATCTTCCCCATTTTACGCCGGAAGTCCCCCGAAGGCACGGGATGTTTTGTGGAGCTGCGCGTTAGCGAAGCGACTGATCCTTCGGGTCTTTGGGTACCAGATACGTGCTGCCATCAGCCCGTTTGACGGTCTCAAAAGCCTGACTAGCAGCCTGTTGACGCTCCAACAGCGCTTTGTTTTCCGAGGTCATCTCATGATCCAACGGGCTGCTACTAGCGGGACCCAAAACGTAGCGCAAATATCCGGTGAAGCGCATGAATCGGTGAACAAAAGGCATCTTGGACATGGCTGGCGTTCCTTCCGGCAAGACTGGAGGCATGGGCTGAAAGTATGGACTTCGCCCCCGTGATAGTGACGATAACATCCATAGTACAGTGATAGTTAGTACACTAACTAATTAGCGCAGGGGTCTGCGTGCGAATCAACACAAAGGGAGCAATTCAATGACTGCCGCTGAGAACGATCTGTTACTGGAGCGCCAATTGTGCTTTGGTCTCAGCGTGGCTGCACGGAGCGTCATTTCCGCCTACAAACCCGTCTTGGCCGATCTTCACCTGACCCATCCGCAGTACCTGGTGATGCTGGCCTTATGGGAAGAATCCCCTCGCCGGGTCAAGGATATTGGCAGCGCGCTCCTCCTGGAATCGGCCACGCTCTCCCCCCTGCTCAAACGGCTTGAAGCCCTCGGCTACATCACCCGCACCAAGAACAGCGCCGATGAGCGCGCTCTGGCGATCGATCTCACCCCCACCGGCGCCGCCCTGCGCGAGCAGGCGCTGAAGGTGCCCGGAACCATGATGGCCCGGCTCGGCTTGGACCGGGAGGGGGCCATGGCCTTGCACCGCTCCATGATGACCCTGATTGACGCTGCCACTCATGTAGCTGACATTCACCCGGAGGGCCTTCCCACGGAGAACCTTCCCACGGACGACGGCGTGAGCTCACCCACCGCCGCCGCCGCACCTTCCGCCGTGGTAGCTTCGGCGGTCACGACTTCTGCGGTCATGATTTCTGCGGGCATGGCGGATAATTGAGCGTATGACCTCTGCCCCACTGTTCCTCACCGAGGATGCTTGGCAAGGCCGCGCCACCGCGCACCGGGACCGCGTCGAGAAATATGCCGCCCCCTATTTGGCCCGGCGATCAGCGGGCCAAAAGCATCCCGTGGAGGACTTCCTCTTCACGTACTACACGCAAAAGCCGGGCCAACTGGCCCGTTGGCACCCGGGACCGGGCGTGATCCTGACGGGCGCTGCGGCAAGCGAGCGCTTGGGCTGGAAGTTCTACCGGGCAGCGACTCCCGCCGAGCTCGCGGCTAGCGGCGCACCTGAGGCATCCTCCGGCGTCGTGCTTGATCTGGAAGACTTCCATTTCAAGCGCAAGGAGGCCGTGGATTTTGCGCGGATCATCCTAGGCCGAACAGCAGCTAGGCCTGCGCAATTTGGTTGTTTTGGGCTGCACGAATGGGCCATGGTGTACCAGCAGGAGGCCAATGCTGTGCGTCATGAGTATCTGGAATTGCGGCTGGGCTCGCGGGGCACGGATCAGGTGGTTCAGGAGAACAAGATTCGCTGCACACATTTTGATGCGTACCGTTTCTATACTCCACAGGCGTCAGGTCTCAATGAGCTGGCGCCCACGCGGGAGAATCAGCGCGATCTGGAACAGCCAGGCTGCCTGCACGCCAATATGGACCTTTATAAGTGGGCGTACAAGCTTTCTCCTGCGCTGCCCAGCGAGCTGGTGATGGACACCTTTGAGCTATCGTGGCGGATCCGGGCCATGGACATGCAGGCGTCGCCGTACGATCTGGCCGAGTGGGGCTACCCGCCCATTCCCATCGAGACGGCTACCGGCAAGTCAGATTATGTGGCGCATCAGCGAGCGTTCAGCGCGGAATCGGCCGTGCTGCGCGATCGGCTCCGGGTCGCCGTGGACGCACTGCCCTAGCACTCTGCCCTAATACTCAGGGCAGGAACGCCGCCAGCGCAGGAGCCAGCCGTTGTGCCATGAGCGCATAGCCAGCGGTGTCGGGGTGCAAGGTGTCCGGAAGACGGTCAAATGCTTCTTGTTCCATGAGCACAGCGGCTCCGTCGATCAAGTGCAGATTGGCGTCTCCTTGGGCCTGCATGACGGCAACGGTCTGCTCCACAGCCTTGCGATAATCGGCAAGGGTCCAATCCACCGCATTGAGCTTGTTCTCGCGTGGCAACGACAGGACCGGGCTGAGAATAACAATGGGCACGTCCGGGTGTGCGGCCCGAACCGTTTTGATGAAACCTTGGAGTGCCGGGCCAAAGCTGCGCTCGTTAAAGACCGAGGCGTTGTAGCTGTTGATGCCCACGCATATCGAAATGATGTCCGCAGGTGTTTGGGCAATGGTACTGGCGGCGATGGGATCCAGCTGACACTCCCCCGCCATACCTAGATTAGTCAGACGCCAACCATTGTTCGCTGCAACCAGAGCCGGCCACGTTTGAGTGGGGCCATCCGCCTGCTGGCAGTGCGTGATGGAGCTGCCGTAGGTGATCCAGCGCGGGCCTACCTCGGCAACGGAGGTGACGGATCCGCCGTCGAGCGCTGCCTCAGTGAGTGCAAAGTCGCCAAAATGCGGTAGCCACAGTTCCACCAACGCGTTCGGCGGCACATTGTCCAGGACAACTTCGTGGCGGTGCTGACCCGTGGCCGGGAGCCGGTGGGTGCGCTGGCCGTTGACCAACACGTCGTAGGGAGCGCAATCTTCAGCTCCCGTGCCGGCCAGCGTGAGCGTGCCGCCACTGGTGCGCCAGCCCGCACGTACTCCGGCAGCCATGGCAGCGCGGTTGGCTAGGCCATCAGTAAACGGCGGCAGGTAACCAGCCGGATCCAGCCGTATAAAGCGCTGATTACCGTCCGCATCGCGCAAAATCGTGAACATTCCGGACCACTGTGCCGCCACTAAAACCATGGTTGAATCCTATCGGTTCTAAAAAAGTTTCATTGAGCCCGCTGGGTAGTTAACGGGGCGGGGGCCGCAGCCAGAAAGTCTGACTGCGGCCCCTCCACTGCCCCTTCCCAAATAGTGGGTTAGGGCAGGAAACTAGCTACTTGGCGGGTGTCACGTGGAATGTACCGAAGGAGCGGAACTGGCCGTCCTGATCCGAGACAACCAGTGCATCCTTGCCATTCTTGGTTCCTTCCGGAACAGTGAACGTCACCGCTCCATTGGCGTCGGCCAGGAACCAGCCAATGCGCGCACCGTGCTGATTCAGGTGCAGGTAGGCCCATTCGTTGGCCGCCAGATTGTGCAGGGTGACGGTGGCACCAACGCTGATTTTTCCAGCCTCTAGACCAAGATCAACAGGTGGCTGACCCTTGAGCTTCATCCGCTCGAGCTCTGGTTCGAAGCCAGGTTCTGCGGGCAGAACCGGCAGTTCCACGGCATCCACTGCAACGTCCGCGGAGGCATCCTTGGCGCCGTTGGCACCGGCAATCACAACGGAACGCTCCGCCACGGCCCCTACGGCAATTTCCGGCGTCGTCAGTTCACGGGTTTCGGTGAAGCTGACGGACTCGCCAATGGCGAGATCGCCGTGGGTAGTGCCGAGGCCAGCAACGCCGGTCAAGGGAACATTGCCCGAGTTGGTGACGGAGACAGCGGTCGTGACGGTGTCACCGGCGCTGGCGAGGCCATCGCCGTCGACGTCGTTCCAGACTGCCGAGGAGGTGCTGGCCAGCTCCGGGTTGCGCTTGATGAGGTCAACTTCATCGCCGGTGATGGTGTAATCCTTCGTGCCGGCGCCAGCTCCGGTGACCTGCCATGTTGTCAGGGGCACAAAGTATCCCTGCTCCAGTTCTTCCGCACTGACAGTGTGCTTGGGAGATGCGCAGGTGTATCCGCTGCTGACAGGCAGAACCAGGTAACGGCAGTTGCCTGGCCCATCAGTGGGGATGAACGGCTTGAAGTTGCCCGACTGCGGAACGGCTGCTGCATTGACGTTGCTGAGGCTGTCGACGCGGAACTGGTACGGGACGGTAGAGCCCACGGTGTACGGGTTCGCGGCCAGGTCACGTGCAGTGTCCGTTGCAGATCCGGTGATCTCCAAGCCCACAATGTTCTCGGTGGCGCCACCTGTAATGGTGGTGGGGACGATCGCCTGAGCCTGGGTACCGTTGGCACTGACGGTAGCAAAGAGGTTGACGGTTCCAGCCTTCAAGTAATCGGGGATTGTCACCGGCACGGCGACTGTTGCGCTTTCCCCGGGCGCCACCGCGGGAATCGCTACGGTACCGAATTTCCAACCAACCATGGCTGTAAGTGAGGCCGTGGCTCCGGTCAGCGAGTCATCGCCGTTGTTGTTTACGGTGATCATTGCTTCAACCGTTGCGCCGTTGGCGCCGGTCAGCGGCTGTGCCGTGACGCTCAAGTCACAGTTCACGCCAAGCCATGCTGCGTTGAACTTGGCGAAGTGGATGTTGTTGCTGTTGCCCTCATACAGGATGCCAAAGTTGCCGTCGCTGAGCGCGGTCATCGTGGAGTAAGCCATGGCTCCGGCTTTGAACTGCTTGCCTGCGCTCCAGGTCTTGCCGTCGTCACAGGAGTAGCGGACGGTGCCATTAGTGCGGCCCGCCGCGGAGTTGGCGTTGGAAAACAAGAGAATTTTGGCATCGGCGGAATCTTTGACTGCTTCCGGATACATGCGGGTAATGGAGGCGTTGTTCGTGGGGTCAACCAGGTTGGTGTCGTAGCTGACCGGGCCCCATGTCTGACCACCGTCCTTGGAGATGGCCACCTTGCGGCCCTTCCCATTAGCGTTGTCGCGGGAGTTCAGCATGACGTCACCGTTAGAAAGTTCCACGGACTTATTCTCATCCATGCCCGTGCCGACGTCGCCGCCCTTGACCCAGGTTTTGCCGTGGTCATCGGAGTAGACGCTGTACGCCTGGATCACTTCTTTGCCAGCGGTGTTCAGGACGCGTCCTGCGAACTGCTGAATCAGACGGCCCTTGTAGGCCCCATATTTGAGCTGAATGCCCTCGCCGGAGGAAGCGAACATGCCAACAACTCCACCAACGTTGTTGACGCCGTTGACCGTGGCCCCAACTGGCTTGACCACGTCAGTGACCAGCGGTCCATCAAACGCTGCATACTTGCTGCCGGGAGCGTAGTTCTGCGGAACGGGGAGTGTGGGGATGTTGGCGGGGTCAGTTGACCACGTCAACCCGCGGTCAGTGGACACCGAGACTTCGGTCCCGGTGACATTTCGCACCGAATCGTCGGTTCCCAAGATACTGCCCCAGAACCCTTGATCCTTGGAGTAGACATGGAAGTTGAAGACGACGTCACTCTCGGCGTCGTAGATGTAGCTCGGATCGCTAAAGCCGAATTGCGCTTTGCCACCGGCCCCAATTTGGCCCCGGGCAATGAAGGTCGGAGCGCCCCAGGTTTTGCCGCCATCGACGCTCCTACGCTGAATGATGGAGTTGGGAGCCGGCGAATCCCCGCCGTTGGGCCGGCCGTCGTAGGAGGCTAGGATGACCCCGCCACCCAAGTCAACGAGGGCCGGGATGCGGTACGACGGGGCCAGGCTGGCATCCAGAGCGTTATCACCTTGTACAGCGAGCGCCTGGTCAGCGAAAGCGGGAGCCGCCGCGCCGGCTGCCGGGGTTGCATCTTGGGCATATGCCGGTCCCATCAGAGTGGTTAGCAGCCCTGCTGCCAAAACTCCTGAGGTAACTGTGAGGTATCTGCGTTTGGTGCGAGGCAGTGTGTCCGTGGACTTCATTGTTTCCTTTCAAACGGCCTTCGTGAGGGAAAAGCTGTGTACGGTGCCCCATCCCACAACTTGTAGGAATTAGGATGTGGGACAACCAACAACGACACTAGCGTGTCCCATGTCACATTTATTAAGGATCTTTGTATGTTACGGCGCGCTTTCGGCGCGCTGGGCTTCGGCCCAATCCTAGGAATCCGACTCTTTAAGGACCGCTTCTCACCCCTTTTGAGCGGGAAATCCATGCGGATTGGACCGGTGAACTGCAGCACGAACGCCCGAAGGGCGTTACTGACGGGCGCCGCGGGCTCGCACTGAATGGTAACCAGGGCGCCGAGCAGCAAGATCATGTCGCCCGCGATACCCAAGACCAAAGCACTGAAGACCAAACCCAGTGATGGCCAGATCCCCAGCCTCATCCCCTGCGGTTACAGTCGACGCGGACTCAGTAGGCACAGCAGAGGCAGTGGGCTCAGCAGAGGCAGTCGACGCGGACTCAGTAGGCACAGCAGAGGCAGTGGCCACAGCAGAACTGCTGGTACCAACACTCTCTAACGCGGCGCTAGCTTCAGCAACCTCACCATCGATACCTGTTCCAGAGATCACCCCGGTGTGCGCACCGTCAACCACTGCGCACCGTCAACCACTACGGCAGAAACCTTCGCAGTCAGAGCCACAGCGCCATCCGTCGCAACAACCGCCCTTCCCAGAACCGGTACTAGGGCCAGCGCATATATACTGCACCGGTCGCGTCCTAGGAAACAGGCTCCCTACCGTTCTTTGCAGCTGCAGCAGCTGCAGCAACCGCAGGTCCGGCAACATTTTTGGCCGAAATGTCCGCTGCTGTGACGGCGTGCTTGTTGGTCTTAGGCATAGATAATCAACTGGATGGCGTCACTGAGCCAAATCCTGATTTCCTCCAAATGCTGGCCACAGCAGCAGTTGTTGGCGCTGCCCTGCACTGCTGGCGCTGGGGGCAAGAAATCAATCTAAAAGCTCCCGTTTTGCGCTCCAATCAGGATTCACGTTTGCAACCTTGGTTCAAATCACTGTGAGCTCAGTCTTCCTAGGGCGAGAGGGGCATGGGCCTGTCTCGACGAGCCCAACCTTGTTGGGCCGAAGGATGGATCACAGAGGGAGGAATGAACCCGGCAATCCTTCTTACTGATCCTTATCTGCTATCTCCTCATATCTCAACGTTCTGCGGCGGACGCAGCGCAGATTCCGAGGAGTGACTTGGGAATTGCCACAAATTGACCGGCCTGCTCACTCTCGAGGTTGAGGGTGAGTTAGATGCGGCGGCAAGATTCCCAATTTTGCGGGGATCTTCATGCCCTGGCACGCCCAGAATAGGCCACTGCTTAGAGGTGAAATTCTGCAGGAGAGATGGGTTCTAACGTCTAGCTCATGACAACCGCGTCACTGTTGCGTGGGTTAATCCGGCAAGCGACAGTGAAGCTCGTTCTATCGCTACGGCCAACAACGGGGCGCCGGTCCGTGCCTCCAGAAAAGGCATCAGCATATCCACAGCCGGCAAATGAGATGTGAGCCACTAGAATTCATGACTTGGCTAACACTGCGTAGAATAGGATGGCAAGCTCGCGGAGCGCTTCCCTTAGCGGTTTTCAGGTTCACACACCCTGACCCAAAGACAGCGTAAGACGGCACCTCCGCGGCACCCCTCTTAACCACCAGGAGTTCCTTCGATGCCTCGGATCGTTGTCGACGTCATGCTCAAGCCCGAAATTCTGGACCCGCAGGGGAAGGCCATCGTTGGCGCACTTCCCCGCTTGGGCTTCACCGCATTCTCCGCTGTCCGCCAGGGCAAGCGCTTTGAACTGACTGTGGATGGCGAGGTGACCGAGGAAATTTTGGCCCAGGCCCGTGAAGCAGCGGAAACCATGCTCTCCAACCCGGTCATCGAAGACGTTGTTAACGTTGAAGTTGTGGCGGACTAACCATGAGCGAAACCCCCTTGATTGGCGGGGCCACGCTGGCCCCTGTTGATTCCCGTCTGGCGGGAGCCCGCATTGGTGTTGTCACCTTCCCTGGCACCCTCGATGACCGCGACGCAAGCCGCGCCGTGCGCCTGTCCGGTGCCACCGCCGTGGACCTCTGGCATGCCGACACCGAACTGGCCGATGTTGACGCCGTCATCATCCCCGGCGGTTTCTCCTACGGCGACTACCTGCGCGCCGGCGCTATTTCTCGCTTTGCCCCGCTGATGACCAAGATTGTGGACGCCGCGAATTCGAGCGCTAAGCTGCCGGTTCTGGGTATTTGCAACGGCTTCCAGATCCTAACCGAGGCGCACCTTTTGCCCGGTTCCATGATCAAGAACGACCACCTGAAATTCCTGTGCCGTGATCAGGTGCTGCGCGTTGAGAACGCCAACACCGCCTGGACCAACGCCTACGCGGCCGGCCAGGACATCACGATCCCGCTGAAGAACCAGGACGGCCAGTACATCGCCGACGAGAAAACCCTTGACGCTCTCGAGGCTGAGGGCCGGGTGACTTTCCGTTACATGGGCTTCAACCCGAACGGCTCACGCCGCGACATTGCTGGTATCTCCAACGCTGCCGGAAACGTAGTTGGCCTCATGCCGCACCCCGAGCACGCTGTGGAGACCGGGTACGGCCCCGGCCACACCGGCACCGACGGGCTGGGCTTCTTCACCTCGGTTTTGAACACGCTTCTGGGAGACAAATAAATGAGCGAGATCTCTTCCGGCTCGATCACCGAGCCCACCAAGAAATTCAATATGGACACAGTAGAAAACGCTGCGCTCACCCCTGATGTTGAGCTGCCTTGGGCCGAACTTGGCCTGAAGCAAAACGAGTACGACGACGTCGTAAAGGTTCTGGGGCGCCGCCCCACTGCCGCTGAACTTGCCATGTACTCCGTCATGTGGAGCGAGCACTGCTCCTACAAGTCCTCCAAGAACCACCTACGCCAGTTCGGCGATAAGGTCACCGAGGAAATGAAGAAGGACATGCTGGTGGGCATCGGCGAGAACGCCGGCGTCACCAACTTGGGCGACGGCTGGGCCGTAACGTTCAAGATTGAATCCCACAACTCACCCTCCATGGTGGAGCCGTACCAGGGTGCCGCAACCGGCATTGGTGGCATTGTCCGCGACATCATCTCCATGGGCGCACGCCCTGTGGCTGTCATGGATCCGTTGCGCTTTGGTGCCATCGATCACCCGGATACCGCCCGCGTCATGCACGGTGCTGTTGCTGGTATTGGCGGTTACGGCAACTCGCTGGGCCTGCCAAACATTGGCGGCGAAATGGTCTTTGACTCGGTATATCAGGGCAACCCGCTGGTCAACGCCTTGGCTGTTGGTGTCATGCGCCACGAAGACATCCGCTTGGCCAACGCATCCGGTAAGGGCAACAAAGTTGTCCTGTTCGGTGCACGCACCGGCGGCGACGGAATTGGTGGCGCGTCCATCTTGTCCTCGGAGTCCTTCGATGACACCAAGCCCTCCAAGCGGCCCGCCGTTCAGGTGGGTGACCCCTTCGCAGAAAAGGTACTCATCGAGTGCTGCCTGGAGCTGTTCAAGGGTTCCCTCGTTGAAGGTATCCAGGACCTTGGCGCTGCAGGAATCTCCTGCGCCACCAGCGAGCTGGCTTCCAACGGCGACGGCGGCATGGAAGTTGAGCTGACCTCCGTGCTGCTCCGCGATCCGTCCCTGACGCCGGGTGAAATCCTGATGTCTGAATCCCAAGAACGCATGATGGCCGTGGTCTCCCCCGAGAACGTCGCCGCATTTGAAGCGGTCATGGATAAGTGGGCCGTGGAATACTCATGGCTCGGCGAGGTCACCGACACCGGCCGCCTGATCATCAAGTGGGACGGCGAAGTTATAGTCGACGTCGATCCCCGCACCGTGGCCCACGACGGACCGGTTTACGACCGTCCGTTCGCCCGCCCCGAGTGGCAAGATGCACTGCAGGCCGATACTTTCAACGCCTCAGAGGCCAACGCCAACCGCCCGGCCACCGCCGATGAACTCAAGGCCGCCGTGCTGGAGCTCATCGCATCGCCGAACATGTGCTCGAAGGACTGGATCACCAACCAGTACGACCGCTATGTTGGCGGAAACACTGCCCAGGCGTTCCCTGATGACGCTGGTGTGATCCGTGTTGACGAGGAAACCGGACTAGGGGTTGCCTTGGCCACGGACGCCAACGGACGCTACACGTTCCTGGATCCCTACCATGGTGCGCAGCTGGCCCTGGCCGAGGCGTACCGCAACGTAGCCACCACCGGCGCCATCCCCATGGCCGTTTCCGACTGCTTGAACTTCGGCTCCCCTGAGGATCCGGATGTCATGTGGCAGCTAGCCGAATCCATCCGCGGCCTGTCCGACGCCTGCATGGTGTTGGGCATCCCGGTTACCGGCGGCAACGTTTCGCTCTACAATCAGACGGGCGCCACCCCCATCCACCCCACCCCCGTGGTTGCTGTTTTGGGTAAGTTCGACGACGTTGCTCGCCGTACGCCGTCAGGCTGGGCTGAGGATGGCCAAGCCATCTATCTCCTGGGTACCACCGCTGATGACTTGGATGGTTCCGAATGGGCTAACCTGCGCGGCCACTTGGGTGGTTTGCCGCCCACTGTGAATCTGGAGCGCGAGCGCGAATTGGGCGAAATCCTGATCAACGCCTCACGCGACGGCATGATCGACTCCGCACACGACCTCTCCGAAGGTGGCCTCGCGGCTGCTCTCGTTGAGTCAGCGTTGCGCTTCAACACAGGTGCCCGCGTGGCGCTGGATGAAGTTGCAGCTCGCGACGGCGTAGACACCTTTACACTGCTGTTCTCCGAAACACAGGCACGCGCCATCGTGGCCGTTCCCCGTAGCGAAGAAGTCCGCTTCAACGACATGTGCACGGCACGCCGTTTCCCGGTTGCCCGCATTGGTGTGGTTGACGCAGCAGGTGCCGCCTTGGATATCCAGGGTCTGTTCACGGCTCCGTTGGATGAACTTCGCGAAGCGCATGAGGGAACCTTGCCGAAGTACTTCGGCTAGTCCCCACCTCCACCCAAAGGGCGCGTGGCCCTTACATAAAACCCCCGGCCGACTCTTCACGGAGCCTGCCGGGGTTTTTGTTTTTGGAGCAGTACTTTCAGCGGCAGGATCGTTTCCCGTCCCTGACGGTTAAGCTCGCTGATCTTCCTATGTGGTGCCGCGGACAGTGCCGGTATTGCTGTCACTGTTCATGGCGGGGAATCCCGTCGTGGTTGAAATCTACGTGGTCGGTTCAGCTCTGGAACTCGGCGTAGACACAACGGCAGACACCGAGATATCTATCGGGACAGCGACCTGAAAGATCCACCTATTCACGACCGCGCTAATGGCGCCGGTGGTACAGTCCGTGTACGAACGCATGAAACGATGACGTTCATCGCGGGTCCATATTCTGGGTGGCCCACAACTGCTAGATTCAGTTCTTTTCAGCCCATCATGGAGGAAAAGGGACGGGGTCCTCGGTTTTGTTTTTGGACTGATTCGCGAGCCACTCTTGTTTTCCTTTCCTGGCGGGGGTAGACATAGCCCATTACTTCGCTTCGTTTTGGGGGACAACGATGTCTATGACAGCTCACATCACACCCGCCGGGCCATTGCTTCACCGACCCGGTGGGGGTTTGTGGGACGGACATCTTTGGTCGGGACATTGACGGCCGGGGTGGTGCTGGGCATGGGATTGGGAGCTGCTACCCCCTCGTTCGCCGCTCTTCCTCCCGGAGATGTCTCCACGGTGGGACTGTTGGGCTCCAGGCCGGGAGCGACCCGGTTGCCGATCCCGATTAGCGAAAACGTTAGCGCTTCCCTGGATGTTGGCACCGGAAACCTTCAGCTGGGCATTACTGCCTTGGCACTGCCCGGCATCAACGGTGATGTTGGACTCGGGATGAACTTCAACTCCCTCTCCGCCGATACCAGCCCCGGGCTGGTAGCCCCGCGCTGGACCCTGACTGCTGGTTCGGCAGGGTCCTTGTCCACCGCCCCGACAGGGATTTTGTTTACTTCCGGGGACGGATACTCGGCCCTGTTCACCCCGGTATCCGGGTCAACGACGGCGTACACCTCACCTGCCGGCGTGAAAGCCGATCTGGTCAAGACCGGGGCGACGGGCTGGACCCTGACGTCCCGGACGAGTGCGACCGTGTTGACATTCAATACGGACGGGCAGGCCACCCAGATCAAGGACCGCAACAGCAATGCCACCGCCCTGATCTGGGCCTCTGGCAAACTGACCAAGGTCGTCTCCACCCGCGGCGTCGCCGGGGCCCGAACCGCGAACCTGGCCTACAACTCCAACGGGTTGCTGGATGGGATTACTCAATCCTCGGGAACCTCCGCCCGGTCAGTGTCGTTCGCCCATGACACGTCCAAGAACCTGAGCGGGTTCACGGATCTCGCCGGTAAAAACACCACCTTCACCTACACCAGTGGACGGGTCGCGACGATCACCTCCCCCACCGGGGCTGTGACGACGCTGAGCTACGACAGTGCCGGCAAAGTCACCCAGATACAGAAAACCAATACCAGTGCTGGTTCCCCGGGGGATTCCATCACCCGGCTGACCTACCCCTCGAGCACGCAAACCCTGTTGGCGGGTCCGAACACCCATCAAGGAACAGCCGTTTCCCTCGTCCCGCACACCACCTACACCCTAGGTGCTGACAAGCGGGTCTCCGCAGTCACCGATGAAATGGGCCGGGCCCGCTCAAAAACCTACACTGCTGACGTCGATACCCTCACCGCTACCCGAGGCACCGGCACCACCGCCGGCACCACGACCACTAACACCTTCGGCGCCAACACGGGTCAGTCAATCACCGCCTCCCAGAGCTCCGGTGGTGCGACAGGGGCGGCCGAGTACGCGAACACGGCCGCGAACACCGCCTACCTAGCAACCTCATCCACCAACGATGCCGGCAGCAAATCACTGTTCACCTACAACGGCGCAGGGAACGCATTAACGTCCTCGGACGCCCTCGCCGCAACAGCAACACTGACATACAACACCGATGGGACAGTAGCCACCGCCCTGGCACCCGGGAACGGGACCAACAAAGCCGTCTACGGCTACGACGGCAACCATCAACTCAACGCCCTGACTCCGGTAACGGGTTCCTCCCTCGGTGCACGGGCCTTCACCTACGACCCCTGGGGACGAGTACTCACCGCGAGCAACGGCCGCGGCGTCACCCTCACCTACGGCTACGACGCAATGGGGCGAGTAACCTCCACGTCGTTCTCGGACAGCACCCCCACCGTCACCAACACGTACAACGACAGCGGCCAGGCCCTGACCCGGGTCGATGGGTCCGGGACCACGACCTACGGTTATGACCAGATGGGCCGGCTGATCTCCCGGACCAACACCGCAGGCGGTGGCACCATCAGCTACAGCTACGACCGGGCCTCGAACCTGGCCTCCACCACCGACAGCCGCGGCACCACCACCTACCAATTCGACGCCTCCGGCACCCCGGTCTCCCTGACCTACCAGCACCCAACCGACGGGCCCAAAACGTTGGCGTTCGCCACCGATGACCGCGGCCGACGCACCGATACCTGGATGCAGGCCAACCCGGCACTGACGACCTGGAAAGCACACACCCACACCGACTACGACACCACCGGGCGCGTCACCCGGGCCATCGCCAACTCCGGGAACGGCGACACCGACAACACCGTGGTGATGGACCAGTCCTACTGCTACTCGGCCGGCTCACCAAGGCCGCGACGACCGGGGGAACCACAGCCGCGATCACCTACAACTACAGCTATGATGCTCGCGGGAACCGGCTCACTGCCACCACGACTGGGGCTACGACCACCAGCCAAACGTTCACCGCGAACGCGGCCAATCACATCAGCTCCACCGGTTACAGCTACGACGGAACCGGGAACCTGACGGCGGACCCGAACGGTTCTTACGCCTACAACGGTGCCGATCAAATGACGACCGTGACCAAAAACGGGTCCAGCTACCAGTACAGTTACGCCGGAACCAGCCAAAACGAGGTCCTGTCTCAAACCACCGCAGACGGTACCTACCAGATCGCGTACGGTCGCACCGACGCTCAAGGCCTTCCCGTGATCGAGCAATACAAAAAGGGTACCCAGACCGCGTATGTCGAAAATGATCCGGTCACCGGCCAGCCGCTCATGCTACGCACTAGCTCCGGCATGGTGTCCCTGTACGTCTACGACGGCACCGGCAACCCAGCCGCGCTGCTCACCAGCGGCCCGAATACCGCCTTCGCCTATCAATATGACCCCTACGGTGTCCCCACCCTCACCGAAGACTCCGGCGGACTCGGCACCACCCAAAACCCCTACACCTTCAAAGCTGGCATCCAAGACCGCAACACCGGATGGGTCAAATACGGACAACGCTGGTACGCCCCCACCACCGGCCGTTGGAGTCAACAAGACGCCCTCCACACACCCCTGAACCCTGCCAACGCCAACGCCAACGCCAACCGCTACGCCTACGCCGCCAACGACCTCCGAAACCTTAGCGATCCACTGGGACAAGGCGTTGAGGAATGCGCGGTTGCCGGGCTCGCAGCAATATCACTCGGTTTAGTGGCGCTAGGCACATTAGCTACTGCACCGGCAACAGCGGGAGGAAGTCTTTTGATTGCCGGCGCCGTCGTTGGGAGCCTTGCGGGTGACGCTGCGATCCTTCTCAATTGCAATGATGAAAGCCTCGACAGCTAAAAAGGAAGACAATGAATATACAGAAATCAGGTCGGATCCTTTTGTTATTGGGGATGACACTCCTAACCGTTGTCATCGTTATGCAAGTAGTCCGTGCCGAGTATGTTTTCGCTGGAGCGTGTTTCGTCGGTCTTCTCATAGCTGTTGCGGCCTATGTCACCGCGAGGCGACAGAACAAGTGATCTGATCGCGTCTACCGATCCATGTCTGTGTATTTGGTGCTGCAATTAGCGCATTGGTCTCGGTTTCGTTGAGGTAGCAGATCAGAGGATTAGTGGTCTTGGCAGGTTGAATGGTGAGGATGCGGCGAATGGTTTCGGCGTGTTCTGGATGATCGGGCAGTATATGCGCAAATAGAGTGCGAATGGCTATGAGTCGCGCATTGCGGGTCGAGGCTGTATTGGCCCGGTCAGTGGTGAGGTAGCCCAAGAAAGCGGTCACAGTGTCTCTGTCGATGTCATCGAGACGGATCTGATCCGCGCTGATCGCGCTGGTGGCGCTGATGAACTTAGTCAGCAGTCGCCAAGTATCGCGGTAGGAAGCGATCGTGTTCTCGGAGAGGTTGCGTTGGGTATGTACGTAATCGGTGAAGAAAGACTGCAGTGCGGTAGCGAGATATGTCATGAGAAATCACTCCATGGGAAGGTTGCGTTCGCCCGATTGGCTGCCAACGCCAAGAGCTCTGGAACGGCTTGGATGTACCAGTAGGTGTGGGACGGAGATGAATGGCCGAGCCAGATAGCCAGAAGGCTTAGCCTTGCTGCAGGGTTGCCAGCAACAGCGGAATAGGCTTCGATCATTTGACGGGTAGCGAAGGTGTGCCTGAGATCGCGAAGGCACGGTGTTGTACCCGTCCAGGTGAAATTTGCTACCACGCGGATTCGCTCGAAATGGTCTTCCACGGTTCCCCTCTGGTAGGCCTTGCCCCGACTACTAATAAAGAGAGGCCCGTCGGGTGATGGTTTCGCAGCCTGACGATGCGGGCTGGTTTCGTAGCTGGCAAGCGCATCGATCATGGTGGGATGAAGCGGAATGATTCTGTCGGGCCCGTGCTTATTTGCCCGGATCAACACGGTACCTTCGAATACTTGGATATCTTGGGGTCTCACCCTTAAAACTTCTCCTACTCTCATGCCACTAACGGCCAGCAGAGCGATGATGCTCGCCATGGTGCTTTGTATGAGCGGTGAGGTAAAGACGTCCTGACAGACGACGATCAACGCATCGACCTCGGCCTGAGTGTAGATGTGGGGCGTTCGCCGATGCTTGCCGGTATTCAACGCACTAGCCACAGGCACCGTGATGTCCATTCCCAAAGCGGCGCAGTAACGGGAGAACCCTCTCACCGCGCTGAGGCGCTGATGCTGGTATGAGCTCATAAAGTTGGGCTTTCCCCGCGCCCAGACGGCGACCTCTGTCGTCGTGAATGTTGCCCCAGTGTTTCCGTTATCCCATAGCCATTCCAGGAAACGGCGGGTAAGTCGTTCCTTCTCGATGAGTTGGAACCCCAGCGCATGCAGCCCAGTGAAGTATTCCTCCATGGCTGCCACTAGCTCGTCATTGCCAGGATGAGCGTTCATGGCAGTTTTCCCCATGATGGTGCTAGCGGGCGCAGTGGCACCATATCGACTCGCGCGTAGGTCACTGATGAGCTCAACGATGCATGACCGAGGAGCTCCTGAACTTGCCTCAGATTTCCTCCCTCAGCCAGTATCTTGGTCGCGGCCGTATGGCGAAGTCGGTGTGGGTACACACCGTGAAGGCCGGCAATGCGGGCATGCTTGAAAACGATCTCGCCTATGCCTCCCCGATTCAGTGCCTTAAAGGGAGGCAGGGAACGGATAAAAACCCCGCGTTCTCCGGGGCCAGCATGACGGATTCGCAAGTAATCCACCAGAGTTTCACCTACATCAACAGGCATCGGCAAGATCAGAACGCGTCCGCCCTTGCCGACCATCCGCAACGAGGGTTCGCTCCAGTTAAGGTCATCGAGAGTCAGAGCAGCGACTTTTCCGATTCTTACTCCGAGTCGGGCCAGCATGACGATCACGGCCATATCGCGTCGGCCAGTGGCACTGTCAAAGTCAACGGCGCCCTTCAACGCTGCAACTTCGCCCGGTGCCAATCCTCTCGGTAAACTCGCGCGAATCCGCCGGGGCGAGAGAATCCCGAGAGCAACCCTGTCCTGTATCCACCCATTGCCGGCGGCCCACGAGAGCAGGCCGCGCAACAAAGCGGCCGTGCACTGAGCAGTGGATGAGGAGTATCCGGCCACTGCATTCTGCAGGAATTCATTGGCCATTCTGACATCAACTCGTTCCCAATCCAGTTCGCCAGAGGACTGCTCGAGTAACGTCAAGAATGGCGCCGCGACTCTGCCTGCCTTGTCGATCCAGCTCGTTCCTTGGCCCTGTTCTGCTTGGAGAAACTTCAACCAGTCCGCCAAACATTCCTGTGCAGAGCTAAGTTCGGCATCGGGAACCTTTGTGGGCCTCAAATGACCTTTCTCGCTAAGGAATCGAAGAACGGCAGAAACATTCTGATTAGCCGAGCAATGCCCCGGGTACCGGTCATTGTCTTCCCGCACCATGCCGATTACACACCCATGATCCAACTCGCCAAGCTGGAGATTCTCGGTGAGCATCCATGCTCCAAGACGAACTGCGGCTCGAGAAAGATTGACTTGCGTTGTCGAGGCGTACCCCTGCTCAGTCAGCCACTCAATGAAGTCCACCGCCACGGCAGCCAGAGGACCCGCTTGAAGCAGAGGCCAAATCCTTTCAAACACACCAGCAGCCACAGCGAACTTGGTCCCAGGGCCTGCTGGAACGCCAGCATCCCTTTGAATACCACCACTATCTAAACTATTCGGATCTTCCATGACCCGCTCCTTCCTATACGGAAGAGCAGGTTCTCACACCACGATTATGCCGACAAGGCCCCGAGACAACCGGCCCCAGCCAAGGTAAACAACCACAAAGTAGGCATAACCCAAACATCGGCATAAGCAATTAATGGAAGATTGGAACACCCCCGAGGATCTGCCCTTGGATTCCGGAATCTCACCAACTACGTGGCCAGATCGTTGCTGGAATCCGGAGGCTTCAGACCGAAACTACACTCTGGATTCTGAAGTGCCTCTTTCTGGGTGCATTGTTCTATACACTTCTGCAACAATTTGCACCATCAACTCCAACATGGATTTCAATGGGACCTCTAGGGATCGCCATTGGTCTATGTGTCGTATTCGCCGCCGTCTATGCGGCACGAAAATCCTAACTACAAGCACCGCATTTTGAACCGGACAGGTCAAATACGGCGCCTGCTGCTACGACCCCACCACCGGACGCTGGACCCAACGAGACACCCTCGCCAACCCCTTGGATCCTCACAACGCCAACCGCTATTCCTACGCCGCCAACGACCCCATCAATAACGCCGACCCCACCGGGCAGAATAGTATTCTGGGAGCTGAGGCAAGGACTTTGATAGGTACGGCCGTGGGATCAGCCCTCGGGGCGGGGCTAGCAATTGGCTTAGGAATCGCATTCGGATCTTGTATCGGTGGGGCTCTCGGAGTTGGCGCTGCTAATGCATTCAACGGCGAAAGTTCATCTCTACGTGTTATGTGCAGCTGCACACAAAACCTACCTGAGGATCCGGGAAGGCTGGCTGTACTTGTGTGCGGTCCGGGACTGCTGCTCTCGGCGGGTATTGGGCTGGGCGATGGATTCGGTGCAGAACACCGACCTGGTGGAACGGGCGTTGCGCATGGCCTACACGCTCCGTGGCGAGCTGCATACAGACCTCGTGTTCCATGCCGATTAAGCCGAGGGCTGGGTGTGTGGGCGCGTGTTTCCGCTGGTTCGTGTCTAATTTATCGGCTTAATAGTTCGTGTAATATCGGCGCTCCCTGCCCTTTATCGTTGGCGGTGGTCAGGTCAATCCTCGTGGGTGAAACCGTCAGCTGTTGGGCAAGGCGCCATTCATTGTCTGCTTCGCTTCACCCAATGAGAGGCCCGCGGCAGAGGTCAAACCTTTGTGGCGAAGCCGTTGCCTGCGTGACTCAAGACAGCCAGAATATTAAGCCGAGGAACCTATCGCTGATCCCCGGAAGGACGTGGCGAGACGTCCAGGGTTCGGCTTAACGGATTCCTCGGCTTAATCGGAATCAGCAGAATTCGGCTTAATAGCGATCGCGGAGCGCAATTCACCTAGACACAGCTGTGGGAAGCTTCAAAGGAATTAGGGATCCTGCAGTCTGTCGGGCGCACGGGCGAGTGCTGGGACTGTGATGCAGGAGTCATTCCGGTCCACTTTGAAGACCGAATTCTATGATCTTCGAACCTGGCTGACTCGGGCTGAGGCGAAGACCGCAGTCGCGTGCTGGATCGAAGAGTTCTACAACCGCCAACGCCTTCACTCGAAGCTTGGAATGGTCCCACCGGTCGAGCATGAACTGAGCCTAAGCACTCATAAAGAGCCGGTTTAATAGCAATCCAAGTTGAATGCCGTGGAAAGAACGATAATAATGTGACTAAAAGCCGCCCGTGAGCGTGCGTGCTGCCTGCTGGTAAGAGCGGGTCACCCCAGCCTGGGTGAGCTTGGTGACCGAAGCACCCAAGGCGTAGATGAAACCCGCAGGCTTACTGAAAGCCAACAGCCTGAAGTACACGCCGCCGTCGGACTTCTTCATCGCGATGAACGCTTCCTCACCGAGGGCAGGGTGGCCAGGCAGCGTGCCGTAGCCAAAGCCAGCCATCTGCATTTCCTGCCCATCGGCGCCAGACAAAAGCTGAGGTTCCAGAGCCCAGACAACCTCGCATGGCACGGGCAGGCGTAGGTTTCCCACCCCAAAACCACTCACCACATGAGCTCCCACCTCGGCACGCGGCGGAGCCTTGACCTGGAGACCGGCCCGGCGCTGAATTTCCCAGCTCAGTATGCCTTCGGCCAGCGCATCGAACGCCTCCTGGCCTGCTCCTACCGCGAGCGTCTTGTCCACATGGTCAAAGCCTTTAGGCCAGTCGATCGTCTCGGCAGTCCTCTGGGCAGCCAGCCTGGTCAGTCCCAGAAAGGGGTAGTCCAGGGGGCCGCGACTAACTTTTGGCGACATATGCGCTCCACTCCAATGCTTGTTGCTGATTCTTGGGCAGCCCAGCCACCACAAGATCGTAGGAATCTTCCATCATTTCCAGCACCATTTGTTCCGACACCGCAGAAGTATCCACGGTGTTCCAGTGCCTCTTATTCAAGTGGTATCCGGCGGTGATTCCAGGGTTGGCCTGGCGCAGTGCCGGGGCCAGCTCAGGATCGCACTTGTAGCTGATTTTTAGTGGTTCGGCGTCCAGATCACCCAGCGCAAATACCTTGCCCACCCGCTCGGCCCCACCGTTACTCGGTGCTTTGACCTTGAAAACGCTTGTTTCGGCTCCGAAGGGGAAATCCTCATAGGCGCCGGTCATGGCCAGCGCCGCGGCACGCAGAACCCCGGCTGCGATACTCACAGAGTTCCAGCTTCCGCCGTCGGCGTTTCATTGTTCTGCTTCCCAGCCTTGAGCACGGCATATTTCAGTACAGCAAATTCCCCGTGCTGCTCAGCGCTGCTTAGTCTCAACTGCTCGGCTCCAACATTGCGCGGCAACAATGGTGCCCCGCCTGTCAGAGCGGCGGGTGCGAAGGTGACGACAAGCTCGTCCAATGCACCGCAATCCAAGAACTGACCGGCCACATCGCCTCCGCCCACTACCCAAATATCCAAGTCTCCGGCCGCCGCCCTCATCTCCGTCAGCACGTCCGCCACGGAACCACTGACAAAGCGGACGTCGGCGCCGTCGGGCACGGGAAGAGTACGCGTGGTGAACACATAAGTGGGTTTACTACCGTAGAACTGTTGCCATTTGGCTGGTTCCGCCAAGAGGTTTTCGGCCTTGAGTACCCACTCATAGGTGGAAGAACCCTCCACAAAGACACCCGCAGTTTCCATGAAAGCAGCAATGTCCGGGCCGTCGGCATCATCCACGGCAAAGAGCCAGTCCAGGGAATGGTTTTCATCTGCCAAGAAGCCGTTCAACGTTGAGGCGGTGTAGTACACGGTCTTCGTCATAGATTCAAGGCTACCGGCAGTAGCCGCGCCCAGCCGAACGGGCAGATTGCGCCGTCAAACAAGGCAAAGACGGCCGAGCGGAGTCAGGCGCACTTCCTGCAATCCGTCATAGCGACTGAGCCGATCCAACTCTTCCCCACCCCACTGGTCCGTGTAGTCGCTGCGCGCACCCTCCGGTGCAACGTAACGCACATCGACTAGGCCAAGAGTTGCCGCATACTCGAAAAGCAGCACCAACACGTACCGCCCCTGCAAGAGTGACCAATCATGGTAACCGTCGTACGCCAGGCTGCCATACTGTGGATCCTCAATGTAGAGCTTCCACAACCGCATTTCCGTACGTTGAATCTGGGGGTCCATCCCCAACTGCGACATTTCGGTAAATAATGCGTCAACCGGCGTCCAAGAATCCTGCTTCAAGAGTCGCAGCCCCTCGGCCGCCATTTGCCGCCGAGGTTTCAAGGCGCTCAAGACGTTGGCGGAACGTTGTCCTTTGATGGCTTCTATTCGGCTGAACTCATCGATGATGCCTGCCTTGAGCCACCGTTCCCACAGTCCCTTCAAGACCAAAGCAGGGTCCTTGGACAGTGCTGTGTGGCCGCGCGGCGTCAATGCCATTCTGGGACCGTCTGCCAGTCCGCCGGCTTGCAGCAGCAGTGGCCAAGCGAAACTAGAAATGGCCTCATTGGCATAAAAGTCCCCACCGGGCAGCTCCTTTTCCAGCAACCGCATGGTGGCAGCCGTGGGCTTCCGGGTGGCTGCACTGACCCGTAGTTTTCCTCCATCAGCCAGCGCGAGCAACACCGGGAGCTGCACGATCGCCCTGGATTCTGTATGAACTTCCGTGCCAGGCAGGGTGCGATCTTCGTTTTCCACCAGCTTCAACTCCTTCTGTTTCATAGCAGATCTTACGGTGTGGCCAGATAGTCTTCGAGCAGCACCACTTGGAGTCCGGCCGCTTTTTGCGCTTTGAGGAATGCAGCGAGATCGTCCGGGAATTCCTTCCTGAAATGCATCAAAACGATATCCCCTGGCCGCAGCCCCGCGCCCACTTGGTAATCCATTCCGCCTGCATTGGCCTTGCTTTCCCAAGCCACAATGACCTTCATGCCGCACGCCGCAACAGCCCGCCGGGTGGCCAGGGTGTACGGGCCGCCGGGCGGGCGAAAGAAGACCGGCCGGCGGCCAAACTGTTGCTCTTCAAAGTCAGCCATACCGCAAATTTCGGCCTTTTGCTGTTCGTAACTGAGCTGGATAAATCCCAAATCGTGGGTCATGGTGTGGTTCTCGATGAGGTGTCCGGCCGCAGTGTATTTTCTATAAAAGTCTGAGCTTCCAGCAATATAATTGTGAGCCAGAAACAGCGACGCCTTGATCCCATTTTTCTCCAGTAACGCCAGGAACGAATCCCGCTTGATCGCACCGTCGTCGACCGTCAAAAACACCACTTTTTGCTCGGTAGACACCTTGGTCAGCACCGGCGCCAGCCCGTCTACGATGGGCAGCGGCACGCAGCCCGGCACCAGCCCCTCCAACGTATCCACCCTCCCGGTGAGCGGGTTCTTGGGAAGCTAGCTGCTGGGAATATCCGACGCCGGAGCTTGCGTACTCGAGGCCGCCCCACTTTCCACTGGGGTACTTGAGGCAGCGACAGTAACGATGGGCGGCTCAGTGGTGGCTGGGCCAACTACCACAGCGGCCGGCAACGCTGAACTATTGGTGTTGGCCCACCACAGTCCGGTGGCCACGAGGGCGATCGCGAGCACCAGCACCGATAAGGCCACCCAACGGCCACGTCCAGGTCCAGGGGACAGATCAAGGTGGCGGGGAATAAGTAGCTTTTCTGGTTTCTGTTTCTGGTTTCCGGAGATCGGCTAGCGGCACAGCTGGAGCCGCTTAGAGCCCAAGTTTTGCAGCTTCAATCTTGGGGCAGGTATTCATCACCACGTCAAGACCAGCAGCCTGGGCACGCTGGGCCGCGTCTTCGTCAATAACGCCCAGTTGGAGCCACACCGCTTTGGCACCTACTGCTATGGCTTGGTCAACCACGGCTCCCACCTTGGCGGAGTTCACAAAGCAATCCACCACATCGATGCTGCCTGGGACCTCAGCCAGGGTCTTATATCCCTTGGCGCCATGGACGTCGTCGCCCTTCAAACTCACCGGGATAATCTCCTGACCCAGGTGCTGCTGAAGGAACAAGGAAACACTGACAGCAGGACGCAGCGGGTTACCGGACAAGCCCACCACAGCCCAACGTCCGGGGGTACTCAGAAGCCGGTGGATCAGCTGCGGATCATTGATGTGTGCCATGTTACGAGCCTAGTCCCCCACCGATTGTTACGCCTCGCGAACTCGACGCACTTGCCGATTTCTGCCGTCACGCCACTTCGTCTTAGTCTTGAGATGACCATCCCGAGCGGCCGAGAGATCTGGCTCATTGACGCCGCAGCAACCCTGGTTGACGCCTCTGCAAGAGGAGTCATCGCCGGCAGGGTGCTACCGCCAGGAACGATGGAGTGTTGTGATGTCTGCTTTACTTTCGCGCTCGGCACCTGCCGAATCAGTGTTTTTGCCAGCGGTAATTTCCGATCCCCAAGGCACTGCGGCCATGCCGGTTGCCTTTCAGGGACTTGGCCGGTCCTTCAGTTCAAAGGGCGGAACGCACACGGTGCTCCGGGATGTTTCCTTTGATATTCAGGCTGGGGAAATCGTAGCCCTGCTAGGACCTTCCGGCTGCGGAAAATCCACCCTATTGCGTGCCGTTGCCGGGCTCGACGCCCCCAGCAGCGGATCTGTGACCATTGACGGAACAGAAGTATCCGGGATTGACTCACGCTGCGCCGTAGCCTTCCAAGAACCCCGTCTCCTGCCTTGGAAATCGATCGCCAGCAACGTGGCGATCGGAGTTCCATCCGGAGCAGACTCAGCACGCAGCCGCCACGTAGTGGAAAACCTGCTGGAACTGGTGGGCCTCTCATCCTTCGCTGGACACCGGCCCCGGGAAATCTCCGGCGGCATGGCCCAGCGGGCATCGTTGGCCCGCGCTTTGGCCCGCAATCCCGGTGTTCTCTTACTGGATGAACCCTTTGGTGCACTAGATGCTCTGACCAGAATCACCATGCAGGATCTGCTGCTGGATATCCATTCAGCCGAACCGACCACGGTTCTGCTGGTCACCCACGATGTGGATGAGGCGTTGCAGCTCGCTGACCGCATCATCCTGCTCGGCGACGACGGCACCGGCCAGCCCGGTTGCACCATTGTGCGGACCGTGGATGTGCCCGGTGCACGCCCCCGAGACCGGGCTTCAACAGAACTGGCCGGACTGCGCAGCTCACTGCTTGGCAGCCTCGGCGTCGACGGCCACTAGCCACTTCTTTCTAGTTACCTTCTTTCTTTCTTTCTTTCATCAGCACACCCATTTTGAGGACCACTATGCCTAATTCAGCTCATTTCAACCGCCGATCCTTCCTAGGTTTCACCGCCGCCGTCTCCGCTCTGGCCCTGGCTGGCTGCGCCGGTGAGGACGCAGCAACCAACGCCGCTGGCAAAGCGGGCGGCTCTGACACTCTCAACATCGACTTCGCCACCTACAACCCGCTCAGCTTGATCATCAAGGAAAAGGGCTGGTTGGAGGCAACTCTGGCGCCGAAGAACGTCACCGTGAAATGGCTGCAGTCCGCCGGCTCCAACAAGGCCAATGAGGCACTGCGTGCTGGAGCGATCGATGTTGGTTCCACTGCTGGCTCCGCCGCGCTGCTGGCACGGGCCAACGGCTCCCCCATCAAAACCATCTCGCTCTACTCCCAGCCTGAGTGGGCAGCACTGGTCACCAACAAGGATTCCGGCATCACCAAAGTTGCCGATCTTAAGGGCAAGTCCGTGGCCGCCACCAAAGGCACCGATCCCTACTTCTTCTTGGTCCAGGCACTGGAGGAAGCCGGTCTTAGTACCAAAGACGTGACGGTGGAGAACCTACAGCACGCCGACGGTCGCGCTGCGCTAGCAAACGGTTCTGTAAATGCTTGGTCCGGCCTGGACCCCATCATGGCCACGGCCGAGCAGGAGGGCGCTACGCTCTTCTACCGGAACCTTGATTTCAATACTTACGGATTCCTCAACGCCACCGAGTCATTCCTGAAAGAAAAGCCTGAGTTGGCACAGACCGTGGTGGACGCCTACGAAAAGGCCCGCGTCTGGGCTGCGGCAAATCCGGAAGAAACGGCTCAGATCCTGGCCGATGCTGCTGGTCTGAAGCCAGCAGTTGCCACCACTGTGATTCTCGAGCGCAGCAACTTGGATGTCTCCGGAATCCCGGGCGAGAAGCAGCGCGCAGTGTTGGCCAAGATCGGCCCCACCTTTGTTGAGCTTGGCGATGTCAAAACTCAGGCCGAGGTAGACACAGCCCTGGAAACCCTGCTGGATGATTCCTTCGCCCTCAAGGCAAATCCTGATTCAATCAAGGAATCCGCATGACACTGAAGCTTGACACTCCAACGCAAGCACCCCTGCATCGAACTCTTGGAGGCGCCGGTGGCTGGGCCAAGCTGGGCTTGGGACTGATTCTTCCGGTCATCATTTTGCTGGCGTGGCACCTAAGTACCGCTGCAGGCATATTCTCGCCGGCTCAGCTGCCTTCGCCACGAGCAGTATTTGAGGCTGGGACAGAGCTCATTGCCCGCAATGAACTGTTCGGCCACATTGCCATCTCCACGCAGCGAGTGCTCCTTGGATTCTTGGCTGGAGCCGTGTTGGGTGTGTCCTTGGGAGCTCTTGTGGGACTTTCAAAGGTCGCCGAGGTTTTGCTGGGGCCCACCATCGGCGCGCTCCGGGCGGTCCCGTCCCTGGCATGGGTACCGTTGTTGATCCTCTGGATGAAGATTGGTGAGGACTCCAAGGTCACGTTGATTGTGATTGGGGCCTTCTTCCCGGTGTTCACCACGGTGTCTCTGGCCTTGCGCCATGTGGATAAGAACCTAGTCGAGGCTGGACGAGCTTTCGGCTTGAAGGGTCTGAAGCTGCTGACCACGGTGCAGTTACCGGCGGTGGTCCCGTCCATCTTCTCCGGGCTCCGGCTAGCACTGGCACAGGCGTGGTTGTTCCTGGTGGCGGCGGAACTGATCGCCTCGTCCATGGGGCTGGGATTCTTGTTGACCGATTCACAGAATAACGGCCGTACCGACAGGTTGCTGTTGGCCATTGTGATGTTGGCGGTCCTCGGGAAAACTACCGATGCGCTGCTGGGCTTGGCCGAGAAATGGGCCGTAAGACGCTGGTCCTAAGCACGTGGCACTAAAGACACCCTCAGGTCAGGCGTCAACGAATGATTCGTTGGCGCTTGGCCTGTCGTTGTCTCCGGAGTCGGACTCTTCCTGTTCTTCCTCTTCTTCGTCGTCATCCTCGTCAAGGTCCACATAGTCTTCGCTGGTGAGCTCCTCGGTGTACAGGGCCCAGAATTCATTGGCAGCAGCGGCAGCCGGGTCGATAGCTTGCAATTGTTCTTGAAAGGACTTTCTCACGGCGGAGAAGTCCTCATCATCTTCGGGGCCAACCGTGTCACGGTCAATGGCTCCCCAGGCGGCAATAATGGCGGGGAGGGTCTCCAATGAAGAGGCCATCAGGGTCTCCTCGTCTTCGCAGACATACAACACGGATCCGCTTTTTCGATCGACCACAACAAACTGGAAATCATCGTCGTTGCATACAATGGCCCGGCCGCTAGGATCATCGGCAAAGGGCGGCTTGAGCCATTGCCCATCCAAAGGGACATCCTCTAGGGCAACCGGGTACAGACCCTCCAACACGGACCAAATCTTGGTGTCGTTCATGATGTCCTCCTACCGACCATTCAGCCCTTAGAGCCTGCACTGACTATCCTGCCTGCTTATAGTCTCGACACTAATCACCGCCGCTTGCCCCGTCAACGGGAATCTTTCTAGCCAGCAGGAAGCACTGTGGCGCTGCTTTCAAAACGCCGGTTACGTAGCACGGGGAGAAATTCGCGAACTTCTTCAATGCGCCGGTGAGTAATATCTGCGGTGGCCACACCTTCGTCCTCGTCATTGAGGAAATCAATGGCGATACCCATGGGGTCAAGGATGGCCGAGTGCCCAATGCAGTGATCACTGGAGGTACCCGCAGCCACCACCCAGCAGGTATTTTCAATGGCCCGCGCCTTGAGCAAGGTCTCCCAATGATCGATCTTATGTTCGCCCTTGAACCAGGCTGCCGAAACGCAGATCATGTCCGCTCCGGAGTCGGCCAGAGCCCGTGCCAGTTCGGGGAAGCGGATGTCGTAGCAGGTCATGATGCCCACCTTGAAGCCACCGATCTCCACCACAGTGATGCCGCGGTCGCTGGGCTTGATCCGGGTTGATTCTTGGTAGGAGAAGGCGTCATACAGGTGCAGTTTCCGGTAGGTGCCAAGGATTTCACCGTCATCACCCAGTGCCACCACGGTGTTGTACGGGCGCTCCTCACCGCTGGATTCATAGCCACCAGCAATGACGGCGATGCCCACTTCGGCGGCAATCATGGACAGCCCGCGCACAAAGGTGGTCCAGTGCGCGTCCACGGCTGCGGCGAAATCGCCCTTGATCCGGCCCACGGAGAACATGGCCTCTTCCGGGAAAACCACCAGTTTGCTGCCGTCCTCGGCTGCGGCCGTGGCGAGCCTGCGCATGGTGGCCAAATTCGTGACGACATCTGCACTGGGGTTGAATTGTCCAACACTGACCTTCATGCCGTGGGTCCTTCCGCTCGGTTCTCTGTGGAACCAGACTAGCCCTTCCCGCGCCCGCCGTGTCCCCCGAGCCAGCCAATCAAGCCCACCCAGACAAAAGGAAAGGACGACGCCGGAACTTTAGTTCCGCCGTCGTCCTTCCTTGCGCTTGCCCGGAAATAGACCGGGCTGTGCTGTTACTAGTTGATCAGATCGTGGCGCACAATGGTCTGGTCGCGGTCCGGGCCCACGCCAATGGCGGAGATCCGGGTGCCCGACATAGCCTCGAGGGCCAAGATGTAGTTGCGCGCGTTCTCGGGCAGATCTTCCATGGTGCGGGCCGTGGTGATGTCCTCGGTCCAGCCTGGAAAGTTCTCGAAAATGGGCTTGGCGTGGTGGAATTCGGTCTGCGTCATGGGCATTTCATCATGACGCACCCCGTCCACGTCGTAGGCCACACACACGGGGATGGACTCGATGTTGGTGAGCACATCCAGCTTGGTGACGAAGTAATCCGTGAAGCCGTTGACGCGGGAAGCGTGTCGGGCCAGGACGGCGTCGTACCAGCCACAGCGGCGCGGACGGCCGGTGTTGACACCGAATTCGCCACCGGTGGTTTGCAGGTAGATGCCCATGTCATCGAAGAGTTCCGTGGGGAACGGACCGGCGCCAACACGGGTGGTGTAGGCCTTGATGATACCCACGGAGCGGGTGATGCGCGTGGGGCCAATGCCTGAACCAACCGAGGCTCCGCCTGCGGTCGGGTTCGAGGACGTGACGAATGGGTAGGTGCCATGGTCGACGTCCAGGAACGTTGCCTGGCCACCTTCCATGAGCACTACTTCGCCGCGGTCTAGAGCCTCGTTCAACACAAAGGTTGCATCGATGACCATGGGGCGAATGCGGTCGGCGAAGCTCAAGAAGTACTCCACCACCTCTTCAACTTCCACGTCACGACGGTTGTAAACCTTGACCAGAAGTTCGTTCTTCTGCTTGAGCGAACCCTCTACCTTCTGGCGCAGGATTGACTCATCAAAGAGGTCCTGGACGCGGATACCCAAACGGGCCACCTTGTCCATATAGGCCGGACCAATGCCGCGGCCGGTGGTACCGATGGCACGCTTGCCAAGGAAACGCTCGGTGACCTTGTCCAGCACCTGGTGGTACGGGGCAACGAGGTGGGCGTTGGCGGAAATACGCAGTTTGGACGTGTCCGCGCCGCGGGCTTCCAAGCCCTCGATTTCCTCAAACAACGCTTCGAGGTTAACCACGCAGCCGTTGCCAATGATGGGTGTTGCGTTGGGGCTCAGGATACCGGCGGGAAGGAGCTTGAGCTCATACTTCTCGCCGCCTACAACTACGGTGTGCCCGGCATTGTTGCCACCGTTGGGCTTCACTACATAGTCGACCAAACCACCCAAAAGATCTGTGGCCTTGCCTTTTCCTTCGTCACCCCACTGGGCGCCGACGATTACGATTGCTGGCATGGGACCCTCCCCCTTGCTCATAAGTTGAGCCGAGCGCTGCATGATTCAGCGGTTGTTCCGCTGTACACCGTCCGGGCACGAAAATGCCCCTTGGGAACCATGTGCCAAATCCTGCAAGTACTTTAAAGTACTGCGGAAAGGCGAACGGCCAAGGGGGTCTTACCCCGCAAGTTTACTGTACTGCCGGGGCAGGTGCACATTGGCGCCATCCAATGGACAAACCGCGCCAGTTTTTCGGAGCTCTCGGAGGAAGGTGGGCACCGCCGTCCTCTTTTCATGGCGGAACATGCTGGGGCATAGGTGGGAACGGTTGCCCGCGCGACGGGGCGAGCAATGTAGAGACATTTTCACAGAAAACGCGTATACTGTCTTTAGGACAGTAATTGGACGTGCGAATATTACTTTTAGGAGCGCAGCGATGACCCCGCACAGCAACGAGCAAGACCCGCCCGTCAAGCCGTATAGCAATGCTCTCATGACCTCGCTGACGCGCGTCATGGCCCAGTGGAGCGCACCTGACTTCCTCACCTCGGTGGTGGCCCGCAAGGGCTTGGACTTAGACCCGGGAGCCATCACTGTCATCACTTTTCTCTCCAATGGCGGCCCTCTACGGCCCTCTGCATTGGCTCAGAAGATGGTGACCGGAGCTTCCAATGTCAGCAAGATACTCGCGCGGCTCACCACGGCGGGGATTGTAAAACGCATCTCCGACCCGGCCGATGCCCGTGCCAGCCTAATCACCCTCACTCCCGCAGGACGCCAAGTGGCCAACACTTTTATCGAGGCCGGCGATTCATTGGTTGAGGAGTTATTGACTGGCTGGGACGAACAGGAGCGCCACGATCTGGTGCGTCTGCTGGACAAACTTGAACACTCTACCGCGGCACTTTCCAGCCACCTAAGAACCACCCAAAATCATCTGGTCGCCACAGCCCCAGAGCCTTCGAAGGAGAACGAATAATGACTGAAACAACGCAAACCTCACCGCGTACCTACATCGTCACTGGAGCCGGTTCCGGAATTGGTCTGGCCACAACGGAGCTACTGCGCGAGCGCGGGGCAACCGTGATCGGCGTCGACTTGAAGGGCGCCGAGATTGAAGCGGACCTGAGCACCCCAGCAGGGCGCAAAGCGGCAGCCGAAAACGCTATCGACCTGGCCGGAGGAAAGATTGACGCCGTCATCGCCTGCGCCGGAATCTCTGCTCCCATCCCGCTCACGGTGAGCGTGAACTACTTTGGCGTGACAGAATTCTTGGACTACTTAGCTCCCGTTCTGGCTAAGAGCCCGGCGCCTCGTGCCGCCGTCGTAAGTTCCGCAGCGAGCCTGCAGACCACCTCACCGGATCTAGTCGATGCCCTGCTGGCAGGCGAGGAGGCCAAAGCCTTGGAAATTGGTGCCGCACTCGCCGCGCAGGGCCCTGCTGGTTACCTGAACTACCCCTCCAGCAAGCGGGCGCTGAGCCGGTGGGTTCGCCGCGAATCAATCACGGAGCGCTGGGCTGGAGCCGGCATTCCGCTCAACGCGGTGGCTCCGGGCACTGTTATTTCGCCGATGACCGAGAAGCTCCTTTCCACCGAAGAGGGGCGGAAGTTGGTTGATGACAACATGCCGATGCCGTTGAATTACCACTCTGAGTCCATTGTTTTGGCACGTTTGCTCGCCTGGTTGACCAGCGAAGAGAACACACACACCACAGGGCAGACCATCTACATCGACGGCGGCGTTGACGCCACGCTGCGCGGAGACAACATCTGGGACTAGTTTCCACAGCGAAGCGCAATCGAGATCCTTCGGAACGCAAAAATGACGCCGGTCCCGCTTTATGACACCGTAATTTCAGTGTCATAAAGCGGGACCGGCGTCATTTGTGGCTGGGCCCGCATCGCTGGGCCCGGGGAAATAACGGGCCCAGCAGCTCCTAGAGCGCGGCTTCGATCGCGGCAGTAGCCAACGGGTCGGAGTCGTTCAGGAACGTGGTGATGCGTGCGGCTTCGTCGGACTCGCCAATAGCGCCAGCGGCACGGCCCAGAGCGTAGAGCGCGCGCAGGAATCCACGGTTGCCCTCATGCTCGTACGGGACCGGACCGGTTCCGCGCCAGCCATTGCGGCGCAGTGAATCCAGGCCACGGTGGTAGCCGGTACGCGCGTAAGCGTAAGACTCGATGGTGCGGCCCTCGGAGTACGCCTCGTCAGCCAAAATGGCCCACAAAAGCGATGACGTCGGGTGCGAGGCCGCCAAATCAACGGCCTCATCCCCGGCGTCGAGCCGCGAAAGGACATCCACCTCGGCCGGGAGCAGTGTGGGCTCCGGGCCGAGGAGGTTCTTGCGGAAGGAATCAGACATTTACTTGAACGTCTTACCTGCAGAGCCGAGCTGCGAGGCAGCTTCAACAACGCGTGCAGCCAGACCCTTTTCGGCCGAGGCGCCCCAGACGCGGGGGTCATAGAGCTTCTTGTTGCCAACTTCGCCGTCAACCTTCAGGACGCCGGAGTAGTTGGAGAACATGTGGTCAACCACAGGACGCGTGTAGGCGTACTGGGTGTCGGTGTCGATGTTCATCTTGATGACACCGAAGGAAACGGCGTCGGCAATTTCCTGATCCGAGGAGCCCGAGCCGCCATGGAAGACCAAGTCGAACGGGTTTTCCTTGCCGATCTTGGCGCCAACGGCTGCCTGGATTTCCTTCAGGATTTCCGGGCGCAGCTTGACGTTGCCAGCCTTGTAGACGCCGTGGACGTTACCGAAGGTCAGGGCCGTGATGTAGCGGCCGTGCTCGCCGGAGCCCAGTGCTTCAACGGTGGCCAAGCCATCTTCGATGGTGGAGTACAGCTTGTCGTTGATGGCGTTTTCCACGCCGTCTTCTTCGCCGCCAACAGCGCCAATTTCAACTTCGAGGATCATCTTTGCAGCGTGGGTACGAGCCAGCAGTTCGCGGCCGATGCGCAGGTTTTCCTCGAGGGTTTCGGCGGAGCCGTCCCACATGTGGGAGTTGAAGATCGGGTCGCGGCCAGCCTTGACCTCAGCCTCGGAGGCGGCCAGCAGCGGCAGAACGAAGCCGTCTAGCTTGTCCTTGGGGCAGTGATCCGTGTGCAGGGCGACGTTGATGGGGTAGTTCTTGGCAACTTCGCGAGCGAATGCTGCGAAGCCCAGGGAACCGGCAACCATGTCCTTGACGCCAGCGCCGGACCAGTAGGCGCCGCCACCGGTGGAGACCTGGATGATGCCGTCAGTTCCGGCGTCGGCGAAGCCCTGCAGGGTTGCGTTCAGGGTCTGTGAGGATGTCACGTTGACCGCGGGGTAGGCGAATCCGCCAGCTTTGGCGCGGTCAATCATTTCGGCATACTTGTCCGGTGTTGCGATGGGCATTAAGAGCTCCTCTGTGCTGAACGGTACTAAGAGTCTGGAATCAGGCCAGCTCCCGCATGGCTCCTCCTATCTTAGCCAGTACGTACAAAGTCACGAAGAAGATGAAGTTTCCGTTCAATCTATGGACGTTTTTCCACGTACGACGGCGGACCCTAATCTGAGTGCCTCAGGTCTCGCCAGCGCGGGGAAACCTCCCCACGGCGCGGAGGTATCGGCTTGTTACGGTCCAGTCCTCACGGCAAGTAACGTGGCCGGTAGTGTGGCCGGTGGGGTCCTCTGACAGTCGGGACAGAAGACAGTCAGTGAAGAATTGGATCTAGGACAGGAAGAGTTTGTGCCATGGCAATTGGGAACAGTGACATAAGTCAGAATCAGACAACAGCGCGTCCGGCAGCCGGTGAGCTCTTGCGCGGTAATCCTGTGGTGGCTGTGCTTCGCGCCGGACATGCCAGGGAATATGCACCCGTGATTGCGGCATTGGCCGCGGGTGGCGTCACCACCATTGAGCTGACGTTGAGCACGGCCGGCGTGGTGGCGGAATTGCCCGCGCTGTTGGCGGAGTTTGGCGCCGCAGTGGACATTGGTGTGGGCACTATTACCTCGCTCAAGGAGGCTGTGGAAGTCTTGGACGCCGGGGCCAAATTCTTAGTCACCCCCATCACCGATCTGGCCGTGGTGGAAGCCGCAGTCCAACGTAATATTCCAGTTTTCCCTGGCGGACTGACGCCGACGGAGTTGTTCGCGGGTTGGAAGGGCGGCGCCACAGCAGTGAAGATATTCCCGGCCAGCTCCATGGGGCCAGGATATGTTGCACACCTCCGTGGTCCGTTCCCCACCATTGAAGTCATCCCCTCAGGCGGAGTCTCCATTGAGAATGCCCCCGAGTGGATTGCAGCAGGAGTCTTGGCAGTCAGCTTGGGCGGGCCCTTGCTTGGCGATGCCTTCCGTGGCGGGGATTTGGCAGCACTAACCCAGCGAGCCCGGAAGGTCACCGAGCTGGTTGCCGCCGCCGTTGCAGCCCGGGACGCTGCCAACGGAGCCAGAAAGTGAGCAGCCCTGAGCCGAGCACCATGGATAGCAAAGCGGTTGACGTTGTCACCTTTGGCGAGACGATGGCGCTGATGAAGTCCACCAACCCCGGTCCGCTGGCGCATGAGACCACTCTAGGTTTGGGCATTGGCGGAGCCGAAAGCAACGTGGCCATCGCCTTGCGTCGGCTGGGCGCCACCGTTGCCTGGGCCGGCCGAGTTGGTCAGGACAGCTTGGGGGAACTGGTGTTGCGCCAGCTACGCGCCGAAGACCTCATTGTGCACGCCGGCCAAGACCCTGGAGCCCCCACGGGCCTGATGATCAAGGAACGCCGCACTGCCGAATCAACCAAGGTCATGTACTACCGGGCAGGGAGTGCCGGATCGCGGCTGTGTCCCCAGGATTTCCCAGCGGGGCTGATCACCGGAGCCAGGCTATTGCACATCACCGGGATCACTCCGGCGCTCTCAGCCTCCGCCGCCGAGGCTGTCACCTTTGCCGTGAAGCAGGCTCGCGCCGCCGGGACCCTAGTTTCCTTTGATCTGAACTATCGGCAAGCGTTGTGGTCCAAAGCGGATGCCGCCGTAGCGTTCAAGTCCTTGATTGAGCAGGCTGATGTGGTGTTTGCTGGCGACGACGAGGCGGCCATTGTTGTCGGCGAATCCTCCGGTCCGCACCAATTGGCAGCCAGAATCGCTGCTCTTGGTCCGGCACAGGTCATCATCAAGCTCGGGGCTCAAGGCGCCGTGGCCCTGGTTGACGGCGAAACGTTCACCCAGCCGGCCATTCCCATCCGCGCCGTGGACACCGTGGGAGCAGGCGACGCCTTTGTAGCCGGCTACCTAGCCGAGTTGCTCCGCGGCGAGCCAGTGGACACCCGGCTACTCACGGCCGCTCAGACCGGGGCCTTCGCATGCCTGGTCCACGGGGATTGGGAAGGGATGCCACGCCGTTCAGAGCTGGGGCTCCTGAACGCGTCCGAGCCCGTCATCCGCTAGGTTCCAGCAGCGCTGGCAGCACGGTGCCCACCACGCGGCGGACCGCAGAAGGTGAGTGGCGCCGTCGTGCTTAAGAATGTTCACCACGGACGACGGCGGATCCGCCCACCTCGGGTGCGCTGGCCTAGCTGACGCTCTGGTTGAAGACGTGCCGGCGGATCCACGCGTGCATGGCGATGCCGGCGGCGGAGGCGGCGTTGATGGAGCGAGTGGAGCCAAACTGCTCAATGGACAGGGTGGTTTCCGCGGCGGCATGCACCTCGTCGCTGAGCCCCGGGCCTTCCTGACCAAATACGAAGACACAGTTGCGGGGCAACTCGTAGGTTTCCAATTGTTCGGAGTCTGGGAAAATATCGATCCCGATGATGGTCAGCCCTTCGCCCTTCGCCCACGCAACAAAGTCCTCAACGGTGGGGTGGTGGCGGACGTGCTGGTAGCGGTCGGTGACCATGGCGCCGCGCTTGTTCCACCGCCGTCGGCCGATAATGTGCACTTCCTTGGCCAAAAAAGCGTTGGCGGTGCGCACCACGGTGCCAATATTCATGTCGTGCTGCCAGTTTTCAATGGCGACGTGGAAATCGTGGCGGCGGGTGTCCAGCTCGGCCACGATGGCGTCCATGCTCCAGTACCGGTACTCATCTAGAACGTTGCGGCGGTCACCGTTGGCCAATAATTCCGGGTCCCAATGATCACCCTCGGGCAGCTCACCTTCCCACGGGCCGAGGCCAACCTCGTGGTGCAGTTCCGGATGCTCGGGGATCACGGAATCGTCTGGGACAGGGGTTTCACCGGTTTTACTCACCGTTCAACTTTACGCACAACTGCCCAGTCTCGGCGCAAAACCCTTTTCCCTGCACTTTCTCTGCAAGACTTGAGGTAAGCCATCTGCCTACTCTCAGGAGGAATCATGACCATTGAACAACAACGCCAGCCGATCGACATCGAATGCTGGCTCACGGACATGGACGGCGTGCTAGTCCATGAGAACAAGGCCGTACCAGGTGCCGCGGAGCTGATCCAGCGCTGGGTGGACACCTCTAAGCGCTTCCTCGTGCTGACCAATAACTCCATCTTCACCCCGCGCGATCTCGCTGCCAGGCTCAAGGCTTCCGGGTTGGACGTCCCGGAGGAGAACCTGTGGACATCTGCGCTGGCCACCGCCCAGTTCTTGAAGTCCCAAATGCCGCACGGGCGCGCCTTTGTCATCGGCGAGGCAGGATTGACGACGGCGTTGCATGAGGCAGGCTTCATTCTCACCGACCAGAAACCGGACTATGTGGTGTTGGGCGAGACTCGCACTTATTCGTTTGAGGCCATCACGCAGGCCATCCGGTTGATTGGCGACGGGGCACGTTTCATCTGCACTAACCCAGACGCCACAGGCCCGTCGCGAGAAGGGCCTATGCCGGCCACGGGCGCTGTCGCCGCGCTGATCACCAAGGCAACTGGCCGGGAACCCTACATTGTGGGCAAACCCAATCCCATGATGTTCCGTTCGGCCATGAACCGGATCCAGGCCCATTCCGAAACCACCGCCATGATTGGGGACCGTATGGATACGGACATCATCGCGGGCATGGAAGCCGGCCTGCACACGGTGTTGGTGTTAACCGGGATCACTCAGCCCGAAGATATTGACGCCTACCCATTCCGACCGGACCAGGTGATGAACTCCGTCGCGGATCTGATTCCACAGATCTAGGGTCTCTGGGTTCGAATCACCAAAGGGGGTGCCTCTCCACGGATTGGAGAGGCACCCCCTTTGGTGATCCGGTGGCAGTGAGTGTGGCCCTATTCTTGGCCCACTCAGCTTCTCCAGCTTCCACAGCTTCTACCGTCATTCTGTGTTCTGTGCGACACCCCTGTGGGGTCATAGGCAACGAAGCACTTTCCCCGCGGGTATAGCGATGGGGATTGCCGCCCATCGCTATGCCCCCAGCGTGCCGCCCGAAGCTTCCAAATAACAATTGCCACAAAGGGATTCATACCAAACCTCGGCACCCTCAATGGCGACTTGATCGCCGTCGAACACTATCTCGCTGCCCACACGCCGGGTGTTGAACATGGCTTTACGTCCGCAGCGGCAGATGGTTTTGAGCTCTTCCAACGAGTGCGCAATTTCCAGCAACCGTGCCGCGCCCGGGAACGCCTTGGTGCGGAAATCGGTGCGGAGACCGTAGGCAAGAACCGGCACACCGTCCAGCACTGCGATGCGGAACAGATCGTCAACTTGGGCCGGGTCCAAAAACTGCGCCTCGTCCACCAGCAGACACGCTACCGGCGCCATGTCCATGTGTTTCAGGAGCGCATCGGGAGCGTCGCCAGCAGCTTGCTCCGCGAATAGCGCACGGACATCCGTACCCGGCGGGATGACAAAATCCACCTCACGACTGACGCCGAGGCGAGAAACCACGGAGTTTTCACCCTTCGTGTCCACGCCAGGCTTCGCCAACAGAACCCGCTGGCCGCGCTCCTCATAGTTGAACGCGGCCTGCAGCAGTCCAGTGGACTTGCCCGAGTTCATGGCTCCATGGCGGAAATACAGCTTCGACAAAACAGACCTTTCGGTGTTTGGATTCCGCAACAAGTTACGCATCGGTACCGCTGTTGCGGCAGCCGCACCGATTCTATAGTTGAGCTAACATCCTCAACGTGTGAGCCTGTAGATCACTAAGGAAGTGTGCCATGCCAGAGTTCATGGACGTCCACAATCATATGCAAGGCATCTCTGCCGAAGACCTCAAAGCCGCGCACCAAGCCGACCTCGAGGCCCAAAGCGAAGAGAACGTCATTTTCAAGAACGCGTGGGCCGATCCCGTGACAGGCAAAGTTTTCTGCCTGTCAGAGGCCCCGTCGGCTGAGGCCGTTTTGCGCGTTCATGAACGTACGGGTCACGCCGCCGACGAGATTCACAGCATCACTTTGGCGGTCTAACCATTCCAAGCGATCTGCCGATGCTCTGGGCTGCGGCGCGGCTGCCTTGGTGCGCTGGTGCGCTGCCTCGCTCAGCTTAGGAGAGGCCGAGCTCGTCCTTCCCGAAGATGAACAGGTAAGGAATGTTGGCTTCGGCTTCGATGCGCTCCTTGGCGCCAGTGTCGCGGTCAACGATCACGGCAACGGCTTGGATGTTTCCGCCTGCCTTACGCACACCTTCGACGGCGGTCAGTGCTGATCCGCCCGTTGTGGAGGTGTCTTCCAGAACCACTACCTTGCGGCCATCGACACCGGGGCCTTCAACCTGGCGTCCCATGCCGTAGGACTTCTGGGCCTTGCGAACTACGAACGCGTCGATAGCGCGGCCAGCGTCTCCAGCAGCATGCATGAGCGCGGTTCCGACGGGGTCTGCACCCATGGTCAAGCCGCCGGCCGTCTCAAACTCGATCCCGGCGTCGTCCAGCATGGCCAGCATGACGCGACCGGCGAGCCGGGAAGCCTCGTGGTGGAGCGTGATGCGGCGCAGGTCGATGTAGTAGTCAGCCTCTTTACCGGAGGAGAGGATTACTTTGCCGCGGACAACAGCAAGCTCCTTGACGAGTTCAAGCAGGCGGGCGCGGTCAGCAGCAAGTGTGGGGGTCATGGGATCCATTCTAAATGGACGTACGCAACACTACGGAAATATGCACGGGCTAGGCTTAGTCACATGCGCGAACTACAAGCACAAATCATTGACGAACTTGGCGTCCAGCCCACGATTGACCCGGCTGGGGAAATCACTCGGCGGGTGGCATTCCTGAAGGATTATCTGAAAACGACGGGCACAAAGGGCTATGTGCTCGGTATCAGTGGTGGTTTGGATTCCACTCTTGCCGGGCGGCTGGCGCAGCTCGCCGTGGAAGAGCTCGCAGCCGAGGGGGTTGAGGCGAACTTCATTGCGGTGCGCCTACCCTACGGAGTTCAGCACGATGAAGCCGACGCCCAAGCAGCCATGAAATTTATCAGCGCCAAAACGGAGCGGACCTTCAACATTGCTCCGGCCGTGGATGGTTTCGAGGCTGAGTTCGCCAAGACGGCCACGGAAGATGTCACTGATTTCAACAAGGGCAATATCAAGGCCCGCAGCCGCATGATCGCCCAGTATGCCTTAGCCGGGGCCGAGAACTTGCTGGTTATTGGAACCGACCATGCCGCGGAATCCGTCACTGGTTTCTTCACAAAATTTGGCGACGGCGGTGCCGATATCCTTCCGCTGTTTACCCTGAACAAGCGTCAGAACCGGGCACTGCTGCGCGAGCTCGGCGCCCCGGAGCAGTTGTGGGCAAAGGTTCCCACCGCAGACCTTCTCGACGGCGTCCCCGGCCGCACTGATGAAGATGAACTCGGCATCAGCTACGAGGAGATTGACGACTACCTAGAAGGTAAGGACGTCAGTGAGAGTGCCACTGCCGGAATTGAGCGCCGTTTCCTGCAGAGTCGGCACAAGCGCACCATACCGGTGTCCCTGCTCGATTCGTGGTGGAAATAGCCCACTCCTTCAAACGCTATCGCAGCAATGGCTGAACAAAAAGGAACGCTATCGCACCTCAGTGCGATAGCGTTCCTTAAAATCACACCATTGGTGCGATAGCGTCCTCAGGGAGGAGTGGGGGTTACTTGGTTAGGCCGTCCACGTAGTCCTGGTTTTCGCCGATCCACTTCTCCACGATCGGAGCGTAGTCGTCGGTGTCGACATCGTTGAACATGGCGTTCTCCAGCGATGACAGCGTGTCGGAATCCATTTTGAAGTTCTTCAACCAGCCATCAAGCGTCGGGTAATCCGTGTCGAAGTCCAGACGCGAGAAGCTGTGGATGCCTTCAGCAGCGCCCAGCGTGCCCTTGGGATCCTTCAGGTCCTTCACGGGGAAGGCGTCGTAGGCCCAGTGCGGACGCCACAGGGTAACAACGATGTTCTCGCCCTTGGTGGTTGCCGTCTTCAGCTCGGAAAGCATGGCCGGGGTGGATGAGGTGATGTAATCCATCTTGTCCAGGCCGTAACCCGGGATGACCTCATTGGTCGTAGCTTCCGTCAGACCGGCTCCGGGCTCAATGCCGATGATCTTGTTGCCGAACTTGTCGGCGTTGGCCGCCAGTTCCTCGAGTGAGTCGATGGGGGCATCCTCGTTGACGGCGATCGTCAGCTTGGCGTCGTCGTACCATGCACCGAGGTCTTCCATCTTGTCGCCATACTCTTCGATGTAGGTCTTGTGCGTGACGGGCAACCAGGTATCCAGCACAACGTCGTAGTCGCCGGCGGAGAGACCCGAGTAAACGGGTGCCGCGTCGGCGTTTTCCAGCTCGACGTTGTAGCCCTTCTCAGTGAGGATCGCCTTCCATAGCTCGGATGCCGCTACGCCCTCATCCCAGCCGTTGAACACGACAATCTTCAAATCTTGCTTGTCACCGTTGACCACAGTGGCCGCTTCATCTGAGCCGGATCCGCAGGCGCTCATGCCCAGTGCTAGTGTTGCCGCCATGGCCACAACACCCATAAATTTCTTGTTCATTGTTCATTCCTTTCATTGACAGCCCAGAATTCATGGCTGCCGCGATTGGTTTGTAAAAATTTTCGTTCAAGCCGGTTATCCGGTCCCACCTAGGCGTTCGCGTCAACCTTGGTGGAGGTTTTTTTGTCGGTTTTGCGGGTTGGGCGCTTGCCGGCCCCGCTAGTGGACTTGGTGCCGAAACTGGCCGTCACGCGGTCCAGGAAGATCGCGACGATCACCACGGCGATGCCTGCTTCGAAACCGAGACCGGCGTCGATGCGGTTCAAGGCGGCGACAACGTCACCGCCCAGACCACCGGCGCCGACCATGCCAGCAATGACCACCATGGACAGCGAGAGCATGATGACCTGGTTGATGCCGGCCATGATGGTGGGCCGGGCCAGTGGCAGCTGGATTTGATACAGGATGCGTGCCGGGCTTGACCCAAACGCATGACCGGCCTCCACCACTTCCTTATCCACACCGCGAATGCCCAGTTCCGTGAAACGGACGCCGGGGGCCATGGCGAAGATGATCGTGGCGATGATGCCCGGCACCACACCCACCCGGAACATGACCAGGGCCGGGATCAGGTAAACCATGGCCGGCATGGTCTGCATGAAGTCCAAAATGGGCTTGATGACCCCTGAAGCCCGGTTGGAACTAGCCGCCCAAATACCCAGCGGAATACTGATCACCACGGCCACGATGGTGGCGATGGCCACCAGCGCCAGCGTAGCCATGGCGTTCTCCCATTGGTTCACACCAACGATGATGGTAAAGCTGATCGCTGTTCCCACGCCGAGTTTCCACCCACTCGCCCACCAAGCAATCGCGGCAAACACCACGATAATGGCCCAGAACGGAGGTGTCGCCAGCAGCCACTCAAGACTGTCGTAGGCGCCAACAAAAATACTGCGGATGAGTTCAAAGACACTGTCGAAGGTGGTGGTCAGCCAATCGAGCCCAACTTCAACCCACTTGCCCAGGGGAATCCTAAAAATCGGTTCCACTATGCGTCTCCTTCGGTCTTGGCCAGCGCGGCCGTAACAACTTGTTCGGGGATGGGCGCCACGGCCGTATCCACCACTGGGAATTCACCCGTGGTGGAGGGGACGTTGCCCAAGGCGGCCAGCAGCGTCACGCGCGGCAAGGCACCCACGAGCCGTCCGGCGTCGTCCACTACGGGCAAGGGGATGGGACTCTCCACGGCGCGGCCGAAAAGATCATTCAACGCTGTGTCCGGACTGACCGGCTCCACGCTGTCGCGAATCACGGCAGAGAGATCGGAGCTGTGCGCTTCCACCTGCTTCATGACGTCGCGGTCACGCACTGTGCCCAGATAATTGCGGCGGCGGTCCACCACAAAGGCGGCCGAAACTTGCAAGTCCCGCATGGTGCGCAGGGCGTTGCGGGGCCCGCCGGACAGGTTGACCACGGCAAGCGCAGGCTCCATCACGCCACCGGCAGTGAGCACACGGGTCCGGTCGACGTCCTGCACAAATTGGGCCACGTAATCATTGGCGGGGTGGGTGAGGATCTCATCCGGGGTGCCGATTTGGACAATCTCACCGTCACGCATGACGGCGATCCTGTCACCTAAGAACATGGCCTCGTTGAGATCGTGGGTGATGAAGACAATGGTCTTCTCCAGCTCCGACTGCAACAAGACCAGCTGTTCCTGCATTTCACGGCGAATCAGCGGATCGAGCGCGGAGAACGCCTCGTCCATGAGCAGGATGTCGGTTTCGGCACTCAGGGCGCGGGCCAAGCCAACGCGCTGTTGCATACCGCCGGAGAGCTCGCTGGGGTATTTGGCTCCCCAGCCTTCAAGGCCCACCAGGTTGAGGATCTTCTCGGCGCGGGCCGATCGCTCAGCCTTTGCCACACCCTGAACTTCCAGTGCGTAGGCGGCGTTCTCCAGGACAGTGCGGTGCGGCATGAGCGCAAAGTGCTGGAAAACCATGGAGATTTTCTGTTGCCGAACACGACGCAACTCTTTGTCACTGATCTTGGAAATATCAGTTCCACCCACCACAACGGAGCCTTCGGTGGGCGCCCAGAGGCCATTGAGGGTGCGGATCAACGTGGATTTTCCGGAGCCCGAAAGCCCCATCACCACGAAGATCTCACCCTTTTTGACCTCAAAAGAGGCATCGATGACGGCAGCCGTTCCAAGCGCGGACAATTCCTCACGCTTCTTGCCGCCCTTGAGGCGCTTTATAACTTCGGCGGGTCGCTTGCCGAAGACCTTGTAAAGATTGCTGACACTCAAAGCAATGTCATGCCCGTTGTCGTTGTCGTTCTGAGTCGGCTTGTGCCCGGATTCGGACCCAATTTTCGGCTCGATTGTCACGTTGTCCGTGGATTCGTACACGTAGTACCCATCTACACGAACGTTCAGGGCCCGCTGTGGCGGTGGCCCAAACGAGCGCGATTGGTGATCTCGTGCTGCAGGCGTTGTTACGCGTCAAACTCTTCGCTCCCCCGCACGCCCCGGCCGGGGCAGCAAGGAAAGACGGTCTCGCCGTTTAAAAGCAAGAATCGGGAAGCTATCCCTACCGCCAGTTCGACGGCCTGTGTCTGGCTGCCACTCCCCGGGGAAACATGATTCGTCATGTTCACGCACGTTTATGGCAGTTGCCCGCAGGCTTGTCGGTCTACTGGTTCGCTTCCCACGCTAACAGAGGCAATTTCGCTATTGGCTTAATATGGCCAGTCCGGCCCCTATCCGAGCGACATCTCACACGCTGTGACGCCGCAGTTGTGCGGCGAGGCAAGCGTTACAGCTTTGTAACCCTAGCCAGTTTCGACAGCACTGGGATAGTGTCCATCCCCACAGTTTTCGCCGCACCAGCATCAGCATCGCAGGAACTCCGCGGCGCCGCGGAGTTGCAGCCGCATCTATAAACAGCCCCGCAAGAAGCCCCAACACAACCGTACGGAGCACTTTCACGACCCTTAACTTGATAGCTTGGAGGGGTGAAGATTGCTACCTGGAATGTGAACTCCCTGCGTGCCCGTGCCGACCGCGTAGAGGATTGGCTGCGCCGGACCGACGCGGACGTGTTGGCCATCCAAGAAACCAAATGCAAGGACGAGAACTTTCCCTGGGAGCTCTTTGAAAACAATGGTTACGAGGTGGCCCACTTTGGCTTCAGCCAGTGGAACGGGGTGGCCATTGCCTCCCGCGTTGGCCTCGAGGACGTGGAGCGCACCTTCTCCGGTCAGCCCGCCTTTGGGAAGGGCGGCAAGGATCCCGTCCAGGAGGCCCGAGCCATCGGCGCCACCTGCAACGGCGTGCGTATCTGGAGCCTCTACGTCCCTAATGGCCGCGCCCTCGACGACGAGCACATGCCTTATAAGCTCCAGTGGCTTGACGAGCTCAAGAACCAAGCCACCGGATGGCTAGCAGCAGATCCCGACGCCCAGATCGCACTTATGGGTGACTTCAATATTGCTCCCCAGGATGACGACGTCTGGGACATCGACTATTTCCGCACCCAAGGCCTCACCCACGTCAGCGAACCTGAGCGGGCAGCATTCTCGGCGTTTGAATCGGCCGGTTTCACCGACGTCGTCCGCCCCTTGCACCCGGGCCCCGGCGTCTACACCTACTGGGATTACACACAACTGCGATTCCCCAAGAAGGAGGGCATGCGCATCGACTTTACGCTGGCCTCCCCGGCTCTGGCCGCCCGAGTGATTGGTGCCGAAATCGACCGCGAAGAACGCAAGGGCAAGGGCGCCTCGGATCACGCTCCAGTCATTGTGGAACTGGGCTGAGTCTTGACTGACGGGCTGTACTTGGGCGGCCTGCAGCTTCCCTATGTCTCCAGCCTCCGCATTTACTTACCCCGCGAGGCATATACGCTCTCTGAATTCGCCTATTTAGAGGGCCTGCTGACTCCTGAGCAGAACGGAATCAGCGTTGATGCCAGCGAATTGGCTGACTCCCTCAGACGGGTCAGCCGCCCCACTCCCAATCCACTTCCAACGCCGGGTGGAGACCGGGTGCGCGTGCTCACCATGGGTGAGGGGGAAGAGACTTTGTATGCGCCGAACCAGATCGTGGCCCGCTCCATTGCTAGCGCCACCGAGCTCCTCACCGGCAACTTGAGTCAGCTGGCAACGCTAATCCTTCCGCAGGAGGAATGGACACGGCAGCTGGAGCATGCCTCCGGAGCAAAACATCTGGAGCTGCCCCTGCAGACCCGAACCTCAACCTGGGGCGTCCCTTTCAGCTGGTTCATTTTGGTATATGCCAATGACCGTATGGAAGTGGTGGAGGCCAACGGACGCATCCTGACTGTTCGGATTCAGGTACCAGTGGCCACAGCCTTAGGGCGGGTCGAAAGAACCCTGGGCATGCTGGCCGCCATGGCTCCAGAAATGGACCTCTTTGAGGAGCTCCAGGATCTAGGGCACTGGTTGGCCGGCTTCAATGACGCTGGGGTGGTGGAGTTGGACTACGGCCCGGTGGCTCAACGGGTCCACCCTGACGATTCTCCCTCCGACGTGCACATGGGGTTGCAATGTCTGGCAGAAGGGGACCTCACCGGCGCCGCGGCCGCCTACCGCAGGCTAGCGAACCGTTGGATGCCTGTGCGGCAGCGGGCACGTTCAAACTGAACCCAAAAACCCCACTATCTCTTTGGGCTGCCTAGGCAATAAGAGCTGTAGTGGGGTTTGGGTGAAGCGTGTTGACTAGCGTTATTTACTTATCGCCCTTGAAGATGCCCGCGATCTTGGCACCGAGTCCCTTGGCGTGCTCAACAGCATCCCCAGCCAATTCCTTCACGTTTTCCGCTGCGTCCTCAGCGAATTCCTTGATGTTCTCGCCAGCGTCTCCGGCGAATTCCTTCAGGTTTTCAGTTGCGTCGGCCGCTACATCTTTGGCCTTGCTGGCGGCATCGCCGGCGAAATCCTTCACGTTCTCCACAGCGTCAGCTGCAAATTCCTTAGCCTTGTCTACTGCTTCTGCTCCGCCGTTGCCTGCATTGTTTTCGGTCATGATGCCTTCCCTGATGCGTTGCCGTGGGCCCCAAGCGAGAAAATCTCGAGGGGGATGATGAAAAGAGACTAGCGGACTCGTTCGGCTTTAGTGAACCGTGACCTAGCGCCGCTTCCAATGCTCAGGAGTACCGGAACTTCAAAGCCCAGCAGCTCATCCAAGGCCGCGACTAGCTCGGTAATTTCTCCGGACACCAAGTGGGGCGAGACCCCTTGACGCGGCAACACGCGCACCTTGATAGCCGTCCGCCCGCGGAAGTCATAACTTGTCACTGTGACACCCACAAGATCCGTGCGTTCCAGCAAGGCGCTCTTCAGCGCATGCTCCGCCACAGCGCAACTGAGCTTAACTGCGCCGGCAGCTCCGTCGTCGTCCGAGTTTCCTTGGTAATCAAGCAAAGTGCTGGCCCGGCCCTTACCTTGATTGCCGATCCAGGTGATCATCACGATCACCACGATCAAGAAAAAGAGCGACACGGCAATCCATATCCAGCTCTGTGAAGTCAGCAGTAGCCGTGTCCGAGCCTCCAGATCCAGCAACCAATCCAGTTCCGCCTGTGCGTAGCGCTGCCACCAGCGGGCCGCGGCGGGGCTTGCAGCGAGAACCGCAGCACCAACGCCGACGATCATGAAAACCAGGCCAATTAGGCTCAGTAGGAACCTATTCAGGCCCCTCGGTGTGCCGTTCATATCCCGATCACCCCACTCTCAGCCATTTTCACGCTCACGGTGGGAACTGGATCCAAGCCCATGTCCGCGAGCTGCGCCTCAACAGCGCCCTTGATGTGCGATTCGGACAGGACGGACCCCGAGGTGGGCCGAACGTTGACCTGCACCTGACGGGCGGAAACAACCACCATGACCTGTTCGCGGGTCACCCCCGCAGCCATGCGCGCAGCCTTGGCCAAGGAGGAAGCAACCACTTCATCGTCAACCACGATGGCAACCCGCGGATGGCTCAGGACGTGCCGTGCACGCCGACCTGGCAGGACGCCATGGCAAAAGAAAATCAACCCAAAAAGAGCCAGCAGCGCCCCTGCTGAGCCAAGGAGTACTCGAGGGATGCCACCGGGAAGATCAGCAAGGAACTGCAGGATCGTCCCTGGGCGGGCGAGCCACGTGGGCTGGCCCAGGGCAGCCAGCACAGATTCCAATAGGAAGTACAGCGCGAGGGCAGCCACCACAAGAGCGGCGATGACGGAGACACCGGAGCGCGCTGAATGGGTCTCCCGCCGCACAATGTGCCGGTCCAAGTTCTGCGGGCGTTCCTGAGATGGGCCGCTCATGAAACCCTCCCGTCTTCGCGAAGCAGCAACCCAGAAATCCGTACGTCGACCCTGCTCAGGCGTGAGCCACTGAGATGCTCAACCTGTTTCAGGATGCTGGCTTTGGCTGCAATTGCCCGGCTAAGAATGCTCCCCCCGGACGCAGCGAGACGGGCAGGGTCACGGCTGACCGCGCTCAAGGGGGGCGCACCCATGGCGGAGGAAATAGACAGCGCCAACAATCCGTCGTCGTCATTCCAGTTCACCCTCACCTGGGCGGGCGGGACGGCGAGAACTTCCGCCGCAGCAGCCTTAGCAACTGAGGTCAAAGCTTGCGTGCTGATGCGGTTGTGACCCGCGAGCTCGCGCGCGGGAACCAGTTTCTCACTCACGACGACGATCGGCGGCCTGTGAGCGCATCGAGAGCACCGCGCCAATCAAGTTTTCCGCTGGCTGCCCGGCCTATGAAGGCCCCGACAGCGATGAAGAGTGCACTGATGACAAAGCCCCAAAAGCCGAAGGCGAACGCCATGAATGCCAGAAACGCACCAAACGCTGCGCAGACAACACTGAGATTCACAGCTGCTCCTCGGCTTCTCTTGAATCGATACCTCGCGCAGGCGCTGGTGCGCCGGGCGCGCCGGCGGCGGGTGCGCCGGCGGCGGACTTGGCGCTACTCAAACGGTCCGTCAGACGGGACCGTGGCGCGGGTTTTTCAGCGTCAGCGGAAGGGATGAACACATCCGTGATTTCGATGTTCACTTCAATGACGTCCCGGCCCACCAGTTCTTCAACAGCCGTGTAAACAGCAGCCCGGACCGAATTAGCCAGTGTTTGCAACGGGTAGCCGTATTCGGCCATGAGCACCAGGTCAACGGCCACTTGCGATTCGCCAACCTCAACCCTGACACCTTGGGTGAGATCCGTGGCACCTACCACTTCGCGAATGGCGCCGATGGAACGTGAGGCCCCGGAACCGAGCGCGTGAACTCCAGGTACATTTCGGGCTGCAATGCCAACAACCTTGGCCACAGCCGTCTCTGCGATGACTGTTCGCCCTTCCCCCTGTGCGGGGTTGGCGGGGGCAGGATCCTGTGAAGCTTTGTTGTGCGAGTCCATCAACGCGCCCTTTCTGTTTCCTTTACGGTAAGCCTATTCACCGAAATGTTGGGGGGCAACGCCGCAGGACTCAACTGGCATTCTCTACTGCTCAGCTGTTGGGCATATTTATCCCCGAGCGATTACTCGCCTTCGCAATTTTTCTTGGCCCAGGCACCAATGGGCTCCATGGCCTTTTCGAAATTGGCATCGTTCCAGACCTTGCGGTCCACGGCCTAGATACTGATGACCTTCAGAAGATTCTCCAGGTCAGCCTTGATTTCAAGCGGAGCCTTTTTCGTGGACTCCGCCTCTTGATCAGCCATTTTCTTGGAGCTCTCGCCACTCGGGTCGATCTTCGCGAAAAATGCCAAGGTGCTGCCGATGCTAACCACAGCCGTCACTCTCAGGCAAGCTTCGACGTTGCCGCCCAAGCCTCCCAGATCGCCCAGCTTGCCCAGCTCTGAGGCTAGGGCGTCGGCTTCCGTTCCGGTTTCCGGGTCTGTGCCAGTTCCCGGGGTCTCTTCTGGACTTACGTCGCGGGGTTGGTCCGCGGCAGCTTCACTACCGGAGTCGCTGCCCTGATCACTAAAACCTGGGACCAATGAGCAGCCGGTGGCGGTCAAAGAGCCCATAAGCAGGATCGCCAATAGAAAGAACACTCGCCGAAAAGTTCGCGTCAATCGCAAGGTGACCCCCAATTTGAAGCCCACGATCAGCCACTATGAAGCCGACCCCTAACGGCCATTGTGGCATAAAACACTATTTTGAGCCGCTAACGAGGTTGAAGAGGGGCTAACTGTGCCCGAAACGGAGGCCAACCTCTAAACGTCTCACCGCGAGACCTCGGATCTGGCCCCCTAAATCGCTTCCAGGGGGCCAGATCTGAGGACTCGCGGAGGCTGACCTGCTAGACCAGACCCGAGGAGGCTAACCCAAGAAAGGGAACGGAGGAACCAAGAGGGTTAAGACGAGAAAGACCCCGATTCCTCGGGGTCTTACTGGTGGCTCCGACCGGCGTCGATCCGGTGACCTTTCGATTTTCAGTCGAACGCTCTACCAACTGAGCTACAGAGCCTTGGTGATCTGAAAATCTCGTCACCAGATCTTCTTGCACTAGTCAAGAAAACCATAGCGACCCTGACGGGACTCGAACCCGCGACCTCCGCCGTGACAGGGCGGCGCGCTAACCAACTGCGCTACAGGGCCATACGTTTACTGCTTTTGTTGCTATCAACACTCTCGTGTGATTTTCACGAGTTATAGCGTACCAGCCTTTTTCCAGCTGATTTACCACTCACTCGCAAGTACCCCCAACGGGATTCGAACCCGTGCCGCCGCCGTGAAAGGGCGGTGTCCTAGGCCGCTAGACGATGGGGGCCTAAGTCAGCTTCTTACCCTCCGCGTTGTTGCCACCGCATTGGTCCGAAGTGGACTCCAAAAACTATAGGGCCTATTTGCTCAGAACACAAAACGAACATTCGCCAAAAAACGCCCAATCTCCGTTCGGAGCCAAATCAAAGCCGAAAAAACACCACCAACAAGCACTAAAATCGCCTGCACGCAGAGCAAGAGCCCAGCATTTACACGGCTAAGACACCAAGAGGGTACCAATAACTCACTAAGCTTGAGTCATGCATCACAATCCTTTGGCAGGCATTCCCTCCTTTGCTCCTTTCAGCATGGGTGAGGAGGAATTTGATGCCGCCGTACACACCGCCTTGGCCCAGATCCCCGCCGGGATCAGAGCAGAAATGGATAATGTGGCGATCTTCATCGCTGACGACTACCAGCCGGCTCCAGGCGAGCACCCTGACACCGTCTTGCTGGGCCTCTATGAAGGAACGCCACTTACTGAGAGGGATTCCTGGTGGGAGGCTGGCTCGCTGCCGGATCGAATCACCATCTTTCGCCAGCCTATTTTGGACATCTGCCAGAGCCCCGATGAGGTCATCCACGAAGTCACCGTGACCGTGATTCACGAGATCGCGCACCACTTTGGCATCAGCGACGAGCGGCTGCACGAGCTGGGCTGGGGCTAAATGACACCGTTGTGGTTCAGGTGAATGGTGTTTCTCATGTTGCCAAAGCGTTCTGTCTGGCCGTAGGGTCTGGGTTAGCTGTGTAAATGCGCCGTGAGTCACCAGCCTCCGGCCTGCGGCGTGAGAACCGCACCATGTACCGCTCCTACCCACTGTGAGGCCCTTGGATGAGTATGCGCTTTTTGCTTCGCGGCACGGCCGTCTTGGCATGTGCCACCTTGGCTTCGGCCGCAGTCATCTCTCCCGTCACCGCCGCACCGGCCTCCCAGGCAGCAGTTGGCGCCAGTGCAATAAGTTCGGCCGCATTAAGTTCGACGGCGTTCGTAAAGTTTGCGCCGCAGCCCCACCTTCCGTCCATCCCCAGTGAAGATGAGATCGCCCAGGCCAAGAAGTCTGAAGCGGCTACCGCGGCAGCTGCTGCCGAACTCGAAGCCATCCTCTCCTCCGCCAATGACCGGCTGCAGGCCACCAGCATGGCTGCCTTGGGCGCCAGCGATGCCTACACGGAAGCATTGGTGGTGCTGGAAGAGCGGCGAAACGAGGCCGAAACCGCTGGTGCTAAAGCCGAGGCTGCTCGGGGCGCGCATGGCAAGGCCAAAAAAGAGTTGGGCCAGCTGGCAGGCAATCTCTACAAGTCCGGTGGCGTAGGGCTGAGTGTACAGACACTGCTCACCAGCGATGACAGTGATGACGCCCTGTACCAGGCCTCCACGCTCATGGCACTGAGTTCCAACAGGGCCCACACCTTTGCATCAGCCGAAGCGGCAGCGTCCACTTCGGCCGCCTTGGACGCACAAGCCTTGGCAGCAAGTACAGCCGCCGAGCAAGCCACAGCCGCAGCAGAGTCCTCCCGAGCCTTAGCTCAGGGTGCAGCCGATGCCCAGTCCGCCGTCGTAGCCGAAAACCAGTCTCAACGAGATATCCTCCTCAAACGGCTTGCCACCCTCCACAACACCACGGTGGAACTGGAAGGCGCCCGGGTTGACGCCTTGGCCCAGAAAGCCCGTGAAGAAGCTCTGAAACAGCAGATTGAAGCATCCGGAGATACTCAGGCGCCCGTCCGCCCACCAGTGTCCGGAAACAATCCTGCCGCCATTCCAGCAGTGCCCGCGCCCAGGCCGCCAGCCTCTACGTCGCCTAAGCCGCCCAAGCCGCCGGTAGCTACAACGCCCACAGCACCGAGGCCACCGGCCACCACCGCACCGAAGCCGCCGGCACCCACAACGGCTCCGAAGCCGCCGGCACCCGCGCCTGCCCCGGCACCAGCACCCGCGCCTGCGCCCAAACCTCCGGCGCCCACCACGCCAGCACCAGTTAAGCCGCCCGTCAAACCTCCTGTAGCACCACCTGTGACTCCCCCAACGGGTAGCTACACGCAGGTCATGGTCAACTACGCCATGTCCAAAATTGGTAGCCCGTACCAATGGGGCGGCAACGGCCCCAACGCTTTCGATTGTTCAGGGTTGGTGCAGCAAGCCTTTGCTGCGGCTGGTAAGTATGTGCCGCGCCAAGGCTCCGACCAGTTCTGGGATGCCCCCGTGCGGGTTCCACTGTCACAGATGCAGTACGGGGACCTACTGGTCTTCAACGAGGACGGCAATGGCCGCTTCAGCCATGTGGCCATTTATATTGGTAATGGCCAAGTAGTCCAGGCATTGAACTACAGCCAGCCCGTGACTGTCACACGGTTGTCGGACATGGTCCCCAACTACATGAGCCTGTACCCGTACGCAGCTAGGTACTAATCACCAGCCAGCGTTAACGCCGTGAGCCGGGGCGTTCTCCGACAAGGAGAGCACCCCCGGCTCACGGCGTTTCATGCACCTGTCAGCATCGATAGGCGGAAGCGTCAGGCCTGTAGTAGTGGGCCAAATGCTGAGCGGTCCTCTTGGCGGGGGTCTGCCCTGTCCCGGACCACCATGACCGGGCCCTTGGCGTGGTGCCGCACCCCGTCCGTGGTGGAGCCGAGCATCATCCCGGCGAAGCCACCGCGGCCGCGTGTTCCCATGACCACCAGTTCTGTGGTTTCAGTGGCCTTGACCAGCGCTTCAACCGCGGAGCCCTCGAGCAGCTTGACCTCGATGGGCAATTTCGGGAAATGGTTGCGTAGCCACTTTTCGCCGGCGTCCAACTGTTCTTGAATTTCAGCGAACAAAGCGTCTCGGTCCACGGGAGCGGGCATCCATGCCAGTGATCCGGTGTAAGGCTGGACGGCGCAGATGATCCGCAACATGCAGCCGGAGCGTTCTGCCTGTTCGGCTGCGATGAGCACTGCGTACCGGGCCTGATCCGAGCCATCCACACCCACGGTCACAACCTTTTCCAGGTCAGTACTGGATGCGCCAGTTACTGCAGTGCCGGCTTCTAGGTCTGCTTCCAACCGTGAGGCACAGCTCAGGGGCACCGTGACCGTGGGACACTCAGCGTGGGCTGGCAGGGCGGAGCTGACGCTCCCCAAAAGCCTGCCAATGAAACCGCCGCGGCCACGTGAACCAAAGACCAGCAATTCAGCGGTTTCGCTCAGCTCCAACAGCACCCCTGCGGCATCGCCGTTTTCAACCCGCGCATCCATCTCAATATCTAGGTGAGCCACCTTGGCAGCCGATTCGCGAAGGACAGCCTCGGCACCTTGGCGAATAACGTCGTCGTCCACGGTTGCGTAGCCACCATCAAGGCCTGATGCGGCGAAGATGGGGACGGTGTAGGCGGTGACCAGATGCAGCGGAACTTTGCGTAATTTGGCTTGGCCTGCGGCCCAAATCAGAGCGCAATCGCTCTGCTTGGAACCGTCGATCCCGACCACAATTCCTGTCGGTGCGGGGATGGGTTGGTGCGCTGCGCCTTGCGGTGATTGCTCTTGACTGGTCATCATGCGCCTCCTAGTTCATACGTTCAGGAGAGGAGAAAATCATCGATTGCCTCTCCCTCGCGGCCTGTACTTGTGACTATTGCGGGTTCAATGGGGCACGTCAAGTTACGATCCGGCGAGCGCCGAAAATGACCTCATCTGCGCATCTGCGCATCTGCTCTCTCACATGTGACAGAGTGAGCATTACTCGCAATTAAGAGGGTGGTTAATCATGTTGAAACTGCTTGAAACGGCCGTCGCGCGCGGTCTGCGCAGTGAGCCGGCGGTGGACTCCGGCGCGCAGAGTGCCATCTGGGCGCAGGCCGATGCGGCGTGCGCCGAGTTGTCCGCGCCTTTAGCTGTCCTCAATGTTGCCGCACTATCTGTGAACGCTGGTTCGCTGCTGCGCCGGGCTGCCGGTAAGCCTATCCGGGTGGCCAGCAAGTCCATTCGAAGCAAAGAGGTTTTGTGCGCCGTATTGGCCCAGCCAGGCTTTGCCGGGATCCTGGGATTCACCCTGCCGGAAGCACTGTGGCTCGCTGCAGATCCTTCGGACGCTTTCACCGACATTGTGGTGGCGTATCCCACCGCCGATGCCGCCGCCCTGCGCTCCCTGGCCGCCGATCCCCAGGCCTGCGCCCGCGTCACGCTGATGGTGGACTCCACGGAGCAACTGGACTGGATGGTGGCTACGCTGGCAGACCTCCGCCCGGCAGCCCCGCTCCGCCTGTGTCTAGATCTGGATGCGTCATGGCGGCCCTCCGTTGCCGGCCGGACTTTAGGCCACATTGGTGTGTACCGCTCCCCGGTGCGCACCGGCGCCGATGCCCTCGCCCTGGCATTAGCGATCGGCGGCCACCGAGCTGGCGGCACCCCGCTCTTCCGGCTCGTGGGCATCATGGCCTATGAGGCACAAATTGCCGGACTGCAGGACACCCCACACACGAAAAACAAGGTGGCAGACCTAGCCAAGTCACAGCTACTCCAACAAATCCAGCGGTCCTCCATGTCCGAGATCATGGACCGCCGAGCCAACGTCGTTGCTGCCGTACGCAATGTTTGCGATCTCGAATTCGTCAATGGCGGCGGCACCGGAAGCCTGGAACTGACCGCTGGGGACCCTCCTGTGACAGAGCTGGCAGCCGGTTCGGGGCTCTTTGGCCCAACGCTCTTCGACGGCTATTCGCGCTTCACCCCAGCCCACGCCGTCGGATTTGCCGCGCCTGTTCTCCGGCGACCTGCACCGGAGATGGTCACAGTTCTGGGCGGCGGCTGGATTGCCTCCGGCCCCGCCGGTCATGACCGCTCTCCTGTGCCCGTATATCCTGCCGGGTTATCGCTCGTGCCCACGGAGGGCGCTGGCGAAGTTCAAACCCCTCTGCGCGGGACAGCGGCGGCCAGCCTGAAAATAGGCGACAAAGTCTGGTTCCGGCACGCCAAGTCCGGGGAAATCTGTGAGCATGTTGACGCTCTAGAGATGCTCGACGGCGGCCAAAGGGTGGGCAGGGCGCTCACCTACCGCGGGGAAGGGAAAGCGTTCGTATGAGTGAGTGGCGCAATTGGGCAAGGGACCAGCGGTGCCGTCCTAGCGCCGTGGCCCTGCCCGCCACGGTGGCCGAGGTCTCGGCTCTGGTCATGACTGCTGCCGAGAGCGGTAGCTCCATCAAGGCTGTTGGGGCCGGGCACAGTTTTACCGATATTGCGGTGACCGGCGGCGTTCAGCTGCGCCTCGATGGCGTCAGCGGACTACTGCGAGTGGATAGGGAAATGAAATTGGCCACCGTGGCAGGTGGAACCCGTCTGTATGAAATTCCCGCACTGCTGGCTCCGTATGGGCTGGCAATGGAAAATTTGGGTGACATTGACCAGCAGTCCATTTCTGGCGCCATCTCCACCGGAACTCACGGCACCGGATTGAAGTTTGGCGGCATTGCCACTCAGGTTCGGGCTTTGAGAATCGTCACTGGAACCGGTGAAATCAAGCACTGTTCGGCCACCGAGAATCCGGATTTGTTCACGGTGGCCCGGGTGGGGCTTGGCGCCCTGGGAATCATTGTTGAGGTCACCTTGGCGTGCGTAGATGCCTTCATGCTCCATGCCGTGGAACGGCCGGAGCCGCTGGCAGCCGTCATGGAATCGCTCCCCGAGCGCAATGCCACCCGTGACCACTTTGAGTTCTATTGGTTTCCGCACACCGATCTGGCCCTGACCAAAACCAACACCCGCTATCCACTCGGAGAACTGCCGCAGGGAGTAGGCGCGTTGTCGCCGGCCGCACGTTGGGTGGATGACGTATTGGTGTCCAACACGGCCTTCTCGGCCCTGTGTAATTTTTCTGCCAAGGTACCCTCGGCGATCCCGGGCATCAACAAGATGGCCGCCAAACTGACGGGCAACAGGGAATTTGGCGATGCCTCCCACAAGGTGTTTGCCACGCACCGCACGGTACGCTTCAGGGAGATGGAGTACGCCGTTCCCCTGACCCAAGTCCCTACGGTTTTGGCCGAGCTGGACGCCATGATCACTCGCCGCCGACTGCAAATTTCCTTCCCTGTAGAGGTCCGTACTGCGGCCGCGGATGACATTGCGCTCTCAACGGCCAATCACCGCGAGACGGGCTACATTGCCATCCACCAGCATGTGCAATCCTCGCCCTTGGAGTACTTCCGTGCGGCCGAAGAAATCTTCCGAGCACACTCCGGCCGACCTCACTGGGGCAAGTGGCATTTCCTCCAATCGAAGGACTTTTTAGAGCTCTACCCAGATATGGAAAAGTTCTGTAGTGTTCGGGATGTTCTGGATCCCAAAAAGGTGTTTCGCAACGCCTATTTAGATCGAGTGCTGCCCTGATCTCGGGACTGAGTGCTCAACACTGAGCGCTCAGGGTTCAGGACGAACCACCCGCTTGATCCGTTCTTCGGCACAGTCCCATTTGGGCTGTGGCGCCCGTGAATTCTCCTACCGTTCGAGGAGGCATTTGCCATCATGGCTGCGATAAAAACTGCCCTGCCCCGGGCTATGACGTTGTCGGGACTCACTACTGCACACGCTGCTACTCCCCGGGGAACCACCGCTGAAAGCACCACCACCGTGGTGATCGGTTCCGGGTTCTCTGCCCTAGCCATTGCCACTGAGCTCAACCGACAGGGCATCGAGACGATCGTGGTGGATAGCTCCATCCCCGTCCAGCACTCCCCAGTCCCACCCACCACGGGCGGCATCAGTTTGGCTGCTTTGAGCGAGCGTAGCGAAATTGTTCGGCTGCTGGAACACTATGCCCGGCGTCATGAAATGGACATCCGTCCGGCAACCCAGGCTCTGGATTTCACCCACCTCCACGGCGACAATCTCCACGGCGCCGTCACTACTGTCGAAGCTGGCGATGCCGCTGGCACTGTTGGTGAGGAGAGCGCCCATCGGCAATGGCGGGTACTGACCACATCTGGCACGCTCACCGCCCACAGCATTGTCTTCACCCGGGGCGCGCTAAGCCAGCTACGCAAGGTTTTACATAGCGCGGGCGTCACCACCGCAGCCGAAGTCCGCACAGCAATGCAGGCCCTAGGCCTGTACCTGGTTGGGGTGGGCGATCTAGCCATTCCCACCACGCAGGAAATCTTGCACCAAGCCAAGCGGGCCAGCCAGTCCATTTCAGCCCGGCTTGCGGCACTGGAATCACAGTCCTTGGCCGCGACTGCCTGAACTTAGAGCTTGAACGTACCGCCTGAACTTACGTTCACAATCCAACGCGAAAATGAACTTACGTTCACAATCCAACGCGAAAAAGAAGGCTAGTGGTCAGCCCCGAGGCCGGCCACTGGCCTTCTTTTTACAAGAGTTATCGCGGGCGATTAGTCCTCGCTGGAGAGCCGGCGCCGGGCAACAACCACCATGGCCACCACCAAGCCGAGTAACACGACTACCAGACCAATGATGCTCCACGGCACTGTGGAGCTATCTGCAACGGGCTCTGCTTGCGGTTCCGGCTGGGCTTGTACGGAAACGACCGGTCCGGCACCTGCTATGGCCCCTGCACTTGACGCCGAACCAACACCAGCAGCCGTCGCCGTGAAGCTAAATGTTCCCTCGATGGGGTGGGAATCGGAGGACACCAAACGCCACTGCACCGTGTACTTTCCAGCCGGAGCTCCCGGTCGCAGCGCCTGAGTGGCTGCAGTGTCTAAAACCTGAACATCACCGGCAGCCCAATTAGCACCAGATTCATCAGTGACCAACACCTGAGACCCAATTACGGCCGGGGTGTTGCTCAGGGTGATCTGAATTTCATCTGGGACCGTAGCCACCGTGGCACCGTCAGACGGGGACGTTGCCGTCACTGAATCGTGAGCAGAAGCCGCCGTGGACGTGCCGAAGAAAACCAACAAAAGCGCCAATATACCTGCCAAAGAGCGGCGCACCAGTTTTTTTGATGTCATGTTTGTCTCATCCACGCGGTCTCTGACGGGAGAAATCACAGCAAATCGTCCTTTAATCGTTGGGGAATGCCACCTCACGTTATCCCACCATTATGGGAGTTTGCCCAACAAAGGCGGCACCCGGGCGAGGAAGTAGCGCTGAGATGAGGGCCGCCGTCGTACTTCCTGACGTGGGAAAAATCCAGCTGCACCACCATCCAGCGCCCCCGCAGTACCAGCTAGTATTTTTCACGAATAACTTAATTTCTTTTCACTTTGCCCGGAGGGCTCTTTACATGGCTACCAAAACGGATGTCAGGCTGTCAGCGGTCGACAAATACTTCAAGATCACCGAGCGCGGCTCAAACTACTCGCGAGAGATCCGCGGCGGTTTCGCCACCTTCTTCGCGATGAGCTACATCGTGGTGCTGAACCCGCTGATCCTCGGCGGCGCCGACTCCACCGGTGAAGTGCTGGGCCTGGAACGCGTTGCTGCCGTGACAGCGTTCGTGGCCGGTATCCTGACCATCCTGATGGGCGCCTGGGCCAAACACCCCTTCGCCCTGGCTGCCGGATTGGGTGTCAACGCGTTCATCGCCGTCACCGTCGCCACCAACCCGGGACTAACCTGGCCCGATGTCATGGGCTTGGTGGTCCTCTCCGGTATCACTATGTTCATTCTGGTGCTGACCGGCTTCCGAACAGCCGTTTTCAAGGCTGTTCCGGAGGGCCTCAAGACGGCCATTGTGGTGGGTATCGGCATGTTCATTGCGCTGATCGGTCTGGTTAACGCCGGTTTTGTGCGCCGTATCCCCGACGTTGCCGGGACCACCGTTCCGGTAGGCCTGGGCTTCGATGGCAAGCTCATGGGCTGGCCCACGCTGGTGTTCTTGGTCGGTTTGGTCCTGACCATTGGTCTGGTGGTGCGCAAGGTCAAGGGCGCCATCCTGATCGGCATCCTCGTCTCCACCGTGCTGGCCAACATCCTCGAGATGACGCTGCACATTGGCCCGTCCAACGACGGAACCACCAGCAACCCCCAGGGCTGGTCACTGGTTTCCCCGCAGCTCTCCGCCTGGTCATGGCCTGATCTGTCCCTGATTGGACACGTCAACCTCTTCGGTGCGTTCTCCAAACTCGGCGCCCTGGCCGCTGTCCTACTGGCGTTTGTCATCTTGTTGAGTATCTTCTTTGACGCCATGGGCACCATGGTTGGTCTGGCCGCCGAGGCCGGCACCGTGGACAAGGACGGCAACATCCCCGACGTAGACAAGGTCCTGCTCGTTGACGCTTTCGGCGCCATCGCCGGCGGTGGTGCGGCCGCATCCTCCAATCAGATCTACGTGGAATCCGGCGCCGGTATTGGCGAAGGTGCCCGTACGGGCCTGGCCTCAATCGTCACCGGCCTGCTCCTGCTGCTGGCCATGTTCGCCACCCCACTGATCAAATTGGTCCCCTTCGAAGCTGTTGCCCCCGCCCTGGTAGTGGTTGGTTTCATGATGGTCTCCCAGGTGGGCAAGATCGATTGGTCCGACTGGGGCATTGGTATCCCGGCCTTCCTGACGTTCACGCTCATGCCGTTCACATACTCGATCGCCAACGGCCTCGGCGCCGGCTTCATCGCGTTCGTGTTGATCCGCCTGTTCCAGGGCCGCGCGAAGGAAGTCCACCCCTTGATGTGGGCTGTTGCCGCAGCGTTCATGCTGTTCTTCGGCATCGGCGTCATTGAGGGCATGTTCGGGGTCAACTAACCCACATTCCTCCCCGCTTCACCTCCGCGAAAGGTGAGCAGCGCACAATGTTTCCCTTGAACATTGCGCACTGCTCACCTTTCGTTTTTTGTTTTTCTGCCATGCCAGACGCTGCGACCACTCCCGGACTGGCATTGTGCGCCCCGGTGCTGTTCGCTAGAACCATGACCAACTCTTCACTCGCCGTTGATGCGCCTCCCACCCCCTGGACTGGAAGGAACGACGGCGACTCCCCCGCCCACCGCCGCTGGTGGCAGGCGGTCTCCACCACAGCCGCACCGGCCGCGGCGTCCTCCTTGGATGCCGCACTTCCCGGGCCTGCCGCGCTGATCGGGTTCCGTTCCGACGCCGGAGTAGCCCGCAACCTGGGACGTACCGGCGCCGCCACCGGCCCTGCCGCGATCCGCACCGCGCTGGGCTCGCTCGCCTTCCACGGCACCCGGCCAATATCTGATGCCGGGGACATGGTGGTCGTTGGCGACGCACTGGAAGATGGCCAAGCCCGCTTAGGCGCTGCCCTAACATCCATGCTCGACGACGGGCACCTCACCGTGGTCTTGGGCGGCGGCCACGAAACCGCATTCGCCAGCTACCTTGGCGTGGCATCGACCGCAGCCCTCAGCAACGGCGCTCGGCTGGGTGTGTTGAATTTGGATGCCCACTTTGACCTACGCGACGCCCCAGCGCCCAGCTCGGGTACGCCGTTTCTGCAGATGGCCCGCGCCGAAGCCGCCGCGGGCCGGGAACTCAATTACGCCGTCGTCGGCATCAGTGAGCCGAATAACACGGGCGCCCTCTTCGACACCGCTGATGACTTGGACGTGAAGTACCTGCTGGATGAGGACTGCTCGGCGCAGCGTACCGAGGCCTTCGTGACCTCATTTTTAGAGACCGTGGACATCGTGTATCTGACCATCGATCTGGACGTGCTGCCATCCGCCGTCGCCCCCGGAGTCAGCGCCCCCGCGGCCTACGGCGTCCCGCTGCCGGTCATCACCGCGGTCTGCCGCCAAGTGGCTGCGAGCGGCAAACTTTTCCATGCCGATGTGGCCGAACTCAACCCCGACTTCGACATTGACAACCGCACAGCCAAAGTAGCGGCCCGCCTGATCGACACCCTGCTGCGCTAAGTTTCGGCTCGGGTTAGCAGCCGCACCGCCCGGTCCGCCACTGAGTGCTAGTGGACCTCGGCAGCTACCTCCTCGTCTAGGCCGTGGCCGCCTTGAAACTGGGTCATGTACAGCTTGTAGTAAGCGCCGCGGCGTTTGAGAAGCTCGTCGTGGTTGCCGTGTTCTACGATGTCGCCGTCCTCCATGACCAAGATGGTGTGGGCGTCGCGGATGGTGGAGAGCCGGTGGGCGATCACGAATGAGGTCCGGTCCGTGCGCAGCGCCGCCATGGCGTGCTGGACCAAAAGCTCGGTGCGAGTGTCCACGGATGAGGTGGCCTCGTCCAAGATCAGCAGCGAGGGCTTGGCAATGAACGCCCGAGCAATGGTGAGCAGCTGCCGTTCACCCGCCGAGACCGTACCGCCGTCGGCGTCAATGACCGTGTCATAGCCGTCCGGCAGTTGCCGCACGAACCGATCCACCATGGTGGCTTGCGCGGCGGCAACAATCTCCTCGTCGGTGGCATCCAGGCGCCCGTAGCGGATGTTCTCGCGGATGGTGCCCTCGAACAACCACGCGTCCTGAAGCACCATGCCTACTTGGGCGCGCACCTGTTCGCGGGACAGCTCACGGGTGTCCACGCCGTCGAGCATGATCCGTCCGCCGGTGAGCTCGTAGAAGCGCATGACAAGGTTGACCAGCGTAGTTTTTCCCGCGCCGGTGGGGCCCACAATGGCCACGGTTTGGCCCGGTTCCACGGTGAAGGAAACGTCGCGGATGAGCGGGGTCTCGGGTGCGTAGCTGAAGGAGACGTTTTCAAAGCGCACGTGCCCGTCGGTTTGAGCAGGCAACAACGCCGAATCTTGCTCCTCTTCCTGCTCGTCGGCGTCGAGAATTTCAAAGGTCCGCTCCGCCGAGGCCACCCCGGATTGAATCATGTTGGCGATGCCCGCAATCTCACCAATGGGCTGGGAGAACTCGCGTGAGTACTGGATGAACGCCGTGGCATCACCTAGCGTCATCTGGCCCGTGGCCACACGCAATCCACCCACGACGGCGACCAGCACGTAGGAGAGGTAGGAGACAAACTGCATGGCTGGCATGATCATGCCGGAGACGAATTGCGCTCCGAAGGACGCCTTGAACAGCTGCTCGTTGCGCTCATCGAACTCCGCCAACATCTCCGTATCACGGCCGTAGGCGCGGACCAGTTCAAGGCCGGAAAACGTCTCCTCAATATGTCCGTTGAGGGAGCCGGTGTGCTTCCACTGCGCGGCGAAGAGTTTCTGCGAGCGCGTGCCAATGACACCGGCAATGATCGCTGACAACGGCAACGCGATCAGGGCGATGAGTGCCAGCTGCCAGGAGACGATGAACATCATGACACCAATGCCGATCACCGTCAGCGCGGATTGCACCAGTTGCGAAAAGGCCTGCTGCAGCGCTGCCTGGATGTTGTCGACGTCGTTAGTCACGCGTGACATGAGATCCCCGCGTTGGCGGGTGTCGAAGTAGCCCAGGGGTAGGCGGTTGAGTTTGCGTTCAATGTCTTCGCGGAGGCGGAACACCACCCGCATGACGAGGGCGTTGAGCAGGAACCCCTGGAGCCACATCAAGGTGGAGGCCACCATATAGAGGACGAGCACAATGATGATGAGCCGGCTCAGTTCCGCAAAGTCGATGCCAGCTCCCGGCACCAGATTGGTTTTGGCGAGCATGTCCGCCATCTGATTGTTGCCTTCAGCGCGCAACCCCGCAACGATCGTTTCGAGAGGCACCCCTGAGGGCAGTTGCGAGCCAATCACGCCGTTGAAGATGACATCCATGGCCTGGCCCAAAATCTTGGGTGCGATCACCGTCAGCACCACGGAGGCTACTACCAAGGCAATGACCACGGAGAACATGAGACGCTCCGGGCGCAACAGCCCTACGAGCCGCTTCACCGACGGCCAGAAGTGCTCGGCCTTCTTGGCCGGCGTGCCGCCAAACATGTCCCCGTCTGCCTCGGTGGGCCTATATTCCGGAACCAGCTCCTCCTCGATAGCGTCGATCTTCGGAGCTTGGTCCGGCGACTTCTTCGGCGCACGCTCCGGCCCCTGGCTCGGCGTTTGCTTCCAGGACTGTCCGTCCTTGTCTTTGCGCGCCATCACGCCACTCCCTCAATACTCAGCTGAGACTCAACAATTTCGCGGTACGTCTCGTTGCCCGCCAGCAGATCTTCGTGCGTGCCACTACCAACTATTTCGCCGCCGTCGAGCACGATGATGTGATCCGCTTCCCGAATCGTGGAGATCCGTTGAGCCACGATAATCATGGTGGCCCCGGACGTTGCGCCGCGCAGGGATTCGCGCAGCCTCTGATCAGTGGCCACATCGAGCGCCGAGAACGAATCATCGAAGAGGTATATCCGGGGGCGTGCCGCCAGCGCCCGGGCAATGCATAGCCGCTGCCGTTGCCCGCCGGAAACATTGGTGCCGCCCTGCGCGATGGGAGAGGCCAACTGCTTCGGCTTCTCTTCCACGAAATCCTTGGCCTGGGCCACGCGCAATGCCTCCCACAGCTCGTCGTCGTCCGCGTCTGGCCGCCCAAACTTGAGATTGGAGGCCACCGTTCCGGAGAACAGGTACGGCTTCTGCGGCACCAGGCCCACCAACTCCGCCAACTGCTTGCGGCTGAGCGCGCTGACGTCCACGCCGCCAATGCGCACGGTCCCCTCCTGCGGATCGAACAGGCGGGGTATGAGGTTCAACAGCGTGGACTTGCCGGAACCCGTGGAGCCCACGATCGCCGTCGTTCTTCCCGCCTCAGCCGTGAACGAGACGTTGTTTAGCACCGGGCGCTCGGCACCGGGATATCCAAAGGTGACCTGTGAAAATTCGACGGCGTGTGTCACCGGGAGCTCCCGGCCCGCGGGAACTTTCAAGCTTGGTTCGGCCATGAGCACCTCGTCCAGGCGTTCGGCCGAGATGGCGGCGCGGGGAATCATCATGACCATGAAGACGCCCATCATGACGGCGACCAGGATTTGCAGCAGGTATTGCAGGAATGCGGTGAGCGAACCCACCTGCATCTGGCCGGCGTCGACCCTGTGCCCGCCGAACCAGAGCACGGCGGCGGTGGCTAAGTGCAGGATCATCATGATGACGGGGAACATGAGCACGAAGAGGTTGCCGACGCGCACCGATACGCGGGTCAGATTCAAGTTGGCTTCGCGGTAACGCTGCGCCTCAAACTTTTCGCGGACGAAAGCCCTGATGACGCGGATTCCGGTGATCTGTTCGCGCAGCACGCCGTTGACGGTGTCGATCCGGTCCTGCATTTCGCGGAACAGCGGCAACAACTTGACCACCAGGAAGCCCACCACAATGAACAGCAGCGGGACGGAAACCCACAGCAGCCACGACAGGCCCACGTCCTCGCGCAGGGCCATGACGATCCCGCCAATGCACATGATGGGTGTGGAGACCATGAAGTTTAACGCCATAAGAACCAGCATCTGGACCTGCTGAACGTCGTTGGTGTTGCGGGTGATCAGCGTGGCGGTGCCGAAGCGGCTCACATCCAGGGCGCCGAGTGCGTTGACGCGATGGTAGACCTCGCGGCGCAGATCGCGGCCGATGGCCATGGCGGTGCGGGCGCCGAAGTAGATACCGGCGATTGCCGATATCACTTGGACGAAGCACACCACGATCATGGTGACGCCGGTGGACCAAATGAAGTCGGTATCGCCCTTGGAAATGCCTTGATCAATGATCTGGGCATTCAAACTGGGCAGGTACAGTGCGGCAATAGTGGAGATGAGTTGCAGGACCAGCACGGCCACAACCCATGCCCAGTAGGGTTTTGCGTGGCGTATGGCCAGGCGGAGGAGTTTCACAGAGGGATCCATTCGAATATACGTCTGAATAGCGACGTACCCAACATTAAACACCGCTGGGTCTGAGCTGTCGAGGGTAATTGGGGTTGGCGAAGGTGTCTGGGGTGCCCTCCCACCTCGAGTTCTGACCATAGCGCCGAGATGCGTGGCTGTAGGCATACATCTCGCCGCTAAGGTCAGAACTCGATGGCGCGGGCGGTGGGGCGGCCCGGATCAATTCAGCGGCCCCAATCAGTCCAGCGGCAGGCGGTGGCGCGGGCGGTGGGGCGGCCCGGCCCGGCGCGGCCCGGATCAGTTCAGCGGCCCGGTGGCCTTCTCCGCCGCCGCACGGATGGCGCCGGAACCCACTAGACGGTCCGCTTCTTCTAGTTCCGGCGAGAGGAACCGGTCACTGCCCGGGCCCGGAACCGTGGCGCGAAGTAGCTCAATGACAGCGGCGCCGGCCGGGCCGGGGACCAGTACGCCGTCGGACATGGACGAACGCATGTCAATGGCGCGGGTGGCGGTGACCAACTCGATAGCAAGCACGCGGCGCAGATTTTCCACGGAGCGGCGCAGCTTCCGGGCGGCGTGCCAACCCATCGAGACGTGATCCTCTTGCATCGCGGAGCTGGGGATGGAATCCACCGAAGCGGGGACGGCCAGCCGCTTGGAATCCGAGACGAGCCCGGCCTGCGTGTACTGCGCGATCATGAGACCCGAGTCAACGCCCGGATCGCCGGCAAGAAATGCGGGCAGCCCCTGTGAGCGGGCGGGATCCAGCATGCGGTCGGTGCGGCGCTCGGCGATGGAGGCAACGTCGGCGGACACAATCGCGAGGAAGTCCAGCACGTATGCCACTGGGGCGCCGTGGAAGTTGCCGTTGGAAGAGACTCTGCCATCCGGCAGCACCACGGGGTTGTCGATCGCGGCGGCAAGTTCGCGGGTGGCCACCAGGAGCGCGTGGTCCACGGTGTCGCGCGCGGCGCCGGCCACCTGCGGTGCGCACCGCAGCGAGTAGGCGTCCTGCACGCGGGAATCTCCCACCCGGTGTGAGGCTACGATCGGCGAATTGGCCAGCACAGCCAGCATGTTCTGCGCACTGGCGGCTTGGCCGGGATGGGGGCGCAGTTCCATGTGCAGCTCGGGCACAAACACCTGGTCGGTACCCAGCAAGCCCTCGACGCTCAGCGCCGCGGTGATGTCCGCCGTCGTAAGTAAAAGGCGCAGGTCAGCGATGGCCATGAGGAGCATCCCAAGCATGCCATCGGTACCGTTGACCAGCGCCAGGCCTTCCTTTTCGGCCAGTTCCACCGGCGTAATGCCAGCCTCGGCAAGGAGTTCGGGGACGGGACGAATGACGCCGTCGGGCCCTGCCGCCTCACCCTCACCCATCAACACCAGAGCGCAATGTGAGAGCGGCGCCAGATCTCCTGAGCAGCCGAGCGAGCCGAATTCGCGGACCACGGGCGTGATGCCGGCGTTGAGTACCTCCACCATGGTTTTCAGGACCAGCGGGCGCACGCCGGTCCGGCCGCTGGCCAGAGTCTTGGCGCGCAAGAACATCAGCGCTCGCACCACCTCGCGTTCCACGGCCGGGCCCATGCCCGCGGAATGGCTGCGGATGAGCGATTTTTGCAGCTGCGTGCGCATCTCCGTGGGAATGTGCCGGTTGGCCAGCGCGCCGAAACCCGTGGAAATGCCGTAGGCGGGCGTCTCTGAATGCGCCAACTTTTCAATATGTTCCCTGACCCGTTCGACGCCGGCCAGCGCCTCCGCGCTGATCATCACCTTGGCATTGTGGCGGGCCACGGCGATGACGTCCTCGGGTGTGACGCCATTTGAGGAGAGGGTGACTTCTTGGCGCTGGGCGGCAGACATGGCGGATCCTTAAGGTGAGGCAATCTTGATCCCCACTATTCCGCTAATCCGCGTGGAAATCAGCGAGAATACGCTCGGGGCATCCGGGATTACAGACATGCCTCCGCGGTTGATATTTCCATTCGCCACCGCTGCGGACACTCCCTGCGCGTCCGGGGGTAGTTGTTACCAAACGCGCACGGCCCACCGGGCGCATTTGGTAACAACTACCCCCGTTACTCCTACGCGGAAGACCCCACCGATTGGTCCACAGCCCAAGAAAGTGCGGACTTGTCCACATTTTGCAGTATTGGGCTGTTGCCCCGCGGACATGCATCAGAACCTTAACCGATGACTACCTTCCAGCTCCCACCATTTATCACTCCGTCAAACAAGTTCGCGGATGAATACTCGGCCCGCAGACTTGCCCGGCAGGCCGCCTCGGGAAAACTATTTCGAATTCGCCGCGGTCTCTACCTGCCAATGGAGGTGTGGAATTCCCTCCGCCCGTGGGAAAAATACAGGATGCGCATTCAAGCCGTGCACGAATCGGCTCAGAATGCGCCAGTTTTCGCACGAGAGTCCGCAGCTCAGATCATGGGCTTGCCAGTCATTGGAGTGCCAGAGGAAGTACAAACGGTCGTTTCTCCTGGACGAAGTGGCGGTCAAAGTAACCGCGGCGTGCGCCGCGTGAACGCCATAGTCGGAGATCCACCGCCGTGGGAAATGTTTGGCGTATTTCTCACACCACCACCGCAAACAGTGAGGGATCTTGCCCTCCGTCTTCCACTAACAGGTTCTTTGCCGGCAATGGATAAACTGCTCCAACGGATTCCATTGCCCGGATCACCCGGTGGTGCGCAACAGTTCTTCGGCAAGGACGACGTGCGAGCCGCCATAACATTGTTGCCGCATGCTATTCAACGCGGTCGCGTTGAGCGGGTCCTGGCAGTGGCAGATCCACTGTCTGAATCTGCCGGCGAATCCTTTAGCCGAGCCATCATGATTGAAAACGGCTTTAAGCTACCCGCACTTCAAATACCCATTTCTGACAGCCGCGGCTTTATTGGGCGACCAGATTTTGACTGGGAAGAGCAGAAAACACTCGGCGAATTCGATGGTTACGAAAAATACTCCGCCCAGAAATACTTGAAAGGTAGAACGCCAGCTCAAGTGGTGGTCGAGGAAAAATTGCGGGAAGACCGGCTCCGAGCAAAGGGCTACAACGTCATCCGCTGGATTTGGGCGGACCTGAGGAGCCCTCGCCGACTAGTTCAGTTGCTTCATGAAGCCGGAATACCGCAGCGATGAACCACTCCGCGGTAGATATTGCCATTCGCCCCCGCTGCGGACATCCCCAGCGCGTCCGGGGGTAGTTATTACCAAACGCGCACGGCCCACCGAGGGCGTTTGGTAATAACTACCCCCGGGCACGAAAGTCAGCCTTCCCGACGGCCGTAAATCCTCGTGGACAGTTCCCCGGCCACCTTGGCGACACGTTCGGCCAGCTTGAGCCGCTGCTCAACCGGCACCTTTTCTTCGAGGAAGGTAACAGCCACGGCGGCCACAGGCCAGCCGAGGTGATCGGTCACGGCAGCCGCAACAGAACCGAAGCCGTCGCTGACTTCCCCGCTCTCGGTGGAGTAGCCGCGTATGCGCACCTGATCCAAGTGCCCGGACAGGGTGGAGTACTTGATGATGGGGTTGGGCACCTCGGTCAGTGAAACAAACGCGGCAGCATTTGGGTAGAGCGCCCGGACCTGGGACTTGGGGAGGGCCGCCAAAATGGCGCGCCCACTGGCCGTAAGGTGACTGGGCAGCCGGACCCCAACGTCGGTCACCAGGGACGGCCTATTCTTGGCCCGCTCCTCCACGATGTAGAGAACATCTCGGCCGTGCAGAACAGCCAAGTGTGCGCTTTCGCCAATCTTGTCCACCAACGAGGCAAGCAGCGGCCGGCCCAACCGAGAGAGTGGCTCCTGCCGGGAATAGGCACTGCTGAGCTCAAAGGCCGCGACGCCGAGCCCGTAGCGTTGCTCTTCATGCAGATGCATGACGAAGCCGCTTTGCTCCATGACGCCGAGCAGGTGGTAGACGCTGGAGCGTGGCAGCTCCAACGTGGTTGCGATGGTGGAGGCTGCCAAGGGTCCGCGCTTGGATGAAAGCAGCTTCAGAATGCGCAAAGTGTTCTCTGCGGCCGGCACCTTGGAGGGTTTGCGGTCGGTAGTTGTCATGGTCCCCTCATCATTGGCTCAAATCGCCATAGCTCTTTGCACAATATAGAATATTGGCGTCTGAAATCCCAGATTCTCGGGATTAATCGGGCGTTTCCCATCTAAAATTCGGCAAATTGGTGACCATCGCCACCCCTTTTGCTTCAACAGTGTCGTAGCCCACTTACTGAGCTGCGTGAGAAAGCCCACTCATGAACTCCAAAGGATCCGTCCTCAGCCGCGGCCTGAACACACGCCACATCCGTTTCATGGCACTGGGCTCAGCAATCGGCACCGGCTTGTTCTACGGCTCCTCCAGCGCCATCCAAAAGGCAGGCCCCGCAGTTTTGCTGGCCTACATCATTGCTGGCGCAGCCGTGTTCATGGTGATGCGCGCTTTGGGTGAACTCGCCGTTCGGCACCCGGTCTCCGGCTCCTTTGGCCAATACGCCAGCCGCTATCTTGGCCCACTTGCCGGATTCATTACTGGCTGGACTTACGTTTTCGAAATGGCCATCGTGGCCATCGCCGATGTGACGGCCTTCAGTATCTATATGGGCTTCTGGTTCCAGGACGTGCCGCGCTGGATCTGGGTTCTGGCCATCATTTTCTTCCTCGCCGCAATCAACCTGCTCAGCGTCAAGGTGTTCGGTGAGCTGGAGTTCTGGTTCTCCCTCATTAAGGTTTCCGCCATCATCGCCATGATCGCAGGAGGTGCGGCCATCATTGTCTTCGGATTCCAGATGGAAGGATCGCAGGCCGTTTCCGGTTTGGGCAATCTGGTCAACAATGACGGCTTCATGCCCAACGGCTGGGTGGGGCTGTTGGCCGCGTTCGCCGTCGTCATGTTTGCGTTCGGCGGCATTGAAACAATCGGGGTGACAGCCGGCGAAGCCAAGGAACCTGCCAAGTCCATCCCGGCAGCAGTAAACACCGTTCCGGTCCGCATCCTACTGTTCTACGTACTGACCTTGGGTGTGCTGATGAGCTTGGTCCCTTGGAGCGACATCACCGGCGAGACCAGCCCGTTCGTGCAGATTTTCGATTCCCTCGGCATCCCGCTGGCCGCACACATCCTCAACGCCGTGGTCATCACCGCGGCACTCTCGGCCATCAACTCCGATATTTTCGGTGCCGGCCGCGTCCTCTTCGGCCTTTCTCAACAAGGTCACGCACCCGCCGCCTTTGGCCGCATCTCCAAGTGGGGAGTGCCATGGATGACCGTGATGCTCATGACCGCCGTGCTGTTGGTGGGCGTGGTTTTGAACGCGACCATTCCCGAGGACGTCTTCTTGCTCATCGCCTCGATCGCCACTTTCGCCACGGTGTGGGTGTGGATCATGATTCTGGCATCACACGTGGCCATGAAGCGCGAGATCGCCCGCAACACACTGGCGCCCTCGGCATTCCCGGTCCCACTCTGGCCGCTCGCGTCGATCCTGACGGCTCTCTTCATGGCGGGCGTGATCGTGCTCCTGGGCGTTTACGCCGACACCCGCGTTGCACTCTATGTTGGCGCCATCTGGTTGGCCCTGTTGACGCTCGCCTTCAAACTCTGGGTACGCGGCAAGGGCAGAGAGCGGGCCGTCCTCGTTGACGAGAGCCCTTCCTCGGCAGGTTCTACCGGAACTCCAGAAAAGAGAAGTACGACGCCGGTCCCCACCTCCCGCTGAACGGCTCGCCGACGCGGCTCGCCGACGCGGCTCCCGCAGCCCGCGGACCGGGCATGCCCCCGCCCTACAAGACGTCGTCTCTCAGCAGAACGGAACTGCGGCCAAATTGGCGAACCTTGGCATCATCCCAGAGTTGTGCGGGCATGGCTCCGCCGAGTAAGTTGCGCGGCAAGCCAGCACCGTCGCCCAGCGGAGCATCGCTACCGGCGATGATGATGTTCCCGGAACGGCGACCCTTGAGCATGGGCGGATCAGCAATGATGACCGTGTGCTCGAAGGCTGCCGCAATGGTGGCCGCTTCCCGCCTTGCAGTAGTCAACGACGGCGCGTCACCGCAGTTCACCACATATACGCCACCGGGAATAAGCACCCTGCGGGCAGTTTCCGTGAACTCGGCAGTGGTCAGAGCATGCGGAGTCTTGGAGCCGGCAAAGACGTCACGAATAATCAGGTCTCGGCTGTCTTCTGTCAAAGATTCAGTCACCTCACGGGCTTCACCCACACGAATTTTCAGCAACGGTGCTCGAGGCAGATCGAACCAATCGCGAACATAGTTAGCCAACGCCCCGTCAATTTCCACCACGACATTGCGGGAGTTAGGGTAGGCCGCCACAAGATAGCGCGGCATGGCGCAGGCGGCGCCGCCAAGACTCAGCGTGCGCAGCTTCTCACTGGCCGGCCATCTATCCTGAACCAGCGCCATGATCCAGCGCATGTATTCAAAGTCCAGACGCAAAGGGTCTGCCAGATCCACGTGGGAGCTTTGGACGCCATTGAGCATGAGCAACCAGCCGTTGGGGTTGTCCCCGTCAGGGATCAGCTCTGCTGTGCCGGTATCCGTCTGAAACGATCCTGCCACAGGACCTTTCGGCGCCCCCTTGACTGGCAGCTCGGGTTCTTCAGCACCATTTTTGGGTACTCGCTTGCGCCCCATCAGCGCCTCTCAGCGGGTGGGCAAGGCATGGCACGGGGCAAAATAGTCACCCTGCCAGCGTAGTCGCAGTCAAGGCTGCGCACTCCCGGCCTCAGTCATGATTTACCCGCCGTATCGTTCATTTTCTTCTTCACGCACGACGCCGGTCACTCGCCCAGAGTGTCCAGCGCACCTTCCAGCCGGTCCACTTTGCCGGTGAGTTCGCCGGTATGACCCGGCCGAATATCGGCTTTGAGTACCAAAGAGACCCGTGAACCGTAGCGGCCCACGGCCTCGGTTGCCCGTTTCACCACGTCCATCACCTCGTCCCACTCCCCCTCAATTTCGGTGAACATGGAGCTGGTGCGGTTGGGGAGCCCTGACTCACGGACCACCTTGACCGCAGCCGCTACGGCTGTGTGAACGGAAGCGTCGTCGCCCGTTCCTGCCGGAGCATCGGTTGGCGCGCCGCTGGGCGCTACTGAAAATGCCACAATCATGAAAATCCCCGTTGCAGTAGAAGTTGCCGTGATGTTGGAATACTTAGCTTCCATTATGGGTAGTTCACCCCATGGGGCCATTATCTCGTTGCGTATAAAGTTACCGACATGCTCGCCTCACTTTTTCGCGCCCTTCCGCTGGCCCCTGCCCGGACCACTACAGCTCCGCCGATGCCGCGGGTCTGATCGTGCTCATCATCGGCATCTAACTGCTCATTTTTGCACTCGCCTGGCTGGTCAATGGAGTCATCTGGGCAGGCGCCTTTGCCAAGGCAGGGCATGCGAAGTGGATAGCTTTTGTGCCGTTCTACAACACCTGGATCATAGTGAAGATGGTGGGCCGCCCTGAGTCGCACTTCTGGTTCTTGTTCATCCCTTACATCAACATCTACATGATGATCGTCATCATGAACGACATGTCCAAGTCGTTCGGCAAGGAAACCGGCTTCACTGTTGGTTTGATCTTCTTACCCGTAGTTTTTGCCGCCATTCTCTCTTACGGCGATGCCCAGTACCGCGGCCCGTCCTACCTGAGCCCGGCGCAGAAGCAGTACGGTCAGCCGCAGGTTCCCCAGCAGAACCCTTACGGTTCAGGGCCAGCCCAGTAGTCGAAGTCCCGCGGCTGCAGCGGCGCCAGCCAAGACCACTACTAAAAATGGTGCCTTGAGCCAGAGCGCCACTGCCGCCGCGAGCAGCGCGCCAACACGGGCGTCGAGCACCACAGAGGTACCAGTTGCGGCAGCGTTAACCACGGTGAGTGAGGCGAGTAGACCAATGGTCAGCGTCCCTGCAACGTGCGACATTCTGGGATTGTCCAGCACTTTTGCCGGCACCAAATAACCCAGCAGTTTGGTGGCGTAAGCCAATACGGCAGCAACCAACAGCCATAACCAGAGGCTCATAGCTCTATCTCCTTGTGGCTCTCTTTGTTCCCACTGTTGGGCCCACGTAGGCCAGATTCGCGCACAGGCAAGGTCCCGGCGTCGTGCTTATAGGGGTCAAGATCAGGCTCCATACCGTCGCCGTCATGGCCTTTATCCACTGCGGGGCGGAACCAGCCAATGAGCCCGGCAACCACGGCAGCTACCAGAATGGGCACTCCTGCCGGCACCAGGGGAACCGCCAACAGGGTCACCAACGCGCACACAACGGCAATGGCAGCCGGTTGGAATGACTTGATGCGAGGCCACAATAGGCCCAAGAACGCAGCCACGGCGGCACCGTCGAGCCCCCACTGTTTGGGATCGCCCAGCGCCGCCCCCACCAGAGCCCCCACACACGTCATAATGTTCCACAGCAGGAAAATACCCAAGCCTGCCACCCAGAATCCGCGCTTCTGCTCCGCAGGATCACTCTGCCCGGTGGCCGTCGCGGTGGATTCATCAATGGTGACGTGGGCGGCAGCAAAACGCCGCCAACCGGTGGGCCGCAAGAGCGCATTGATCTGCATACCGTAAACACCGTTGCGGATACCTAGCAAAGCCGAGGCACTCATCGCCGCGACGGCCGAACCGCCACCGGCCACGACACCAATGAAAGCAAATTGCGAGCCACCGCTAAAGAGCAGCAGGCTCAGCGTCATGGTCTGCCAAAACGACAGCCCGGCGGCCACGGACAGAGCGCCGAAGGAGATCCCGTACAGTCCCGTGGCGATCGAGATGGATGCACCAATCTTGGCTGCCGGTGACTCGCTAAGCTTCATGCCCTCATAGTTTCACGCCACGAACCCTTGACTCATCTTGGTCCGGATGGCAAGAACGCTGACCGCGCCCGGAAGCTCTTGGCCCTGAAGGCGCAGATCATGAGGGCGCAAATCCTGAAGGCACCACAATAGGCATGGCGTGGGTGTTGATTGGCTCATCGGACAGGCTCAGGTGCTCGGTGCCATGGAGGGCATCTGCCGCACGGACCAGAGCTAGGTGTGAGAAAGCCTGCGGGAAGTTCCCGGCCATGCGGCCCTGCTCCGTGTCGTACTCTTCGCTGAGCAGGCCCACGTCATTAGCCAGACCAACCAAGGTGTCCATCAATTTCACGGCGTCCTTGCGGCGGCCCGTGTGCGCGTATTGTTCCACCAGCCAGAAGGAGCAGGCTAGGAATGGGTGCTCGCCGGGGGCAAGCCCGTCCAGCCCCGTTTCTGTTCGGTAGCGCAGAATCAAACCATGATCATCCACTAGCTCCGCTTCCAGCGCATCCACTGTGCCCAGCATTTCCGGGGAGCTATAGCCCACGAACCCTACCTGTGGCAGGACCAGCAATGAAGCGTCCGTGGCTGTGCCGCCATAAGTTTGGGTGAACGTGTTGAGCTCCTTGTTGAAGCCAAACTCCATAATTTCAGCATGCAGTTGATTGCGCAGTTCCTCCCAGCGCTCAACAGGACCGGACAGGCCGTGGTTGCGCACGGCCCGCACGCCGCAATCAAAGGCTGACCACATCATGACGCGCGAATGTGTGAAGTGCAGCTGGTCTCCGCGCATTTCCCAGATGCCATGGTCCTTGGCGTTGAGGTGCTTCTCCACAAATCCCAGCATCGCTTGCTGCAAGGGCCATGAGAAGTGATCCTCATGCCCGCCGGCCAGCCGCAGTTTCTCCAGCGCCACCAGCACCTCGCCCACAACGTCAGCCTGGTACTGCCCCACGGCGCCGTTGCCAATCCGCACCGGCAACGCACCCTCGTAACCGGGCAGATGGTCCAATTCGCCCTCAGTGAGATTTCGTTCGCCGCTGAGTCCGTACATGATCTGCAGATCATCCGGGTCCCCGGCCACGGCCCGCAGCAGCCAATCCCGCCACCTCAAAGCTTCTTCGGCATAGCCGTGAGTGAGCATGGCCTCGAGTGTCAGCGCCGCATCGCGGAGCCAGCAAAACCTGTAATCCCAGTTCCGTGCGCCACCAAAATCTTCCGGCAACGAGGTGGTGGGCGCCGCGACAATCCCGCCCGTATCCTCATGTGTCAGCGCCCGCAAGACCAGCAGCGACCGCTCCACAATGGCCGCATATTTCCCATCTTGGTTGTAGCGCGCGGCCCACTTATCCCAGTAATTTACCGTCTCGGCCAGCGCCCGGTCCGTTTCAATGGGCGTCGGAACGGGGCGGTGCGAAGGGTACCAAATCAGTTCCTGCTCCACCCGCTCCCCTGCAGCGATTAAGAAAGTTCCACTGTGCTGATGGTCGACGGCGTGAGGTAGCTCATCACCGCGCAGCACCAGTGCATCTGGTCCGGCAACGGCCACGATGGCTTCACTGCCATCGCCCTCGTCCACACGCCGAACCCACGGCAAGACTTTTCCATAGCCTGGCCGAACAGTGAGTTTCTGCCCAATTTCCACACTGCCACTCACCCCTTCAATCCGGCGGACAATGGAGGCCCTGCGGTCACCCACCGGCATGAAATCGGTGATCCGGACGGTGCCTTCAGGGGTTTCCCATAGCGTTTCCAACACGAAAGTGCTCCCGCGGTAGGAGCGTTTGTTCACAACAGCCTCCGGATGCGTGGGCGCAATGAGCCAACGGCCGTGGTCGCTTGTACCCAGCAGCGCGGTAAAGACCGCCGGTGAGTCAAAGCGGGGGAAACACAGCCAGTCGATACTCCCATCACGGCCCACCAGAGCTCCGGTGTGCAGATCGGACAACAGTGCATAATCTTCAATTCGCGATGCCATACTTCCATGCAATCACACCGCGTCAAGGTCTGCCGAGTCAGCCGAGCCCAGCGCACCTGGCGCGGGATCCGTTCAAGGACTAACTCAGCAGCTCCCGAATTTCCCGCGGCCTATTGCTGGTGACCTGCTCAACCCCGGTTTCGAGGCATATGGCCAGATCCTCCGCCGTATCCACTGTCCAGACACGCAGCACCCGCCCGGCGGCAACCCAGCGCGCGGCGTTGCCCGGGTGAACACGCAGGTACTCGACGCCGGGTCCGGCGAGGTGGGCTACGCCGTCGTCAATTAACCTTTCCCCTTCAGCCATAGCCCGGCGCATCAAAAATGCCGCTGTGTGCCCGGTAATAGCACCAACGGCCATTTCTTCACGAACCCCTGCCACCTGCACGAGTTCGAGCAGCTGGCAAAGGTGCGCGGCGGGGATCTGCGCGGCGAGGTGCTTTACGGCGTCGGGGTGGAAGCTCATGAAGGAAATTTGAATGTTCCCAGCGGTGGATTTTTCAGGTGTCCACCCGAAGCTGCGCAGGGTTTTGAGGGCGGCATCGACCAGCTGTGGTTTAAACGTGGCCCCGTATTTGAACTCCAGAGCCAAGCCAATGGGACGCCCTGCCGTAGCCAGCAGCTCCAACAGTTCAGGCAAGGTCAGCAACTGGGTAGCAATAGTGCCGTGGTGGGCCGGAATGATGGAGCCGTGCCAGCTGCTGAAATCGAGGGCTCGCAATTGAGCCAAGGTCAACTCAGCCACCGCCCCTGTTCCGCTGGAGGTCCGCGCCACATCTTCGTCATGGAGCAGGACAAGCTCCCCGTCGGCAGTGAGATGGAGATCGCATTCAACCCCGTCGGCACCGTCAGAAATAGCTTGCAAATACGCGGCGCGAGTATGTTCGGCGAAGGCGGCGCTGGAACCGCGGTGCGCGTAGATCTGAACTGTCATGGCTCCACGCTACGCTTACTCCATGGCGCAAACACTAAGGCTCGAGCAGTCAGTTCCACCTCCGCAACCGGACGTACAGAAGGCCGCAGCGCTTAAACGTATGAAGAATATTGCGCTGGGACTGCTGCTGTTCATGGCTGTGGTGTTCTGTTTCGCCTTTGCCCTGCAGCCCCGCTTTCCCTGGTTGGCCTATGTCCGGGCCGCTGCCGAAGGCGGCATGGTGGGTGCGCTGGCCGACTGGTTTGCCGTAACTGCATTGTTCAAATACCCCATGGGGATCAAGATTCCGCACACCGCCATCATTCCCAACCGCAAGGATGAGATTGGCGCTTCCCTCGCTGACTTTGTGGAAACCAACTTCCTTTCCGAAGAGGTAGTCTCAGCAAAACTGGCCTCCACACAGATCGCCCAGAAGGTGGGCACCTGGCTATCCAAACCGGCTAGTGCCGAACGTGTGACTACCGAGGGCGCTGCCGCCCTTCGCGGGGCCATCTCGGTTCTGAAGGACGAGGACATCCAAGACGTCATCGAAGCCATGGTTCGCAAACATGTATTGGAGCCACCGTGGGGACCGCCCGTGGGCAAGCTCGCCGAGCGAATCTTTGCCGACGGCCACCATCATTCGCTCGTGGACCTGCTCGTTGACCGGTCCACCACCTGGATCCAGGCCAACCACAGCACCATTTCAGGCCTGGTGACCGACCGCTCCCCCAGTTGGGTTCCCGTCTTCGTTGACGGCCTGGTGGGGGACAAGATCCACGCGGAAATCTACAAATTTGCCCGCGCAGTCCAGGACAATCCGCACCACGAGGTCCGCCAGCAGCTCGACAATTATTTGAAGGACCTCGCCCAAGAGCTCCAGCATGATCCGGCCATGATCGCCAAGGCCGAAGGCATCAAAGCCCAGGTTCTGGGAGATCCCGAAGTTCGCGAATTGGCTGGCCGCACCTGGGAAACCATCAAGACTGCGCTAACCGATGCCGTGGATGACCCTCAATCAGAGCTGCGTTTGAAGGTCACCTCGGCCGTGCACGATTTCGGGGGCCGGTTGGTCTCGGACATGGAGCTAGCAGGCAAGGTCAACAAGTGGATTGCCGACGCCGCCGCCTACCTCGTAGGCACGTACAAACACGAGATCACCTCACTGATCACCGAGACCGTTGGACGGTGGGACGCTGTTGAGACCAGCGAGAAGATCGAACTTCAGGTGGGCAAGGATCTGCAATTCATCCGCATCAACGGCACCGTTGTCGGTTCCCTGGCAGGTCTGGCCATCTTCGCTGTGGCCACACTGGTGTTCGGGTAGGTCGCTCGGCTAGCTGGTGTTCGGCTAGCGGGCTCGCCTAGCTGGTGTTGGGCTAGCGGAGCCCCTTTGGCAGTTTGGGAGCCTTCGGTATCTTGGGTGCCTTCGGTATCTTGCCGGGCTTGAGCTGCTTGGGTTCCCTAGGCGGTTGGGGCGGCTTCGGGAGCTTGGTAGTGGATTCAAGTTCAGCAAGCAATTCCTGCGGAATCATCATGGGCGCCGGGCCGAAGGCACGGTTGGCCGAGGCTATGACGGCCTTGCCCATCATGTAGTTGCCCACTCCACCCACAGCCGCACCAATGCCAAACGGTAGCGCCTTGCCAATTACGGAGGCGCCGCCCCGGACGGCCATTTTCTTCAGGAATCGCTTCTGCATGGGTGCCAGAATGCCTCTGATCGCGGTGAGCGGAACGTTCTTGCTGACATTTTTGCCCCATGCCTGCATGGGGTTTTTGCCAGTTCCGAGGGCGTGCCCGGTCAAACCTTGCAGCATGACTTGGCCTTCTTCGCCCAAAATAATGGCCATGACCGTGACCTGAGCCGCCTCGGGATCCTGTAGACGCACGCCATGAAGTTCGGCGATCGACTGCGCGTACAACGCCGTGGCTTCCAAAAACACCACGGTGGCTGCGGCGGAAATGGACAAAGCCGCCACGGTGCCGATGCCGGGGATGATAGCGGTGGCCCCGATGGCTGCACCGCCGGTACCCATGCCGGAGAGGAAGTCCCGCTCCAGACGCTGACTCAGCTCGAAAGCAGTCGCGTGCGGATAGCGTTTGCGTAGCCGGCGAAGATTGGCCAATACCAGCGGTCGTTGCACTTCCACGGCTTTGAGCAGCATGCCATGTACCGCCGGTCGCGGGTTACCGTTGCTATCAAATGCCGCCCCCGCCGCTATTTTCACGGCGGGATTCGCAGATCCAGCCTGCTTTGCGAAGCCGGGGCCCGTCCCCATTTTGTCGAGATCTTTTCTTGCCATGTTTTCCCCTCACCGTTGGTGGCTCGCTAGTAGCTTCCAGAGTAGACCTCAAGGGTAACCGGCAATCCATACAGCACCCCGCGATTCACTCTGGGAAAAACCCGTGCACCGTGCGGAGTCAGCCTGCGAGCGCTACAGGAGTGCCGGCGAGGCGTAGCGCCGGCACTCCTCGCCTCGCGCAGGGTGAAGGCTTTGCGCCCATGATGGGTGATGGCTCCGCCCGGACCAATGGCGTACTCAGAACCGTCTGCCTGCCCGGCCATGTTGTTCTCTTAACTGCTCGGTGTGAAGGAGCCCGGTACTTTCGCCGTCAAGAATGAGGACACATCGGCTAGTTCGTCCGCGCGCATGGCGTGGCCCATGCCCTCGTAGCGAGCCTGCTGCAGATCAGTGTTGGCAGCCAACCATTGGGCGGTGAAATCAGTAGCGTCGGAGTTGATCACGAGATCGGCTATATCTCGGCCCCAGAAAAACGGCAGCTTACGTTCCAGTGGCTCCATGGTGGCGAGCAGTTCATTGTCCAGCGCAAACCCTGACAGTCCCACGACTACCGTGAACATGTCCGGGCGCAGTCTCATCAAGGTGGTTGCCATGGCCATGCCCTGCGAAAAACCCAGCACGGAGACGGAGCTGAACTTGTGCCGGGCCATCTCGGTATCCAGCCACCCGAGGACTTTCGTGGCGGCACCCACCACCTCGGCAAAGTCATTGATCAGGAAATAGTCCAGCAAAAACCGGCCGTAATCCCCAGAGATATCCATAGGCGCCCGCGGCGCAGCACATACGATTCCCCGCGGCAGGTCCTTGAACACCTCACTCATGCGGGATTCGTCCGAACCGTACCCATGCAGCATCAACAGCAACGGTTTCCCTGCGCGTTCGGCTTCCGAGTGGGACCAGATCACAGTTTCCATGCGGTCAGACTACCCGCTTGCACAGGATCTACTGGCGTCTTCACACGGCTACCGCGTCCGTCGCCCTGACCAGGGTCCGGATCGATCCTCTCGTCGGTCTTCTGCATCGGGATCATTCCCAGGATTCCCCAAGATTCCCCGTTGATCCGTGAGGAATGGTCACTTTGGCCACTCTAAGCGACCATTCCTCACGGCTCACCGGGGCTGGGCGGCGGATAGGGGCGGCAAGCGCACCAAATCTCTAACAAACCCGCTCAGCAACCCCACGAATCTGTGTTCATGTGGGAATTACCTTGACATTCAAAGATAAACACAGATAAAGTCAACTGAAACAGCATCCTGTGACTCGAATCACGGGATCGGGTTAGCCATCGCAACACGGTGGCAGCCCACCACCGGAAGGAAATGACATGTTTGCGGAGGAACGGCAGAGCAGGATCGCCGAACTCGTCAGGGCCCAAGGCAGGGTGGGCGTCAATGACTTGGCAGAACTGTTTTCCATTACCCAAGAGACGGTTCGTCGCGATCTAGCTGCCCTCGAGGAAGTGGGAATGCTGCGCCGCGTGCATGGCGGCGCGGTGAGCGTGGACCGTTTGACTCGTTCAGAGCTCAGCTTGAGCGAACGCCAGAGCCAGCACTTGGAAGAGAAGCTGCGCATTGCCACGGCGGCACTGGCCCTGATCCCCCAAGCACCATCGGCCTCGATCTTGCTGGATGCGGGCACTACCACCGCGGCGCTGGCAGAGCGCTTGGCCAGATGGACCCCTGCCAACCCTGGCGATGAACTGCTCGTCATCACCAATTCACTGCCCATGGCCGGGACGCTGAGCACCAACACTCATCTCCTTCTAGACATCGTCGGCGGCCGCGTCCGGGCCCTGACCAGCGCCGTCGTCGGAGCTCGAGCCACAGAACAGCTCGGCGCACTGCGCCCCGACATCGCCTTCATCGGCACCAACGGCATCCACGCCAGCTTTGGCTTGAGCACTCCAGATCCTGTCGAAGCAGCCACAAAAACAGCAATGGTGAAAGCGGCCCGGCAGGTTGTGGCATTGGCTGACGCTTCCAAACTCGGCACCGAAACACTTGTCCGCTTCGCAACCCTCGAGGAGATCGATATTTTAGTGACCACCACAACGCCCTCCGGGGAGCTTGCCGCCGCCTTGGCCGCAGCCGACGTCCAGGTCGTGATCGCATGATCCTCACTCTGACTCCCAACCCCAGCCTGGACCGCACCATCGATCTGGGCGCTGCGTTACAGCGCGGCGAGGTACAGCGCGCAACGGCCACCTCAGCGCATCCCGGCGGCAAGGGCGTGAACATTGTCCGGGCCCTCTCCGCATCTGGAATCGAGGCTCTGGCGCTGTTGCCCGGGGATGCAAATGACGCCGTCGTCCTGGCCTTGGAAATCGAGCACATCCCGTACCTAGCCATGCCGATCGGGGCGCCCCTGCGCAGCAACGTTGCCATCACCGAGCCCGACGGCACCACCACCAAGGTCAACGAGCCCGGCCCTGTCCTCACCTCGACCCAGATCGACGAGCTCTTAGCACTCACCGTAGAGAAGTCCGACGGCGCGGGCTGGCTCGTGCTGGCCGGCTCACTTCCGCCGGGGGTACCGAGTGATTTCTATGCGCTGGTGATTGAGGCGGTCCGCGCTGCGCATGGTTCGCGGGCCCCGCGCATCGCCGTTGATTCCTCAGGCGCCCCCCTCAAGGAGTGCCTGCACGCGGCCCCTGATCTACTCAAGCCCAACGGCGAAGAATTGGCCGAGTTGACTGGTCTCTCCACCGGACCCGAACTGGAGGCAGATCCGGGCGCAGCCGCAGCCGCTTCCGCCACCCTGCTTAAGAACGGTGTTGGTGCCATTCTGGCAACGCTCGGTTCAAAGGGCGCAGTTTTGACTACCAGCCACGGAAGCTTCCATGGCCGCGGTCCCGCTATTAAGGCAAAAAGCACCGTCGGTGCGGGTGACTCCGCACTGTCCGGATATCTGTTGGCCACGCTTCGCGGGGACTCCCCTGAAGCATGCCTGCAGCAAGCAGTGGCGCATGGCGCGGCCGCAGCTTCCCTCCCAGGAACCATGGTTCCCTCCCTCGCACAAACAACCCCCGGAACCGTCACCGTGACGGTGCTGGCCTCAGCTGAAGAGAACTGACATGACAACCCTCATCAACGATGATCTGGTGCTTCTTGACGCCAATCTCGGCACCGACACCACCTCGGTCATCCGTAATTTGGCCGAGCTTATTGCTAAAACTGGCCGCGCCTCCGAGGTAGAAGGCCTATTCGCCGACGCCCTCGCCCGCGAACAAAAGACCGCAACCGGGGTCCCGGGCGGCATCGCCATCCCGCATTGCCGCTCCGAGGCTGTGCTGGAACCGACCCTCGCCATGGCACGCCTGACCCCGGCTGTTGACTTTGGTGCCAAGGACGGCCCAGCCGACATCATCTTCTTCATCGCAGCCCCCGCAGGCGCCGATAACGAACACCTCAAGCTGCTCTCCAAACTGGCGCGCTCCCTCATTAAGAAGGACTTCACCGCAGCTCTGCGCGCAGCAAAATCGCCTGCAGAAATCGTGGCCTTGGTCGAAGACGCACTGAAGGACAAGCCCAAACAGGCCGCTGCAACACCGGCTCCGGGCGCGCACGCCGCAGCCGGATCCAGCGACTCCAGCGCCGCCGCCGACCCCGACGCCGCCGCCGCCCACCGAGCACCCGCAACCCGCCAAAAGCGGATTGTTGCTGTGACGGCTTGCCCCACCGGCATTGCACACACCTACATGGCCGCCGATTCTCTGGTTCTAGCCGCCCAGGAAGCCGGCGTTGACCTGCAAGTGGAGACACAGGGTTCCGGAGCTGTTACTCCGCTGGATCCGGCCGTGATCGCCGCCGCAGACGCCGTGATCTTTGCTGTTGATGTGGATGTTCGCGGGAAAGAACGTTTTGCCGGCAAACCTCTCGTCAGCTCCCCTGTGAAGCGTGGAATCGACGAGCCCGCCAAAATGATCCAAGAAGCAATTGCCGCCTCCGACAACCCGAATGCCCACCGCGTGCCGCATTTCGGTGCCGAAGAGAATGCAGAGAACAGGGCTCAGGCCTCGGGCGAAAGCCTCGGCGCCAAAATCAAGAAGGTCCTGCTGACCGGCGTCAGCTACATGATTCCGTTCGTGGCTGGTGGCGGTTTGCTGATCGCACTCGGCTTCCTGCTGGGCGGTTTCCAAATTCCAGACTTCGCGGACCAAATACTCACCGGCAATAGCCTGGCGAACCTGCCCACCGAATACCCTGAGCAAGCGATGGGCCCCCTCGGGGCGTATTTGGGTGCCGTGGCCTTCAAAATTGGTGGCCTGTCCATGGCCTTCCTGGTCCCCGCCCTTGCCGGCTACATTGCCTTCGGCATAGCCGACAGGCCCGGCATTGCACCCGGTTTCACGGCCGGAGCTGTTGCCGTATTCATGGACGCCGGTTTCCTCGGCGGGCTGGTGGGCGGCATCCTGGCCGGTCTTGCCGCGTACTGGATCGGCAGTTGGAAGGTCCCGCGCTGGCTGCGCGGCCTCATGCCTGTGGTCATCATCCCGCTGCTGGGCTCCATCATCGCCTCCGGCGCCATGCTCTTGTTCCTCGGCGCACCCATTGCTTCGCTCACAGTGGCATTGAACAGTTGGCTGACAGGCATGACGGGTGCATCCGCCGTCGTGCTGGGTATCATTTTGGGCCTCATGATGTGCTTCGACCTGGGTGGTCCCGTCAACAAGGTGGCTTACTCGTTCGCAGTGGCCGGACTGGGCGCTGGCAGCATTGCGGCCCAGGCTCCGTGGGAAATCATGGCCACGGTTATGGCTGCAGGCATGGTTCCCCCACTGGCCATGGCGTTGGCCACCACCATCGACAAGAAGCGTTTCTCACTGGCGGAGCGTGAAAATGGCAAGGCCGCATGGTTGCTGGGCGCATCATTCATCTCTGAAGGTGCCATCCCGTTCGCCGCGGCCGATCCCCTTCGCGTCATCCCGGCCTCCATGCTGGGCGGCGCTGTCACTGGCGCCATGACCATGGCCTTCCACGTGACCTCGCAGGCCCCCCACGGCGGTTTCTTCGTCTTCTTCGCTATCGGTAACTTGGCCATGTTCGCCGTATCCATTGCGGTTGGCACCGTGGTAGCCGCGCTGGCAGTCGTGGCGCTGAAACGTTGGGCTGTTCGCAAGCCGGTTGATACCCTTGCAGCAACGCAGCCTGCCACCCAGGCCGCCTAGGACCTGCTCATGATTGTCGAAGGAGCTACTGTGCAGAACTTTGTTGGAGTCGGAGTCTTTCGCGGCCGAGTCATTGGCCCGGTCCGGCACATGCCGGCAGCCCTAACCGAGCCCCCCGCTGGTGAAAAGTTGGAGAGTTCGACGACGGCCGAGGCTGCCGCTGCATCCCTCAAGGCTGCCGGGGCACATGTGAAAGAACAGCTCCTTGAGCGTGCTGGTCGGGCTGAAGGAGCTGGCAAAGAGGTCCTTGAAGCCACAGCACTTATGGCTACAGATCCCATGCTGATCAAGGCCGCCATCAAGTTGGTCAAGACTGGCATCTCAGCTGAGCGGGCCATCTGGGAAGCCGGCGATTCGGTTGCGGCCATGCTCACCAACTTGGGCGGCTACATGGCCGAACGCTCCCACGATGTGTTGGATGTGCGTTCGCGTATTGTTGCTGTGTTGCGCGGTGTGCCTGCACCGGAAATCCCTGATTCCGCCGAACCGTTCATTCTGGTTGCCGAGGACCTCGCCCCTGCTGACACAGCCACCCTTGATCCAACAAAGGTCATTGCGCTGGTCACGGCAGGCGGCGGGCCGCAGTCCCACACCGCCATCATTGCTCGCAGCCTAGGGCTGCCAGCTGTTGTTGCCGCGGCTGGCGTGCTTGGAATTGCCGACGGAGCCGTGGTCTTTGTGGATGGCTCTGCCGGGACTGTGAGTACTGAACCGGCAGATACCGAACATGCTGCTGTCGCTGTATGGAAGGAAAAGGCCTCGCTATTGGACGTCTTTGACGGTGTGGGACAGCTGGCCGACGGTACGCTGATCCCCTTGCTGGCCAATGTTGGCGGAGCTAAAGATGCTCAGGAGGCTGCCGCAGCCAACGCCCAGGGGGTGGGTCTGCTGCGCACAGAGTTCTGCTTCCTAGGCAACAGCACCGAGCCAAGCCACGAGGATCAGGTGGCCGCCTACAAGGGTGTCTTCGAGGCTTTCCCGGGCAAGAAAGTTGTTGTACGCACGCTCGATGCTGGCGCTGATAAACCACTGCCATTCCTCACTGATACCACCGAGCCAAACCCTGCCCTGGGTGTGCGTGGTTACCGCACAGATTTGACCACCCCAGGTGTTCTGGCCCGCCAACTGGCTGCCATTGCCGATGCCGCTGGGTCGACTCAGGCCGAGGTTTGGGTCATGGCACCGATGATTTCAACCCCGGCCGAGGCCACTGACTTCGCCGCGCTGTGCACTGCAGCCGGACTGCGCGTTCCGGGGGTCATGGTGGAGGTCCCTTCAGCAGCCCTCACCTCCCGGCATATTCTGAACCACGTCGAATTTGCCAGCTTGGGCACCAATGACTTGACCCAATACGCCATGGCCGCCGACCGGCAACTGGGACCTCTGGCCGCTTTGAACGATCCGTGGCAGCCGGCCGTGCTGGCCCTCATCCAGGCAACTGTCGAAGGAGCTGTGGAGCAGGCTAAACACTCCGCATCGCTGGAGACTTCGGCACCCAAACCGGTTGGCGTGTGCGGGGAGTCGGCCGCGGACCCGGCTCTCGCCGTCGTCCTTGTAGGTCTTGGGGTCAGTTCCTTGTCCATGACGCCGCGAGCCCTGGCGGCCGTGGCGGCCGTGCTGCGCACCGTTTCGCTCGCGGAGGCTAAAGTCTTGGCGTACCGGGCTGTGGGGGCTTCCTCCGCTGCCGAGGCCCGTGAGCTGGTGAGGGCCGGGCTGCCAGCCCTCACCGAGCTGGGACTCTAAACGATTTTTATTAAGTATTTGCTTTATTCATTACCTGTTTGAGGAGAAAACCATGATTGAACGCACCGCCGCCATTGCCAGCACTGTTGGACTGCACGCCCGCCCGGCATCGATCTTTGCCGAGGCTGCCGGTGAGCTCGACGCCGAAGTGACCATTGCGCGCGTGAATGATTCCGTCGAGGACGCGGTGGACGCCGACAGTATGCTCGCGTTGATGAGCCTAGGCATAGAGTTCGGCGAAGTCGTTGTGCTGCGCACCGACGACGACTCCGCAGGCGCCGCCTTGGATTCTTTGGTGGCCATTCTTGAGACAAACCACGACGCTTAGCCCCCCAAGCCCTCCCAGTATTAGATACCCCGTCATTGCACCCTTTTGGGGTAGCAATGACGGGGTTTTTCATGCTTGACAGGACCCCGCCTAAGGGGCGAAAATGGCCCGTCTGCTAGAATTTTAGGTCTGCCCGTAGCGATGCAGCAGAAAGTCGCAAGCAAATGAACTCCTTGAGGGGATAAACAAATGCCCATAGACCGAAGCATGACTCAACCGGATTCAGGTGTTAAGGACACCGCAGATCACCGGCAAACGAAGCTCAAGAAGCCTCGTTTGCCCAAACTAAAAAAACGTAGACTCGGCGTAGACGATGTAAATGTTGTCGACGGCCCCATGCTCAAAAAGGCGTTGGGCGGCACCGTTGTTGGAAACACCATGGAATGGTACGACGTCGGGGTCTTCGGATACTTGATCGGCACCATGGGACCGGTCTTTCTGCCTGAGGCAGACCCTGACGTTCAAACTTTGTTCCTGCTAGGAACGTTCGCGGCCACCTTCGTGGCGCGCCCGCTTGGCGGGGTGTTCTTTGGCTGGCTCGGCGATAAGATCGGGCGCCAGAAGGTGCTCGCCGCGACCTTGATGGTCATGGCTGCTTCAACGTTTGCAGTTGGACTCCTGCCCGGGTACTCCCAGATCGGTATTTGGGCTGCGGCCCTGCTGGTGTTGCTCAAACTGGTGCAGGGTTTCTCTACCGGTGGCGAGTACGCCGGAGCCACCACTTTTGTGAGCGAATACGCTCCGGATAAGCGCCGTGGCTACTTTGCCAGCATCTTGGACTTGGGAAGTTACATGGGCTTCGCCATCGGTGCCGCGCTAGTCTCCGTACTCCAACTGACCCTTGGTCAAGAGGCCATGGAACAGTGGGGTTGGCGTATTCCATTCCTCATTGCAGGACCCTTGGGCCTGATCGCGATCTACTTCCGCATGAAGATCGAGGAGTCACCCCAGTTCCAAGCCACGCTGGATGCTAATGAAGAAGCATCGAAGTCAGCTGCAGCCAGCGACGAGGACACCTCAAACGGCCCAGTACATCTGGTGAAGGTCTACTGGCGCCAAGTGCTGCTTGCCATGATCCTTGTGGCAGCGGCCAACACCGCAGGCTACGCTCTCACCTCCTATATGCCGACGTATTTGACCGATTCCATGGGTTACGACGAGGTGCACGGAACCATACTCACCATCCCCATCTTGGTCGCCATGGCCGTGTGCATACCGCTGGCCGGACGGCTCTCCGATCGTATTGGCCGCCGTCCTGTGCTGTGGGTCGGCGCCATCAGCACCGTAGTCCTGGCCCTGCCAGCCTTCATGCTGATTGGCATGGGCCCGGTCTGGTCCACCATGCTTGGACTGGCATTGATCGCGTTCCCAGTGACGTTCTATGTGTCCAACCTGGCATCAGCTCTGCCTGCGTTGTTCCCCACGTCCAGCCGCTATGGCGGCATGGGAATCTCATATAACTTTGCTGTGGCGATCTTTGGCGGTACGGCACCGTTCATCATGAAGGCCCTGATCACCGCCACCGGTAACGAACTGATGCCCGCCTACTACCTGATGCTGACCTCAGCCATTGGTGTTGTGGGTATCTACTTCCTGCGTGAATCTGCACAGAAGCATCTGCCTGGTTCCATGCCAAGTGTGGCCACCGTGGAGGAAGCACGGGAACTGGTGAAGTCGCAGGACGAAAACCCGCTGTTGGACATGGATTACCTGCCCTTCGACGAATCCTATGAGCCGCCCACCCCCGGTGCCGGGATTCCCGTCACTGTGGGACGCCCGGATTCTGAGGCCTGAGCTCCGGTGTAGCTGAACCTACCCAAGGAGTTCACCGCCGACGATTTTTGTTAGCGCCCCCGGTTACCTGCTGCGGCGGACAAGCGGTCCGGGACCAGCTTGGCCAGCGCCATGAGGGTGGCGTAGCGCTTGGACGGGATTGACACCGATTTGCCTGCGGCGTTATCGGCCAGGCCTTCACGCACCACACGGTCAGCGTTGAGCCACATCCACGGCTTGACGCCGCCCATATCGGCGCCCATGCGCTGGTGGAATTCGGTGTGGACAAATCCGGGGCACACGGCGGTCACCTTTACGCCGCGAGGGCCGTAGCGCAGATTAGCGAAACGGCTAAAGCTCACGCCCCATGCTTTGGCCGCCCCGTAGGTGCCACGCGGAATGAACGCTGAGACGCTTGAGACGTTGATGATGCGTCCGGCACCGCGCTCCAGCATCCCTGGCAGGACGGCGTGGGTGAGTTCCATGGGGGTCTGGGCCAAGATGCGTAAGTGCGCGGCTTCCTCCGCAATGGTGTTTCTTTCAAACGCCTTCAGCAGACTGAACCCGGCGTTGTTAACCAGCACCGCGACTGGACGCGCCGGGTCCGCCAGCCGGGCACTGACGGAAGCTACGCCGTCGTCCGTTATGAGGTCAGCAGGCAGGATCTCAACGTCAATACCAAAGTCTGTGCGCAGGCGTACAGCCTTGGCCTCGAGCCGGGCCGCATCACGGGAGACCAGCACCAAATCATGCTGCGCGCGGCCAAGCTGCTGGGCGAACTCAGCACCCAGCCCGGACGTTGCGCCGGTGATCAGGGCTACGGGGCGGTCCATCTAGGCGCCCTCAGGAGAAGCAGGGAAATCGGTGTACTGCAAGTACGGTTCCGGGTTTTTGGCCAGGAACCGAGCCACGTAACTGCAGTGTGGGATGATGCGTTTGCCGGAGGCCACCACATCATCCAAGGCGTAGCGAGCTAAGACCTTGGCCAAACCCTTGCCCTCAAAACCGGGCTCACCTGCGGTATGGAGCAGATCAATATGGCCGGGCAGGTCCGCGAAGGTGATGGTCACGGCCAACTCCTCCGCTGAGAACAGCTCATAACGGTGCAGAGCGTCATTGCGGCTCATGCGCACGGTGGCGTCGAAAGGGTCAGATTCCAAGGCTTCGTTGACACTCATAAAGTGAGCTTGGCACACCGGGCAGGCCGTGGCAACAGTTGGCCGTTCCCCGGTTTCCATCTCCCCAAGAGCCCTACTTAGGAGCGCCCGCCACCCTGCCACAAAGCGGTGAACGGCGCACCCGAAGTCACACGGTTCTTGATGCCCTCGGTGACAAAAGCCTTGGCGGTCCGGGCCGCCTCGAGCGGGGTTGCACCCTTGGCAAGTTCGGCCGTCACGGCTGCGGCGAGTGAGCAGCCGGCACCTGAAACGGCTACGTCGCCAACCTTCGGCGCGGAGAGTACTTCCAGTGTTTCTCCATCAAAGAAAACATCGACGGCGTCATCGCCTTCCAGCCGCACCCCACCCTTAGCTAGTACCACTGCCCCGGAGAGTTCGTGGATCTTGCGGGCAGCATCCTTGAGGTCGTCAACAGTGTTGATTTTCAGGCCTGAGAGAGACTCGGCTTCGAAGTGGTTGGGGGTGACGAAAGTTGCCAGCGGCAGAATCTGGGCCTTCAGCGCCTGATCCGTGTCCAGTGCGTGGCCGGGCTCTTGGCCCTTGCAGATCAGCACCGGGTCCAGCACCACATTTTTGAACCCCGCAGCCTTGAGTCCGGTCTCCACGGTGGTGATCGTGGCGGGGCTGCCCATCATGCCAATCTTGACCGTATCCAGCGTGGTGGGTGCCCCAGAAGCGGCACCATAGGCCGCCGTCGTAGCTTCCAACTGATCAGCAATGACGTGCTGTTCCACCGGCACAAAACGGTGGTTCCAGTTGTCCTTGGGGTCAAAGGAAACAATGCATGTCAGGTTCACAATGCCAAAGACGCCCAGTTCCTGAAAAGTCTTCAGATCGGCTTGGGCGCCGGCACCGCCAGTCGCTTCGGAGCCGGCGATGGTCAGGGCAAGTGCGGGGGCATGGATAGTCATAGAACTATCTTGCCACTTCGAATGCGGCTCAAGGCGCTGGTGTTACTCCCGCGTCTTCCTCATCTTCCCAGCCCAAAAACTTGGAACAGCCGCCTCCGTGGCGTACAGGTATGGGTCGATCCAACGTCACGGCGTGTGAAGAAGTTGTTCAGGAAGAATTGACTCTGGGCCGGAATGGCCCTGCCTGAAGCCGTCGGGGCGAGGAAACACACAGATTGTGGGCCTATTTTCGCCTGAAGGCACCCTTGAAGGTATCTAGGCTGTCTTTGAGGGTGTCTGCAACGTAGGCAACACCCGGAATTGTCCGGTCCCGGTCGTAGTCGAACGATGCAGGTCCGTTGAGGAGAGTTGAAATATTGTTCGCCCAGTTTTTTGCTTCTTTTTTGGTGACGAATCCAAACGAATCCTGCCCCTTCAGGAAGTAGACGTCCAACTTTTGGCCAGATGCGAGTGCCTGCGACTTGCCATCAATATTCTTGATCGTGTTCAGCGGAAAGTATTCAGTGCCCTTAGTATTTCCCAACATCCCTTTCGAAATCAGGATGATGTTCTTATTGCTCAGAATCAGCTCGTCGGTGTATCCGGAGATCTTGCCACCGTGAAGAACCTTCTCACTCTTCAAAACCACATATTCATCAGGTCCTAAATTCAGGTTCGCCATCTTTATCCTCTTCTAAGGTGGACCGACGGCACCTACCTGGCACCATCAGCTATCAGCTAAATATAGCGGCACCCGCGAAACGGCAGAGAAAACAAAAAATGCTGCTGCCTGACGGTTACGACATGGTTTAATCCACATCATTTCCGTCAAACAGCAGCATTTTTCAAGTCGGTGGGCCCTGCGGGGCTCGAACCCGCGACCCACGGATTAAAAGTCCGATGCTCTACCAACTGAGCTAAAGGCCCGACCTAACGGCAACCAGCACAGCAATGTTTCCATCTCTGCAAAAGTTGACGCATATCAGACTACCGCACAGCACGCACCAGAATGCAATCGCAACACGAATAGCTCCCGACAGCAGGCATGAGAATTAGCGCCAGCGATAGTTTGCTGGTCCGCGCACCCCCTTCTCTCGACCCGGCCGGGCGGCGAGGGGTAGTGTCGTGTCATGAATGATCGACCAGCCACCAACGCCCCCCGCCCGCACAAGCCGGTGCCGTTCTCACCTGCAGACTTTGAGAATTACGCCGGTGGCATCGATCCGGCCCGAGTCTCTGAAGCGGCGCACCTAGCTGCCCGCGCCCTCGTCAGCGGTGGACGCGAAAGCAACGATCCGGCCGTCACCAAGCGTCTCGTCAAACTGGCGGATAAGCAGGGCCTAGAAGCCATCGCTGAATTGTGGGCGGCCAGCCCCGCCCGCTCACTACCCGGCGCCCTGTGGCGTCTCTACGCACTGCGGGCCGCAACATTGCAAGATCCCGAAGGTATCAGCGTGTTCTTCCGCGCCGGACAGCAGCGAGCCCAAGTGGCCAACGCCGTAGCTGGAGTTGCCGAGCCCCCCGGAGCTGAAGAAATCACTGTCATGGCGGATGCCATCCTTTCGGGTGCGTTCGACGGCGACTTCGACGTTGCGCTTGACCGATCCGCGGCATTTTGCCGAGTCGTGGCATTGGGCCAGGCCACCCTTGCTGCTGAACGTGAAGCCGCCCACACCGAGCATGCCTCGGCGCTGACCAAAAAAGCCCACCAACTGGTGCGAACTGCAGAAGATCTCGAGGGCGCTGCCACCTCGTGGCGCAAGGGTGAATTGGACTAAACTCCTCCCCAAAATTGCCCCCGGTTAGCGCTGCGGTTGACAGCTGGGACAGGACGTAGAAGACTGAAGGCGGTGTCGAACCGTGGAACCCCCGGGCTCCATTTTTATAGCCGCCTAGAGCGGCCTAGTGCCGAGAGGCGCTCCCGGTTCGGCACCACTTTTTTGCCCTAAAGATACCCGGATTTTCCCTGTCAATCCGCTACAACAAAGGTCTCGCCGTGAAGTTGCGACTTTTCCCCCAAGAGACTGCAGGGTTGCAGGCACTGGCCCAAATGTCAGACCAGATCTTGGCTGGTACCCAAACCCTGGCAGAGCTGTTGGGTGCAGGCCGGTCTGGCTTCGGCCCTTTGACAGAATCTCTACGCAAGCAGGAAGCGGAATCAACTGCAAACTTCGCCACTCTCCTGACGACCATGCGTACCAGCTTCATCAACCCGCTCCCCCGCGAGGATCTCTACACGCTGGGCCAGCTCTTGAATGAAACCAGTGAGTTTCTTACCGGCGCAGGTGAACTGATCGGGCTCTACGTCCTTGACCGCATTCCCACCCGCATGAGCGATCAGTTGGAAATCCTCGCCCGTCAGGCGGAGCTGACCTCCACGGCAATGAAGTCACTCAACGATCTAGACAGCCTTGAGGACTATTGGCTGGAGGTGCTGCGGCTAGCAAAACGAGCCGATCACACCCACCGAGTGGTCGTCGCAGAATTACTGGAGTCCCACAGCGCCACAACGTTTACAAAATATCGCAGCCTCTCTGACCAATTGGCAGCAGCCAGCCGTCAAATGCGCACAGTCGCCACCCAGGTGGGCAGCATCATCGTCAAGGAATCCTGAGATTGATCGCGTTCCTGCTCGGTGCCGTGGTCGTCTCGGCCGCAGTCTTTGCGTTTCTGAACGGTTTCCGCGATGCCTCGGCCGCCGTCGCTCTTTCGGTGCGAACCCGGGCCTTGACGGCTAATGTGGCGGTGCTGCTGGCTGCTCTGTTTAACTGTTTGGGCGCACTGGCCAGCGTGGTCCTCACAAGCATTTTTGCGGACAAACTTTTTATCGTCCCCGAGGGCAAGGACGGGCTGATCCTTCTCCTAGCGGCCCTCATTTCCGCCTCCTTGTGGGGTATTTTCCTGTGGTGGCGCGGGTTTCCGTCATCATCGACGCATGCACTGATCAGTTCCTTGATAGGCGCCTCATTGGGCTCGGCCTTTATCGGGCACCGCACCCTTGACGGCATCAATGTCACCATGTGGTCCCTGGTGCTACTACCCCTGATCCTGTCGCCGATGGTGGCGTTTATCCTGGGTTTCGCCGCCGTGTACCCCTCGTCTTGGATGGCCCGGAATATGGCCCCGAACCGAGTCAACCGGCGTGCTCGACAACTTCAGTCAGTGGCGGGGGCAGCAGTGGCTTTTGGGCACGGGTTGCAGGATGGCCAGCGCACCACAGCGGTGGTCTTGTTGGCACTCGTGGCGGCCGGCACGATTGGGTCTGGCGAATTGCCGCTGTGGGTGCCGATTTTCACTGCGGTGCTGCTTGCCGTGGGGACCTTGTTTGGGGGCTGGCGCATCTCCTACACCCTCGGCCACCGCCTGGTGCGAATCGATCCCTTGCGCGGCTCCGTAGCCCAGATGCTTGGTGCCGGGCTGCTTTTCATTGGTGCGATTGTGCTGCACATGCCACTGTCAACCACACACGCGGTCACCGCAGCTATTGCGGGAGCCGGAGCGAATCAGCGTTTCGCTGCCACGAACGGGCGGGTTTTACTCCGCATCGCCAGCGCCTGGATCGCCACCCCTGTGGTTTGCGTGGCTCTGGGAGTGCTGTTCTTCCTGGCCCTCTCGCCACTGGGGTAAGCGCCGAGGTTTGCCTCACTCGCGGTTTCTCACCCGTGTCCCCGATACGCGGTCTTCCTTATGCGCTGAACTCGCTCCGTATCTGGCGCACAAGCTAGCATGCGCCAGACCCGCGGTCAGTCCAGCACATAAAGACACCCGAAATTCAACATGCGCCGAACCCGCGGTCAGCCCAGCGCATGAGAACACACGAAATTCAGTATGCGCCGAACCCGCGGTCAGCCCGGCGCATAAGGACACACGCGGTGGCAGCCAACGCTATATTGCCCTAAACAAGTACGACGCCGACCCTCACCGCACAGGTGAGGGTCGGCGTCGTAGATGGGAGGAGCTCAAACGCCCGTGTGCCCCCAAGCGGGACGAAACGCTTGTTATCCGAAGCGACCGGAGACGTAATCTTCGGTGGACTTCTCCGACGGGTTGTTGAAGATGGTGGCCGTGTCGGCGTACTCAATGAGCTTGCCGGGCTTACCGGTGCCGGCAATGTTGAAGAATGCGGTCTTGTCGGACACGCGGGCGGCCTGCTGCATATTGTGCGTCACGATGACCACTGTGTACTCGTCCTTGAGCTCATTGATGAGGTCCTCGATGGCGAGCGTGGAAATGGGGTCCAGGGCGGAGCAGGGCTCATCCATCAGGATCACGTCCGGGGATACGGCGATGGCGCGCGCAATGCACAGGCGCTGCTGCTGTCCACCGGAGAGGCCGGAGCCGGGCTTCTCGAGGCGGTCCTTGACCTCGTTCCACAGGTTGGCGCCACGGAGGGACTTCTCGACGAGAATATCGGCGTCGGACTTCGGCATACGTCGGCTGTTGAGCTTGACGCCGGCCAGCACGTTGTCGCGGATGCTCATGGTGGGGAACGGGTTGGGGCGCTGGAAGACCATCCCGATCTGGCTTCGGACCGTCACCGGGTCAACACCTTCGCCGTACAGGTTGTCGCCGTCGAGCAGGACCTTACCCTCGACGCGGGCACCGGGGATGACCTCGTGCATGCGGTTCAGGGTGCGCAAGAAGGTGGACTTGCCACAACCTGACGGGCCAATGAAGGCCGTGACGGACTTTGCTTCGATGGTGATGTTGACGTCTTCAACGGCGCGGAAGTCGCTGTAGTAAACGTTCAGATCGCTAACGTCAATGCGTTTTGACATGGTGGGTATTCCGTTCAGAAGAATTTAGCGGCCGGTCTTCGGCGCAAAGATGCGCGCGACCAGGCGGGCACCAAGGTTGAGAAGCATGACAAGGATGATCAACAGCAGGGCTGCGGCCCAGGCACGCTGAGTTGAGGGGTCAGCGTTCGACGGCGAGGTGGGCGTCATGATCTGAGTGTAGATAAAAGTGGGAAGCGAGGACATCCACCCAGCAAAAACATTCATATTGATGCTGCTGGCGAATCCTGCGGTAACTAGCAACGGGGCTGTCTCACCAATCACGCGAGCAATGGCCAAGGTGACGCCGGAGGCAATGCCGGAGATCGCCGTGGGAATGACCACCTTTGCGATGGTCCGCCACTTGCGCACACCCAGCGCGTAAGCGGCCTCGCGCAGCTCATTGGGGACAATCTTGAGCATTTCCTCGCTGGAGCGCACCACAACGGGGATCATCAGCACTGACAGTGCGACGGCGGCCACGAACCCGGTCTTGGTACCTGGCCCCATGATCAGGGCAAAGAAGGCTGCTGCGAACAAGCCGGCGACGATGGAGGGAATGCCCGTCATAACGTCGACCAGGAAGGTGATGACCTTGGAGAACTTGTTATCTGCACCGTATTCCACCAAGTAAATGGCGGTCATCAGGCCCACTGGTACTGAAATAAGAGTGGCCCAGAGAGTGATCAACACGGAGCCAACCAGCGCATGGTAGATGCCACCGACAACGGGTGTGCCATTTGCAACGGAGGCGTTGTCGACGGTGCCAGTCACACCGTTCATGGAACTGCTGAGGAATCCGGGGGCCAGCAGGCCGGGGACGCCATTGACTAGAACGGTCCAGATCACTGACACCAGCGGGAGCAAGGCGATCAGGAAGGCTCCGTAAACCAAGGAGGTAGCCAGCTTGTCGACAGCCTTGCGGCGGCCTTCAACCAGGGCTGAGCTGATGACGTTGCCTGTTGCAAACAAGACAGCTGAGAGTACGCCCCACCCAAAGGTGTTGAAGCCGATGAGTGCCATGAGCGCGGCGGCGATAATGATGGCCGCCGCTGCAATCACATACGGGGTGTAGCGCGGCAGACGGCCGCGGGTGAGGGCGGACCGTTTGCGTTCGGTCATGAGCGTGGCCATTAGTTGGCTCCCGAGAATTCTTTGTGTCGGTTGATGATCCCGCGGGCCACCATGTTGACCACCAGCGTGATGAGGAAGAGCACCAGACCGGCGGCGATGAGTTCATGCATGCGCAATCCGAACGCCTCAGGGAAATTGAGGGCAATTTCGGCGGCGATGGTTTGGTTACCGGAGCGGATCAAAGATGCGATCAGCGGTCCGGAGGAAAGCACCAGTGCCACCGCCATGGTCTCACCAAGGGCACGGCCAAGGCCCAACATGACGGCGCTGATAATGCCGCCACGGGCGAAGGGGAGAACAGCCATACGGATCATTTCCCACCGGGTTGCCCCTAATGCCAACGCCGCTTCTTGGTGCAGCATGGGTGCTTGCAGGAAAATCTCCCGAGTCAATGAGGCAATGATGGGAAGCACCATGACGGCCAAGACTATGCCCGCGGTCAAAATGGTCTTTCCAGTGCCAGAGGCAGGTCCGGCGAAAATGGGAATCCAGCCAGCATTTTCGGCCAGCCAGGCGTACGGCCCCTTGAGCGAGGAGGCCAGAAAGCTCGCACCCCAGGCACCGTAAATAACCGAGGGAATGGCAGCTAGCAGGTCCACCACATAGCCCAGAACACGAGCCAGATTGCGTGGAGCGTAATGCGAGATGAACAACGCCACCGCCACTCCGATGGGAGTAGCAATAAGCAAGGCGATCGTGGCGGCAATCAGGGTGCCAATGACAATCGGGAAGATGTAGGAGAAGAACCCCTCACCTCCGGTGATGTCCGCAGACGCCGCGCCAAAGGTCGGCAGTGCCTGAACAATGAGGAACAATGCCACGGCAAACAGCACGGCAACGATGAGCGCACCGGCGGCCAAAGCCGCACCGGAGAATACTTTATCTCCGATGCGGCCTGTCCCGGCATGCCCAGCTCCCGCTTTGGGTACGAGCTTTGTGGTGGACAATCTAGTACTTTCTATTGAAACTTAGTTGCTGATGCTTACTTGGCTACAGTAATGGAATCAATTGAAGCTTGGGCCTTTGCAGCCAATTCAGCTGACAGGGGCGCGCTCTTGGCGGCGTCTGCCGACTGCTTCTGACCCTCATCGCTCAGGACAAAGCTACCAAAAGCCTTGACCAGATCGGCGGTCTCCTGATCAGGGTAGGAAGCGCAGAAGAGACCGTAAGAAACAAGGATGGCCGGGTAGGCGCCATCAGCGGTCGTAGCACGGTCCAGCTTCAGCGAAAGGTCGTTGGCCGAGCGGCCCTCAACGACGGCTGCGGCGTCAACTGCTGCGGCGGCAGCTTCTGAGCTGACGGGAACGAATGACTCGCCAACCTTCAGCGCCACCTTGCCCAGGGCTTCGGTTACGGCTGAGTCATCAGCGTAGGTGACGGCGCCAGCGGTCTCGGTAACAGTCTTGACAACACCTGAGGTGCCCTTAGCGTTTTCACCCGGAAGTGCTGTGGGCCAGTCGCCTGACTTCTCGTCGGTCCAGACCGTGGAAGCAGCTGCTGCCAAGTAGTCGGTGAAGTTCTCGGTGGTGCCCGAGTTATCCGAGCGGTGCACGGGGGTGATGGCTAGGTCCGGCAGAGTAGCGTCCGGGTTGGCAGCCTTGATGGCGGCGTCGTTCCAGTTCTTGATGTCGCCGCGGAAGATCTTGGCGATGGTGTCGGCGTCGAGCTTGAGCTCCTTGACGCCTTCTACGTTGAACGCCACAGCGATCGGGGAAATGTACCAAGGGATGTTGATGGCGCCTTCGGGACCGCACTTTTCCTGGGCCGAGACCATTTCTTCGTCCTTCAAGTATGCGTCGGAGCCAGCAAACTGAACTGCGCCTGCAATGAGTGCCTTGCGGCCTGCGCCCGAGCCTTCGGGAGAGTACTGGATCTTGGCGTCGGAGTTCGTAGACTCGAAGCCAGCCTTCCAGGCGTCCATGGCTGCGGAGATGGAGCTGGCACCCGTTCCGGTCAAGGTGCCGGTAGCGGAGGGCCCGGCGTTAGCCGAGGTGCTGTCGCCAGCCGGAGTCACGACGTTGTCCGTGCCGCATGCTGAAAGTGCCAGTGCGCCGACGGTGAGTACTGCTGCCACGCGGCCAATGTGAAGTGCCTTCACGCTTTTACCTCTTCGATGGGTTGCATTGCCTGTTCATTACTCTTCGAGAATAGGAGGCTCAAGTGAAGCCATGGCCCCGCTTAGGTGAACGGAGGGTTAACGATTTAGGGATTCTGCGAAATCATGTGCGACGTCGGTCACTTTCCGGACATTTTGAGGCATGATCGCCCAGCCTGCCGATGTGAACTTGATTCAGCTCACACAAAAAGTAGTTGCTCAAGGACAACTACATATATATAGTTGATATCAATCAACCATTTACTCACTTTTTATGGAGCCTTTTTTGTCTCAGAAAATATCCACCGCAAAGGCAGCTCCCGCGCTGACCGCCTCGGGGATGACACACCGTCAGGTGATGCAATCCCTGACGGGCCTACTCATGGGCATGTTCGTCTCGATCCTCGCCGGAACTGTTGTCTCCACCTCACTTCCTGTCATCATTTCCGATCTCAATGGCAGCCAGACTTCTTACACCTGGGTGGTCACCGCCACGCTGCTGGCAACCACCATCTCCACCCCCATTTGGGGCAAACTCGCTGACTTGACCAACCGTAAGCTGCTCCTGCAACTGTCCTTGCTGATCTTCGTCATAGCGTCAGCCATTGCTGGCTTCTCACAAGACACCTCGATGCTTATCACCATGCGCGTATTCCAAGGTCTAGGTGCGGGTGGCTTGACGGCCTTGACTCAGATCGTCATGGCGGACATCATCTCTCCCCGCGAGCGCGGCAAGTACATGGGCCTCTTCGGCGCCGTCATGGCCCTGGGCACCGTGGGTGGCCCGCTCATTGGCGGCTTCATCACAGATGCCATCAACTGGCGCTGGAACTTCTTCGTAGCGCTGCCGTTCGCCGTCGTGGCCATCATTTTGATCCAAAAGACACTGCGCCTGCCGGTTCAGGCCAAGCGCAAGGTTTCCATTGACTACGCGGGCATCGTCCTTCTAACAGCGGGCGTCTCCCTACTACTGATCTGGGTAACGCTGGCTGGAAGCCAATTCGATTGGATCAGCACACCCAGCATCTTGATGGTTGTAGGCGCCGTTGTCGCCCTGCTCGCCTTCGTTTTCGTGGAACTCAAGTCCACCGAGCCGATCCTGCCGCTGACCATGTTCAAGAACAGCACCTTCACCTTGTCTGTGGTCGCCTCCATCTCGGTGGGCGTGTCCATGTTCGGCACCTCGGTCTTCTTGGCCCAGTACATGCAGCTGGCCCGTGGCGCCAATGCCACCCAGTCAGGCCTGATGACCATCCCCATGATGGCCGGCCTGCTGATCATCTCCACCATTGCCGGCGCCATGATCTCCAAGCACGGTAAGTGGAAGGCCATCATGGTGACAGGTTCAATCCTGCAGCTCGTGGGCCTGTTCACCCTGAGCACCATTCACTACGACACCAACTTCGTGCTGGTTTCGGTCTACATGTTCATCCTTGGCGCTGGCTTGGGCATGGTCATGCAGAACCTGGTGCTGATCGTCCAGAACGCCGTGACCCCGAAGGAAATCGGCGTGGCAAGCTCCGGCGTTGCGTTCTTCCGTTCCTTGGGCGGCACCATCGGTGTTTCGGTCCTTGGTGCCCTAATGGCTACTAAGGTCGCTGAGCTATTGGCCGGCAAATCCGCTGAGCTTCAGGCAACCATCGCCGGACTTGGCGAAAAGGGCAAGGACATTGCCGCGGCCCTGGCCAGCGGCAACATCCCGGCCGTGCACAGCCTGCCTGAATCCGTACGCGTCATTATCGAATCGGCCTACGGGGATGCCGTGGGACATGTCTTCCTCATCGCTGCACCCTTGAGCATTCTGACAATCCTGGCCATTGTGTTCCTGCCCAACTTGGAGCTGAGTAGCCAGACCCGTGAAGAGCGTGCCAAGAGCGACGCCGAGGCAGCCACCACGGTCTCTCTCGTACAGGAAGCCGAGCAGGTACTGGTCGATGTTAGCGAAGCGTCCGTGGCCATCACCCCAAACACTGAAGATCTCACGGTGCGCAAGTGAGCACCCCCAGCGAGCCAAGTGACCCCCCGCGTACTGAATCCACCAGCCCAGCCACCACAGAAGTAGCCGAAGAAAACATGGCTGAGGCCGTCAAGTCGGCCCAGCAGCAAATTGGAACGATGCTGGTCCGAGCCAGGAAGAGCATTGCCACCCGGGCCGCAATCATCCATCCCGAACTCAAGCCAATGGGTTTTTCGGCCATGATGGTGCTTTCGCATCGCGGCCCCGTGCATCAGCTAACCCTGGCTCAAGTACTGGACGCCGACAAGGCCGTGGTCAGCCGCATACTGAAACAGATGGAAGCGCTGGAACTGATTACCCGTACGCCAGATCCCGACGACGGGCGGGCGATGATTGTGGCACTGACCCCAGCCGCACACGAACGCTTCGAATTGGCACAGGAGGCGACCCGCCAAAAACTCTTCGATCGGCTGTCCCAGTGGGAAGTGAGTGAGGTCCGTCAGTTCGCAAGCGTTCTGGCACGCTTCAACGAGGATCTGGAGTAGTCACGCCAACTACGGGCATCCAGTTCTAATCTAAAGAGCGGCCTCCCCGGTAGCAGCACATAGCCGCTACCGGGGAGGCCGCTTTTCGCGCATAGACTAGGCACCATGCCAGAGTCAGCCCAGGCACCGTCAACCCGCTCTGCCGAAACAGTCCTTTTTCTGAAGCGGCGCGCCCGCTTGGGCCTGCGCCGGAGCGCCAACTCTGTCCTTCCAGCTTTGGTTATTGCCATCTGCGCCGTGTCTGCATACTACTTCTCGGAGTTGGTGCTGGGTCACCAAGGGCCCCTATTTGCCGCTACCAGCGCCATTGTCGCGTTGGGATTCTCGCGGGATCCGCGCCTGCGGCGAGTGCTGGAAGTCGGATTGGGCTGCACCTTGGGCATCGCCGTGGGCGATCTCTTGCTGCATTGGCTCGGTGCCGGGATTTGGCAGGCACTCCTAGTGCTTTTCTTGTCCATTCTGTTGGCGAGGTTCCTGGATAGCGGCGCCATTTTCACCACCCAGCTGGCCCTGCAATCTCTCCTTGTCGTGCTGCTTCCCATTCCGGCCGGCGGGCCCTTTACGCGCAGCATCGACGCTATTGTGGGCGGCTGCTTCGCCTTGGCCGCCACATTCCTCCTGCCCCGAGACCCGCGCCGTGAACCCAAGGATGATCTCAAGGAAGTCCTCAGCGAGCTCTCCCTCGTCCTGCGAGAGTGCGCCTCGGCGGTTTCCTACAACGACTCCACCACCGCATGGCATGCCCTGGTCCGTGCCCGTGGCCAGCAAACCCGCATTGACGCCATGCGTCAGGGTCTACACGGTTCCGTCGAAATTGCCCGACTCTCCCCCATGTACCGCCGCCACCGCGATGAAGTCGAGGGCCTGGCGAAGCTGATGGTGCGGGTGGATTACGCCATGCGTTCAAGCCGGGTCCTGGCCCGGCGGCTGGCAAGTGTCATCAACAATGCGGCGCTGTCCGACACCGGATCCATGCATCTGGCCGATATTCTCAGCGAGACCGCTTCCGCGGTGGATGAGCTGGGCGCAGCCCTCTCTGACACGAAGTCCCGTTCAACGCTGAGTCACGCCCGGGATGCGCTAGCCGATATCGCCAGCCGCCTGCACCCCACCGCACTGGAAATCACGCGCATGGAGGGCGAGACGGTGGTGTTGCTATTCCGCACCCTCATGGTGGATCTGTTGGAGGCTGCAGATATGGAGCCTTCTGAGGCCCGCTCCGTGCTGCCAGATCTGTAGCCTTTCCGGAAAGTTCGACGCCGGACACCTCACCCATGTGCCCCGTCGCGCCCAGGGCGCCCCCTAGTATCCAGCAGCCCGGTGTCGGTACCCGGCAGTAGGGTGGAACCATGGCTACAAAGAACGCAAAAACAAACTCGGGGCAGAACTTCCGCTGCACAGAATGCGGCTGGACAGCCGTCAAATGGGTGGGGCGCTGTGGTGAATGCCAGGCCTGGGGCACCTTGGAAGAGATCGGCACTGTCACCGTCAGGACCACCGCTGCCACTACTGTGGTGCGACCGGCACAGCTGATCTCGGAGGTCGACGCGTCCCAAGCCGCCCACAATCTAACGGGCATACCCGAACTGGACCGCGTCCTGGGTGGCGGCATGGTGCCCGGTGCTGTCATCTTGCTGGCAGGGGAACCCGGCGTCGGCAAGTCCACGCTGTTGCTGGATGTGGCCGCAAAGTTTGCTCGTAATGACCACGGCCAGGCACCGCAGAAGGTGCTGTATTTGACGGGTGAAGAATCAGCGGCTCAGGTCAAGTTGCGGGCCGAGCGCATTGGCGCCGTGGCGGACACCCTGTATCTAGGCGCCGAGACGGACCTTGGCACCGCGCTGGGTCAGGTTGAATCTGTGCAGCCGGCCTTGCTAATCGTGGATTCGGTGCAAACATTCAGTAGCGCCATGGTGGACGGCGCGGCTGGTGGGGTCTCGCAGGTTCGAGAGGTGGCGGCTTCTCTCATCGCCGCCGCCAAGCGCCTCAACATGACCACACTCCTCGTAGGTCATGTGACCAAGGACGGTTCCATCGCCGGGCCCCGTCTACTGGAGCATTTAGTGGACGTAGTCTGCCAGTTTGACGGCGAACGCCACTCCCGCCTGCGTCTGTTGCGTGCCGTGAAGAATCGGTACGGGCAAACCGATGAGGTGGGCTGCTTCGACTTGACGGACACCGGCATCGAGGGGCTGGCCGATCCCAGCGGTCTTTTCACTTCCCGTACCTCACAACCCGTTTCCGGAACCTGCATCACCGTCACTATGGAAGGGCGCCGGCCCTTGCTCGCCGAAGTGCAGGCACTATTGACGCCGGCTCTGGGCTCACAGCCACGGCGCACGGTCAGCGGTTTGGACTCCACCCGGGTCGGTATGCTTTTAGCCGTCCTCCAGCAGCGGGCCGGGTTGCGCTTGGACGCTGACGACAGTTTTGTCGCCACGGTGGGCGGAGCTCGGCTGAGTGAACCGGCTATGGATCTGGCGGTGGCGCTTTCCATCGTTTCTGCCAAGACCAACAAGATTGTCCACCCCAAGATGGTTGCCTTTGGTGAGGTGGGGCTGGCTGGCGAGGTGCGGCCGGTACCGGGGATTAATCAGCGTATCCAGGAGGCCAGCCGTTTGGGTTACACGCACGCGCTGGTGCCGCAAAGTACCGCCGGTCCTGGCCCCATACCCCCGGATTTTACGGTGAAGGAGATCGAGCACATTGCCGAGGCAACGGAGCTGCTACTGCACCTTTAGGAGCTTTAGGACTCTCAATGACACGGATCGGTCAAGATGCGCGCGTCCGGAGGCTCTGTGAGCCAGAAAGGTGTATAAGGCCACGTACTATAGGGACAGTGACTTGTGCGGATTCCCGCGCTTGAAAAGAAGGAACCGCCCATGATTCGCAGCCCCGAAGAGGCCTTGAAAGCCACGCTTGCCCGTGTCGCGCCAGGAACTCCGCTGCGTGATGGTTTGGAACGCATTCTTCGAGGTCGCACGGGAGCGCTCATTGTGCTCGGAAATGATAGAACCATTGAGAGCCTGTGCTCCGGCGGTTTTGAGATTGGTATTGATTTTGCCCCCACGAGTCTTCGTGAGCTGGCCAAAATGGACGGTGCCATAGTCTGCGACAAGGACGTCACCAAGATCATCCGGGCAGCCGTTCAACTGGTTCCAGACCCCAGCATTGAAACCCAAGAGTCCGGAACCCGGCACCGCACAGCTGAACGAGTCGCCATTCAAACAGGTGTCCCGGTAGTTTCTGTCAGCCAATCAATGCAGATCATTGCCCTCTACGTTGACGGCCTGCGCTACGTGCTGGAAGGCTCAGAAAAGGTTCTGGCCCGCGCCAACCAAGCCTTGGCCACTTTGGAGCGTTACCGGGCCCGGCTGGATCAGGTGACCAGTTCATTGTCGGCACTTGAAATCGAGGCCATGGTCACGGTCCGCGACGTGGCTGTCACATTGCAGCGTCACGAGATGGTCCGCCGTATTTCCGAAGAAATCGCCCAGTACGTTCTGGAACTCGGTGTTGACGGACGATTGCTGTCCCTCCAGCTGGAAGAGCTTTCCACCACGCGCGGCTCCGGCGCCGACATGGTGATCCGCGATTACACCGACCCCGAAACAACAGATGTTGATGCAGCTGTCGCTGCCCTGCAGGAGATCGATCAGGCTGATCTCATTGACCTGAGCTTGATTGCTGGCGTGGTTGGCCTGATCACTGGCCATGATTCTATCGATGCCATCATTCAGCCGCGCGGCTACCGCCTAGTCTCGGGTCTCAAAGCCGTCCCGGGCGCCATCGCCGGACGCCTCGTTGACCACTTTGGCGGCCTGCAGAACTTGATGGCGGCCACAATTGACGAGCTCATGATGGTCGATGGCATTGGAGAACTTCGGGCCCGCAATGTGCGCGAAGGCCTCTCCCGCATCGCCGAAGCCAGCCTCTTGGACCGTTTCCTCTAACAGCCACCGGCCGCCAGTTCAGCTACTGCAAAGTGAACGTGACCTTCTGGCTTGACCATTTCCCTAACGTCGCCACGAGGGCGTAAGTGGCCCCGCCCCGCCCTGGCTCGGAAACCACCTTGGCGCACTCCGGTGCAGTGCGGTTTAGGTTCCACACCATATTGGCTTTCTCCGATGCGCCCGGGGCCAGATTTTTGACCAAATCTGTGGCTTCTGTTTGGCAAAATTTGGAGTTGAAAATAATGTCGTCACCGCTGGTGATCACGAATTCCATTTGGCTCGTGCCCACGTTAATATCACAATGGGCCTTCCCAGAATTAGTCACCTGCAAGGTCAAAACAGGCTTCTCTTCGCCGGCGTAGCTTGGCTTATCCGCACTTGCGCTGACCTTGATCCCGGCCTCGTCGCACACGGCCGACGGCGGTGTGCCCAGCTTGGCCGGCGGCTTGGCTTGCCCGGTACTGCCACCCCCCGCCACACCGCTCTGGGCGTCATCTTGGGCGTTGGCACCAAACAATCCCGCGACAAAGAATCCGCCAACTACTAAAGCGGCAATGACTAGCAGTGCCATCACACCCGCTACGATGCGACGGCGTCGGTACACCTTGGCGGAAACTTTGGGCCTAGACGGTGCTTCGGCAGTTGATTTTCCAGCAGGCCTACCCGCGGGCGCAGCAGAAGTTCCCTTGCCTCGTCCGGATTTGCCTGTTGTACCCATGTACTCAAGCCTAGCGAAGCAAGGGGCATGCCCGGACCAACCACGCCGCCAAGCCGCTACGATCCACAGCTTCCAGACGCAATCAACTGGAGCCCGTCGCCTGCGGTCGGTGGTGAAAGTTTTGTGGCTGATAGCATCACAAGGTACTCAATCTATTGACTCGCCTACGGGCTGAAGATCCACCTGGCAGAACTGCTCATGCCATTGCCGCAGGTGTCGTTGCAAGGAAACCCATGACCACCGCTTTTTCACCCAAGGTCTCGCCAGCCGCCCTGCACGAGATCATCAACACCTGGTTCCAGCGTGAGGCCCGGGACTTGCCGTGGCGCCGCAACTGTTCTGCGTGGGGAATCCTGGTCAGCGAGATCATGCTGCAGCAAACGCCGGTGGTTAGGGTGCAGCCAGTGTGGAAGCAATGGCTGGCACGCTGGCCAACCCCTACTGACTTCGCCGCAGCACCGGCCGCGGATGTACTGCGCGCTTGGGGCAAACTGGGCTACCCACGACGGGCGCTGCGCTTGCACGCTGCAGCGGCGGAAATTGTTGATAAGCACGACGGCGCCGTCCCCGACACCTACCCAGAACTTCTCGCGCTTCCCGGCGTGGGGACGTACACGGCTGCTGCGGTTGCCGCCTTCGCCTTTGGCCGACGCACCACAGTGGTGGACACCAATATCCGCCGCGTTCACGCCCGGCTCGTTATCGGTCAGGCTCTGCCGGCACCAGCTCTGACTGCAGCCGAGACATCTCTAGCCACGGATCTGTTGCCCGATGACGATGCCGAGTCGGTCCTCTGGAACGCTGCGGTCATGGAGTTGGGCGCTGTTATTTGCACGGCCCGCAGCCCCAAATGCGAGCAGTGCCCGGTATTGGAGCAGTGCGCGTGGATTGCCGCCGGCCAGCCCGAGCCCACTTACATCCCCAAGGGACAGCCTTGGGCGGGCACGGACAGACAGGTGCGCGGGGCGGTTATGGCAGTGTTGCGGGCAGCCAGTTCACCCATCCACGCCGATCTCTTGTGGGACTCGGAGGCCGCCAAACTCCACGCCGAGGTGGCTCCTGAATTGGGCAAATTGCACAAGTTGAACACCCACGCACCCCAGCTAGAGCGCGCCCTCGCGGGGCTAGTGGTAGACGGCCTAGCCCAACTATCCGAAGCCGGCTATCACCTACCGAACTGAGCGCGAAGGCCGAAGTAAAGTACCGGGACGGCGCACGAGGCCAGGCGCACGGGAGAGGCAGGAGACCGTTCCCGGAGCGGGGATGGATTTCTAAGGTCGCCCAGCGACCGAGGAAATCTTACTGCCCGCGAGGGAACTGTCCCCTGCCGAGACCGCCGCGACCTCCGCGAAATTCAGATCTCGCCGAATCCGGCTTCCACTTGGCTGCGTACCAGATCCACAGCCCGCTGCGCGTCGGGACCCGTTGCTGAAACGTTCAGTTCAGTCCCCTGCCCCGCGCCGAGTGTCATCAGCATCATGACCGATTGCCCGTCAACGCCATTGATCTCAATCTCCACATCCATGGCGCCCAGCTCACCAGCCAAGGTGGCCGCCGGGCGGGCGTGCAGCCCCATCGGATTGATGAGAGTGAGCCACGCCGTGGCGGCAGGCTCGGCCCCAACATCTTGGCTCACAACTTCTTGGGGCTCGGCCCTCGGGGCCGGAGCAAGCGCAGTCTCAGCAGCCTTGCGTATAGCTTCTGCAGAAGCGCCCGATTGGGCCGAAACCGCTGCCGCAATGGCACCCTCAACCAGGGGCGCATCTGCCAGCAACACTGTTTGTGGACTTCCCAAGAATTCCAGAGCAGACTCAGCCGTCATGACAGCCGAGCCAAGATCACTGAGAACCACGGCACCGGCTCCGGTATCAGCCAGCCCAATCGCGGTCATGACCTTTTCCAGCGAAGTCCCAATGCCGCCGTCGTCCATTCCTCCGGCGGCAACTAGGGTCACATCTGGGGCCATCTGGGCCGCCAGCTCAACCACTCCAGCCGCCAGCTTTTCGCTGTGCGAGACGATTACCAGCCCCACTCTCATGCTGTCTCCTCGGCAGCCTGAACGGCAGCACGCAAAATGAGTGCCGATGAGGCAGCTCCAGGATCGCGATGCCCAATGGCACGCTCCCCCAAATAGCTAGCCCGCCCCTTGCGAGCAATCAACGGATCCGTGGAAACCGCCCCCGCTTCAGCGGCTGCCGCTGCGGCTTCCAGAACCGCCAACGGGTCCGCACCGGAAGCTACGGCGGCGGCGGCCGCGTCGACGGCAGGAGTCCACGCGTCGATCATGGTTTTCTCACCCACCGCGGCCTTACCTCGGGCAACCACGCCGTCCCGAGCTGCTGCCAGAGCCTGTGCAAGGGTGTTCGCATCCAGCTCGGCGGCATCACCAACAGCCGTTCCAGCACGCAAGAACGCCGTGCCGTACAACGGCCCAGCAGCTCCACCTACCTTTGACATCAACGTCATGGCCGCCAGTTTAAAGGCCGCACCAGGAGTGGCTGGCGACTCGGCGTCGAGCTTTTCAAGAATGGCACTGAAACCACGGTCCATATTCTCGCCGTGATCACCGTCGCCAATGGCCCGGTCAAGTTCAATCAGGGCCATCCGGTTCTCCGCGATCACCGCGGCGGAGAGGCGCAACCAGCGCTGTGCCCAGGCAGCATCAAGAATTTGGCTCATTTACATCCCCCATCGCAGCGCCGGCGTGTTCACCGGGGCGTCCCATAACTCGGTCATTTCATCATCCAAACGCAGCACCGAGATGGAGCAGCCCTGCATCTCCAATGCCGTGATGTAGTTGCCCACCAATGAACGCTCCACCACCAAGCCGGCCTCTTCAAGAACCTTGGCTGCATGCCGGTAAACAATGTAGAGCTCGCTGGTGGGGGTGCCACCCATTCCGTTGACGAATAGGAGCACCTTCTCTCCAGCGCTGGGCTTGAGGTCCGCAAGGATCGGTTCCAGCAGGTGATCGGTGATGGCGTCTGCGTTTTCCATGGGGATCCGGCGCCGGCCGGGCTCCCCATGGATGCCAATGCCAATCTCAATCTCGTCATCGGCAAGTTCAAAACTGGGAACGCCCGCATGCGGGACCGTGCATGCGGACAGAGCCACGCCCATGCTGCGCACGTTGTCGTTGACTCGCTGTCCAATGGCGGTAACGGCGTCGAGGTCATCTCCACGCTCGGCAGCAGCACCGGCAATCTTCTCTACCAAAACAGTTCCGGCCACGCCGCGGCGCCCAGCCGTGTACAGCGAATCTTCCACCGCAACGTCGTCGTTCACTAGGATGGTGCGAACCTGGACGCCCTCAGCCTCAGCCATCTCTGCTGCCGTCTCAAAGTTCAGCACGTCACCGGTGTAATTCTTCACAATATGAACCACGCCAGCGCCTGTGTTGGCGGCGATGGTGGCCGGGATAATCGCATCAGGTGTGGGCGAGGTGAACATGGCGCCAGGGACTGCGGCATCAAGCATTCCGAAACCTACGTACCCTGCGTGCAGCGGCTCATGCCCACTGCCACCGCCGGATACCAGACCGACTTTCCCTGCCCTGGGCGCATTTTTACGCGTAATAAACAAAGGATCGGGGTGGACGGTTACATGGTCGGCGTGCGCCAGACCAAACCCTTCCACCGATTCAATAAGTACAGCTTTGGGATCATTGATGAGCTTTTTCATGTCGAAACTCTCCGAATCACAGCGATTGGCGGCGGACCGGCCTCACTGCCGCCCACTGTGAACCCTACCCGGGGGAAACGGCAGATGGTAGGGACACTCCGCCTGAAGTCAGAGCTGGCAGATCATTCTGGTGTTGCCCAATGTATTGGGTTTGACGCGTGCCAAGTCCAAGAATTCTGCAATGCCTTCATCGGCGGAACGCAGCAGTTCCGAATAGACCTCAGGGTCAATGGGGCTCTGATTGGCCATGACAGTGAATCCGTTGCGGATGAAGAAGTCCACTTCAAAGGTCAGGCAAAAGACGCGGTTGACGCCAAGGGCCCTGCCATTGTCCAGCAGTTTTTCCACGATGGCCCGGCCAACTCCTTTACCGCGCCAGGAATCTGCTGTAGCAAGGGTGCGGATTTCGGCCAAGTCTTCCCACATGACGTGGAGGGCACCGCAGCCAACCGTCTCACCGTCCACCTCGGCGATCCAAAATTCCTGGATAGCCTCAAAGTAGGTCACCGACTCTTTGGAAATCAAAATTCGTCGCTCGGCCAAGGGCGCGACGAGGCGCTTGATCGCATGGACATCTTCGGTGCGGGCAGGGCGAAGGACAACGGGGGCAGAAATTTGTGAACTCACCGTTTTAGTCTATGACTCTTGAGCCCTCGCCTCCGTGCCGCCGCACGAGAAAGCGGAGATTGCCTACGAGGTACGGCAGAACTTACAACCGCCGTCGACGCGCCGCCCCGCGGGGACAACCCGCCATTCGAACGGTCCACACGCGAAAGCGGCACCCTCCCCACAAAGGGAGGATGCCGCCGTCGTGCTTCACTGCCGTCCTATCCGCCCAGCGCGAACTGGGACATTCGGCAGCCTCTTACATCTAAGCTGAGGCCGTGATGGCTTCGGGAATGGTCGGCTTGGCTGTGCCCACAAAAGTGAACTTTGCCGTATCGCCCTCGCCTTCAACGTCAACGCTGATGATGTCGCCATCCTTGAGCTCACCGAACAGGATCTTCTCGGAGAGGTGATCCTCAATCTCGCGCTGGATGGTGCGGCGCAACGGCCGGGCACCCATCGCGGGATCGTAGCCCTTAGTGGCCAACAGGACCTTGGCGGCGGGCGTGAGCTCAATGCCCATGCCCTTATCCGCCAAGCGAGTCTCCAGACGTGCAACCATCAGGTCCACGATCTCGATGATCTCATCCTGAGTCAGCTGCGGGAAGACCACAACGTCATCGACACGGTTCAAGAACTCGGGACGGAAGTGCTGCTTGAGCTCCTCCGAGACGCGTGCCTTCATCCGGTTGTAGCCGGTCTGCGTATCCGAACCGGACTGGAAACCAGTGGCGATCGACTTGGAAATATCGCGCGTTCCCAAGTTGGTGGTCATGATGATGATGGTGTTCTTGAAGTCCACTACACGGCCCTGGCTGTCGGTCAGGCGACCGTCTTCCAGAATCTGCAGCAGCGAGTTGAACAGATCGGCGTGAGCCTTCTCCACCTCATCGAAGAGCACGACGGAGAACGGACGGCGGCGGACCTTCTCGGTCAGCTGGCCACCTTCTTCGTAGCCAACGTAGCCCGGAGGCGCACCGAAGAGACGCGAAACCGTGTGCTTTTCGGAGTACTCGGACATGTCCAAGGTAATGAGGGCGTCTTCGTCGCCGAAGAGGAACTCAGCCAAGGCCTTGGCCAGCTCGGTCTTACCAACACCGGTGGGACCGGCGAAGATGAACGATCCACCTGGGCGCTTGGGATCCTTCAAACCTGAACGCGTTCGGCGAATAGCCTGCGAAATGGACTTGATGGCCTCATTCTGACCCACCACACGCTTGTGCAGTTCATCTTCCATCTTGAGCAGACGCGTAGACTCGGCCTCGGTCAGCTTGAAGACCGGAATACCGGTGGAGTTCGCTAGAACTTCGGCGATGAGTTCCTCGTCAACCTCGGAGATCTCATCGAGGCCACCGGACTTCCACTGGCGTTCCTTCTCGGCACGGGCGGTGATGAGCTTCTGCTCGTCATCGCGCAACGACGCAGCACCTTCAAAGTCCTGGGCGTCAATGGCGTCTTCCTTGCGCTTCTTGACGGCAGCAATTTCACCATCCATCGCCTTGAGCTCCGGAGGAGCGGTCATGCGACGGATGCGCAGACGCGCACCGGCCTCATCGATCAAGTCAATGGCCTTATCCGGCAGGAAGCGGTCACTGATGTATCGGTCAGCCAAAGTGGCAGCCGCCGTCAGGGCGCCGTCGGTGATCGAGACGCGGTGGTGTGCCTCGTAGCGATCACGCAGGCCCTTGAGGATCTCAATGGTCAGCGGAACCGTGGGTTCCATAACCTGGATGGGCTGGAAGCGGCGCTCAAGCGCAGCATCCTTCTCAATGTGCTTGCGGTACTCATCCAAGGTGGTGGCACCGATGGTCTGCAGCTCGCCACGAGCCAACATGGGCTTGAGGATCGAGGCAGCATCGATGGCGCCTTCGGCGGCACCGGCACCCACAAGGGTGTGGATTTCATCGATGAACAGGATGATGTCACCGCGGGTGCGGATTTCCTTGAGGACCTTCTTGAGTCGCTCTTCGAAGTCACCGCGGTAGCGTGAACCAGCCACCAGTGAACCCAAGTCAAGGGTGTAGAGCTGCTTGTCCTTGATGGTCTCTGGCACGTCGCCGCGCACAATGGCCTGAGCCAAACCTTCAACAACGGCAGTCTTACCAACGCCGGGCTCACCAATCAGCACGGGGTTGTTCTTGGTGCGGCGCGAGAGGATCTGCATGACGCGTTCCATCTCATGCTCGCGCCCAATGACCGGGTCAAGCTTGTTTTCACGCGCTGCCTGAGTCAGGTTCCGGCCAAACTGGTCCAGTACAACTGAGCCTGCGGGGGTACCTTCGGGCTGCTGGCCGCCGCCACTTGCGGCAGGTTCCTTGCCCTGGTAGCCGGAAAGCAACTGGTTGACCTGCTGGCGCACACGGCCCAGATCGGCACCGAGCTTCACCAGCACCTGGGCGGCAACGCCTTCACCTTCACGGATCAACCCGAGCAGAATGTGCTCGGTGCCAATGTAGTTATGGCCCAGCTGTAGCGCCTCACGCAGCGAAAGCTCTAGAACTTTCTTGGCGCGCGGGGTGAACGGGATGTGCCCGCTAGGTGCTTGCTGGCCCTGACCAATGATTTCCTGAACCTGTTCACGGACACCGTCCAGCGAAATGTTCAAAGACTCTAAGGCCTTAGCGGCAACACCCTCACCCTCATGGATGAGACCGAGCAGAATATGCTCGGTGCCAATGTAATTGTGGTTGAGCATGCGGGCCTCTTCTTGGGCCAGCACAACAACACGTCGGGCTCGATCAGTAAATCGCTCAAACATTTCGCCACACTCCTTTTACTGCGTACTTTGATGCTACGCAGTACCCGGGCACTATGGGGGCGTGTTCGCCACAGGGGAAATAGCAAATTGCTTCCTGCCCATGCGTTGTGGCTTTTAAAGTACGACGGCGGCACCACCTTGGTGAGGTGATGCCGCCGTTGCACTGCCCTGTTCCAGGGCGAAAATATCTGTTGCTAGTTACCCTGAGCTGCGTAGTAGGCATCGCGGATCTCGGCCTGGATACGGCCTCGCTCCTGCACCGTGTAGCCATTTTCCCGGGCCCATGCGCGGATCGCTGCTACATCGCTGCCAGCCTTGGGTGCTGCGGGACCGCGGCCCCGCACAGCACGGCCACCAACGCGACGGCCGGAAGCAATATACGAGGCCAATGACTCGCGCAATGCTGCCGCGTTCTCCGCTGATAGATCAATTTCATAATTGATGCCATCAAGCCCGAAGGTGACGTTCTCGTCGGCCGCGCTCTGGTCAATATCGTCCACAAGGGTGATGTGAATTTTCTGTGCCATAGGGATTGCTCGCCTCACATAGTGTAAATGAATACTTCACAAACAATTATGGTTGGAAAACTCTTTCACGTCAAAGACCTATTACTGCACGAGGCACTAAACGCCGTGTTCACCTTTGGAATCTACTTCACTTTCAGCTTGCGCCAACGCATCACGTTCCGCACGATCAGCATTGAATATCGCCTTCATGGCAAAGTAGAAAATGGCACCAACGCCTAGGGAAGGCACAATAACTGCAACATATTCCATATTACTTACTACTCCTGCTCTGGCTTCATCAAGGGGAAGAGAATAGCTTCACGAATACCAACGCCGGTGAATAACATCACCAAACGGTCTACCCCCAGCCCCAGCCCACCCATGGGCGGTGCGCCATATTCCAAGGCCCTCAGGAAGTCCTCATCCAATTGCATAGCTTCAGGATCCCCAGCCGCTGCTGCAAGAGACTGCTTGGTGAGGCGGTCCCTTTGAATAACCGGATCAACCAGCTCGGAGAATGCGGTACCAGTCTCTGTACCGCCAATAATCAAATCCCACGCCTCAATGAGGTTTGGCTTGTCACGGTGCGGGCGGGCCAACGGCTGCGCCGACGGCGGATAATCACAAACGAAGGTGGGCTGAATTAGTGTAGGTTCAACAATTTCACCAAAGAGTTCGGTGACTAGTTTCTCAGCGTCCCAGGCCGAATCAATCTTGATGTCACGCTCTTGCGCAATGGCGCGCAATTCATCAGCAGTTGTCTCGGGAGTAATTTCCTTGCCAACAGCATTGGAAAGACCTTCGTATACGGGCAACCAAGGCCATTCGCCATCGAGGTTAATTTGACCTTGATCAGTTTCAATGATTCGCGAGCCAACAGCATCTGCTGCGGCAAGAATAATACGTTGCATGGTTTTAGCCATGGTGAATTGATCGCCATATGCTTCATAGGCTTCCAGCATGGTGAATTCCGGGCTATGCGTTGAATCAACGCCTTCGTTACGGAAGATTCGCCCAACTTCGAAGACCTTGTCCATGCCGCCAACAACTGCACGCTTCAAGAACAGCTCTATGGCGATCCGCAAAGTCATGGGCTGGTCAAAAGCGTTGAGGTGCGTATGGAACGGTCGGGCCGAGGCGCCGCCGTGGATGAGCTGCAAAATGGGGGTTTCCAGCTCGATGTACTCTTCGCCGTGGAGCGTGTCACGGATTGCTTTAACAATGGAGGAACGCTTCTTGACCTGCTCGCGAGCAGTGTCACGGACAATGAGGTCCACGTAGCGCTGGCGGACGCGCATTTCCTCGGAGAGTTCTGCGTGCAAGACGGGCATCGGACGCAGCGCCTTGGAGGCCATAGCCCACTCGGCAGCCATGATGGAGAGCTCGCCGGTGCGGGAGCTGATGATCTCTCCCTTGATAAAGACGTGGTCGCCAAGGTCAACCAGTGACTTCCAGTTGGCCAGAGCCTCTTCGCCCACATTGGCGAAGGAGAGCATGATCTGCAGGCGCACGCCTGAGCCTGATTGCAGTGTGGCGAAGCACAGCTTGCCCTTGTTGCGCACGTACACGACGCGGCCACTAACGCCAGCGATCTCACCCGTGGCAGTATCGGCTTCCAGCTCCGGGTACTTGGCCCGAATTTCTTCTAGGGTGTGGGTTCGCGCCACCCCAACCGGGTAGGCCTGTTCGCCTCGCTCAAGCAATTTGGCACGTTTGTCCATACGGACAAGCATTTGCTCGGAAACGTCACTGGGTTCAGGGGAAAGGGTATTTTCTGCGCTCACGAGTTAATAGCTTAGTTGGTGATTCTGGGTATATGCTCCGTGCCCGCTTCAAGCCCTGAATCCGGCGGCTCATACACTGGCCTAGCACTTGGCAGCAAAGCGAGCTTTAACGCTGAAATTCGGGATTGAACTTTGCTTACTAACTAGATTTGTTCTCAGCTCTCTAGCTCTCTAGCTCTCTAGCTAGGTCACTCCCTAGATCCCTGCGACGGTGGATCCGCGAACCACCAGAGTAGCTTCCAGCACCACGGGTGTGACCATCACGTTTTCCCCGTGCATGACTTTCAGCAGTTGGCTGCCTGCCAACCTGCCCATTTCCATGGCTGGCAGGTGCACCGAAGTCAGTCCCGGACTTGATGAATTGGAGTAGGGCAGGTCATCGAAGCCTGTGACTGCTAGGCGTTGCGGCACAGGCACACCCACCACGCGAGCTTCCTGCAGGACACCGTAAGCCTGAGTATCGGTGGCGCAGACGATGGCGGTCACTCCGGCCGATGACCATTGCGGCCAAGCATGGTCGAAGGCCAGCGCCGCTGCTCCAACATCGATTGTGGTTCGTGCAGTCGAGATCACTTCACAGCCCAGCCGCCCGGCTTCTTCGCTGAAGGCCTCTCGGCGCACGCGGAACGTTTCGGTGCCGGTAGTGCTATCAAAGTAGGCAACTTTTTGGTGCCCCTGAGCCGCCAAGTGCTGGGCCAGCAGCCGGGCCCCGCTCGCCACGTCGAAGTTTACTGCTGGCACATCATTGCTAATGCCGGCCGCATCCAACAACACCATGGGTTCGGTGGCCTGCAGTTCTGCAAGGAACTGTGAACTGGGCGCATCAATGAGCAATCCGGCCGGACGCAGGGCAAGCAGGCGGCGTACATCCGCCGGATCCGGTGTTTGTCCGGCATCAGTCACTGACAGCAGGAGCGCATATTGCTGACCGATGACTTCTCTCAGGCCGGCAATGACCTTGGCATAAAACGGATTTGAAACATCCGGAGCAACCAAAATAACAATGCTGCTGTGCCCCTTAGCCAGGGAGCTTCCCAAGGAATCCACCACATACCCGAGCTCCTGCACCGCCTGCTCGACCCTGGCAATATTCTCCTGGGAGACTCGCCCAGCGGTCTTGCCATTGGTCACCAGCGAAACTGTTGCTGCCGACACGCCAGCCCTAGCGGCAACCATGGCCGCGGTGATGCGGCGCTTGCCGGTATTGCGGGCGGAGGGCGATGGTGGCGGCTGCATGAATCGATCGTACCGGCGCTGAGGACGATCACCGCAACCACAATGGATCAAGCGCTTAACGCGCTTCACGTTAAGCGCTTGACGTTAACTTCGTGAGGTGCCACACTTGGTTACCGAGCATCACCGGGAAACTCCGGAGCCGCCCCAACGACGTGGAGAAGAAATTATTATGGAACAGCAAAATGCCGCCGCCCAGCCCCGCAAGATCATTCTTGACTGCGACCCCGGACATGACGACGCGGTGGCCTTGCTCTTGGCCCACGGCAACCCCAACATCGAACTCCTTGCTGTGACCACCGTGGTAGGTAACCAAACACTTGAAAAAGTTACCCGCAACGCCCTCAGTGTGGGGACCATTGCCGGTATCACCGGCGTCCCCTTTGCCGCAGGCTGCGACCGCCCCTTGGTGCGTGACATCGTGACGGCACCTGACATCCACGGTGAATCAGGCATGGATGGCCCAGAACAGCCTGAGTCCACGATCGAGCTTGACCCGCGCCACGCCGTCGACCTCATCATTGAAATCATCATGGCGCACGAGCCGGGCACCGTGACCCTGGTCCCCACTGCCGGGCTGACAAACATCGCCATGGCCGCGCGCAAGGAACCGCGCATCGTTGAGCGCGTGAAGGAAGTCGTCCTCATGGGCGGCGGCTATCACGTGGGCAACTGGAGCCCGGTGGCCGAATTCAACATCAAGATTGACCCCGAAGCCGCCCACATTGTGTTCAACGCTGGCTGGGACGTTGTCATGGTTGGACTGGATCTCACCCATCAGGCCCTGGCCACACCCGAAGTAGTTGCAGCCATTGAAGCCGTCGGCACCAAGCCTGCCAAGTTCGTCATGGAGCTGATGGAATTCTTCACCCAGACCTACAAAGATGCTCAGGGCTTTGACTACCCGCCGGTCCATGACCCGTGCGCCGTCGCTTATGTCATTGACCCCACCGTCATGACCACCCAGAAGGTTCCCGTAGACATTGAACTCACGGGCACACTGACGCTGGGCATGACCGTGGCGGATTTCCGTGCCCCGGCGCCTGCCGATTGCAAGACTTCCGTTGCCGTGACCCTTGACCATGCCAAATTCTGGAACATGGTCACCGACGCACTCCTCCGCATTGGTGAGGTCGACGCGTGAGCTTCACAACCGCAAAGCCCGGGACGCTGAGCAAACCCGGTAATATCACCGCTCTCATGGTGGCGCTGCTGACGGCCTGTGTTGCTTTCCAGCTGAACGCCTCCATGCTCAGCCCCGCACTGGTCACCATGGGCGAGGAACTCAACGCCAGCCAAGCTTCCATTGGCCTGTCGCAGACCTGGTTCTTCACCGCCGCAGCAGTCTTCTCGCTGTTCTTGCCCCGACTGAGCGACATCATCGGCCGCAAGAAGGTGCTGATCGGCATGATGGTGCTGATGGGCATCGGCTCCATCATCTCCGCCTTGGCCCCGGACATCACATGGCTCTTTATAGGACGCATCATCCAGGGCGTCAGCGGCCCCACGGTTCCGTTGTGCCTGATCATGCTCCGCTCTGCTGTCAAGGACCCCAAGAAGTACGGGGCGCTGATGGGCCTGATCACCGCCGTCAATGGTGGCATAGCCGGGATTGATTCCTTTGTGGGCGGCTACTTTGCCGAGCACTTTGGCTTCCGCAGCATCTTCTGGCTCATGGTGGTCATCGCCGCCATCGCCACCGTGCTGATTGTTTTACTCGCCGGGGAATCCAAACCCGGTGAAGGCACCAAGATGGACTGGTTGGGCGTGTTCTTCATCGTCATTGCCGTGGGCGCCCTGCTCACAGCCCTGAATGAAGCCACCAAACTGGTGGGTGGCATCACCACCGGACCGTTGGTACTCTCACTGGCTTTGGCGCTGCTCGCCGTGCTCGCCTTCATGGCCTTCTGGCGCGTGGAGAAGGTCTCCACACATCCCATGGTGGAAATTGTGCACCTGCGCCAGCGCTCCACGTGGGCTCCGTTGCTGACCACCACCTTGACCATGACGGGCATCTTCGCCGTCATCAACGGCATAGTTCCAGCTTTTGTGCAGGCCGCAGAGCCCGGTTTTGGTATTGGCGCCACGGAGATGAGCTTGCTGATCCTGACACCTTACGCACTTCTAGGTTGGGTGGTTGGCCCCTTCACAGGTCGCCTGGCACCGGTCATTGGTTACACCATGATGTTGCGTGTGGGTCTGCTGGGCAGCATGGCCGCGCTGGCCATCATCGGCTTCCTTGGACTCCACAGCCTGGGCTGGATGATCACCGGCACCGTGTTGTTGGGCATCATGTACGCCGGTACTGTCAATATCATGCTCAACGGTCTTGGAGTGGTCTTGTCTCCGGCAGGAAACCCCGGATTCTTGCCCGGTATGAACGCTGGCGCCTTCAACCTCGGCGCCGGTCTCAGCTTCCTGGTTCTGCCAGCCATCTTGGTTGCCACGGCTCCTCTGGGCGGTAACGGCTCCTACCTGACCGTTGTCATCGTAGCCTTGGCCCTCACCGGAGCAGCCTTCGCGGCCTCGCTGCTGGTGCCCAAACCTATTGACGCGGAGGTGGCACCATGAGTGTCAAAATAGTTGTTGCCGGTTCCCTCAATGCTGATCTGACCATCTACTGCGACAGGTTGCCCAACCCCGGCGAAACGCTGCACGGCAATGGCTTCGCCGTAAATCCGGGCGGCAAAAGCGCCAATCAGGCTGTGGCCGCGGCCCGGCTGGGCGGAACGGTAACCTTGCTCGGCGCAGTGGGCGAGGATGCCAACGGCGATATGCTGCTGACTTCCGCGGCCGGTTCGGGCGTCAATACCGAACACGTCCGGCGCGTCACCGAGCCCACCGGCGTCGCCGTCATCTCGGTCGACGCCAAGGGCGAGAACACCATCATCATTTCCGCAGGCGCCAACGCTACCCTGCTGCCCACCCACATGGACCCGGCAGTGTTTGCCGACGCCGCCGTGGTGTGCCTGTGCTTGGAGGTTGCCCCGGAGACGGTGTTGGCCGCTGCTACTGCCGGGCACGACGCCGGAGCAACAGTCCTGTTGAACCTCTCGCCGTACGCTCCCATCACCGAAGAGTTGGCGCAGTTGGTTGATGTGCTGCTGGTCAATGTCCACGAGGCCTCGGAATTCCTTGATGGTTTTGCCATGCCGGCATCCGATGCCCCGGCGGAAGCCTGGCACGGCGCCGTTGCACGTTTTGCTGCGCGCGGACTGTCCAAAGTGCTGGTGACACTTGGTGCGGCTGGCTCAGTGGTTCTGGATTCCACCAACTCTTCAGCTGCCTCGCCTGCCGTACTGATTGCACCGACAAAGGTGGACGCCGTGGACACCACGGGTGCCGGCGATGCGTTCACGGGCGCTGTCGCAGCCCGTTTGGCTGCGGGCGACTCTCTAGTTGACGCTGCCCGGCAGGCCTCCGTGGCGGCCGCGCTGGCAACCACAAAGCGTGGCACTCAGGCCGCCTACCCTCATTTGGAGGAGCTGACGGCGCTGATTTCTGCCGCACAATCGGACTAAGCCATCTGAACCGTCTAGCCCTGCTACACGACTTTGCTTCTGCGTCCCATGACGAAAGAACCACGCGCAGCTCTTAGAGCTGCGCGTGGTTCTTCCTTAACCGAGCGCAGCTTCAAAGTGCTGGCTGGGGCGGGGATGAGCTTTGCGGGCTGGCGGAATTGCGATTTAGCCCAGGGGCATGTTGTCGATGAGCCGCACCGGGCCCACCGTGGCGGCAATCAGGACCAGTGCCTCGCCTGTGAACGGGCTGTCCTGACAGTTCTCAGCACGGACGGCGAGCGTCACCGGATCCACCACTTCCAGGTAGTCCAGTTCCACTCCTGGTGCGCTGTCCACAAGGGCTTGCGCTGATTCAATGTCGAGTGGCTCATGGGCATCGGCGTTGCGCTTCAGCAGCCGCAAGGCACGTGAGAGAACCAGCGCGGATTCACGCTGCTCAGCTGAGAGGAAACGGTTCCTGCTGGAGAGCGCCAGCCCATCCTCATCGCGCACCGTAGGGACAGCTACGATTTCCACCGGGAAGTTCAGATCCGCCACCATCTTGCGGACCAGGGTCAGCTGTTGAGCGTCCTTCTGGCCAAAGTAGGCTCGGTAGGCCGGGCGTGCATTGGCTTCAGCGCCAGCCTCTGTAGCAGTACCAGGATCCGCACCAGCAGCAGCAGTACCGCCTTGGGGCAGCAGGCCAGCGTCGGGCATGGCTGTGTGCAGCAGTTTCGCCACCACCGTCAGGGCACCATCAAAGTGGCCTGGCCGTGAGGCACCCTCATAGAGCTCCCCCATTTTTCCTGCGGTGACCCGTACCATCGGTTCACCGTCGGGGTACATCTCCTGAACCGACGGGGCGAACATGAAGTCCACACCGGCCTCGCTGAGCAAGGCCAGATCGGCCTCTGTGGTGCGTGGGTAGCGGGCCAAATCAGTGGCATCACCGAATTGCAGCGGGTTGACAAACACGCTGGCTACTACCACCGAGTTCTCGGCTACGGCCGAACGGGCCAAGGTCGCATGGCCGTGGTGCAGGGCGCCCATAGTGGGTACCAAACCCAAGGTGCCGGGCTGACGGCTCGATTCCCGCGTGCCCTGCACAGCTCGCTGACGCAACAAGGCCGCTGACTTTTCCCGCAGTTCGGCGATAGTAGTTACCAGCTCGATGCTCATGTTCTTCACTCTTTCCAATGCCAACTTCAATACCAAAAAATTTATTCTGCTCGGTAGCTATTCCGCGCGATGCGCCAGGCTACGTAGCGGAAGCGCCTGAATCAGAAGCGTCTGGGCCAGATTCACCTGAATCTATTTCACCTGTATCTATTTCACCTTCGGTGTTGCGCAAAGCCGCTTCGATACCAAGATACGCCTCCGCGGAAAGCATCCGCCGCTTGGCCGCCCTGGCTGCAGTGCTGGCGGACATGGCCAGATACGCCTCCAGCACATCCGCAGATGAGGTATCCAACGTGTACTCCCGCAAGGCGGCTGCATGAGCTGCCACGGTTCCAGCATCACCGCGCGCCACCGGTCCAGTCAGCGCAGACTCCCCTGACGTCAACGCGTTCTCCAGGGCCGCGCGCAACAGCGGACCCAGCACCTGATTGGCGGATTCCACGCCAATGTCAGACAAGATTTGTGCTGCTTGAGCCACGAGCGTCACCATGTGATTCGCCGAATGCGCCAGTGCCGCGTGGTACAGGACCCTATCAGCCTCGGCAATAACTACCGGCTCGGCACCCATTTCAACCACCAATGCTTGGGCTATAGGCAACATGGCCGGATCGGCTGTGACGCCAAAGCAGCAGTCGGGGAGGCGAGCCAGATCCAAGCTCATGCCGGTGAACGTCATGGCAGGATGCAGTGCTAGCGCAATGCCGCCGGCAGCCTTCACCGGGGCCAGCACTCCCGTGCCGAAACGCCCCGAAGTGTGCGCCACCAACTGCCCGGCCTGCCACGCACCCGTGGCTGCAAGGCCGGTCACAAGATCGGCTAGTGCGTCATCGGGAACAGCTAGCAGTACCAATTCAGATCGCTCAACAATGTCTGCCACCGCAAGAACCGGAACGCCGGGCAGCAACAGTTCAGCCCGCTCTAGGGATGCTTCGGATACCGCAGAAACGCCGACCACGGCGTGCCCGGCTGCGCGCAACGCAGCTCCCAGCACCGCACCCACTTTGCCAGCTCCGATGATTCCAATGCCTAGACGGCCCGGCTTAATCGCCAAGGTACTGCTCCTTTTTCTCCACGGGTGCTGGTTTCAATTCGAGCCACTTTTCGTTGCGTTGAATGCGGCGGGCCGTTGCGGCGCGGGCTGATTGCTCATCAAATAGTGCCAGCCCGTTGGCGGTTGAAAGGTGATGCACGCGCGGGCGGATCGGTCCCGCCGTTGAATGTAGTTCGAAGCTGACCAGGCCCAGACGGGCCATGAGCGGTCCTTGGCGCAACCCCAGGGACTGGGTGCGCTCGTGCGGCACCACCTGCAAGCTGCGGAAGAACCGGCCGCGGCGACATAGCAACGCTGTTGCCGTTGCCCGGAAGGCATTATGGCGCCAAGAAATGGGATCAACCCATCGTGCTGCCCGCGGCGAGTGCACAAAGTCCTCATCGGAACCCACCCCGTGCAGACCTGCTGCGAAAACCTCAAATGGCCGCTCCGCGCCGGGATCAGGGAATACCAGTCCCAAAACAGCCATGACTTCAGCCTCCGTACCGACGGGAAGAATCACACTGCGAGAACTGTCTGAGATGTCATCGCCATACCCTGCCACGTTAACCTGCACGCGGTACCAGCCAAAGGGGCGCCACACAGGTCCCTGCGAAATACTCACGGCCTGGACACGTCCCGGCGGAATGGTCTGGGAGCGTGTTTCCAACAGGCCATAGTGCAGCCGAACGCCGTCGGGCGATGTTGCGACACGGAAATTCAAATCGTTCGTGATGGTCTTCCAGTAAGAAGCGAAGATGCCAATGAACAAAGGAAAAATGCCGAGGAAAATAGCGGATTCTTCAGTCCACACCACGGCCACAATGGCCGCGAGAATGATAATCACAGCCCATACCGTGGTGGTGGAGAAAAATGCGGCGCCAATGATTCTCCGCGGAGCCAGTGCCAGGACCTGGGTTTCCGGGGCCTCTTGGACGTTCATGGGCTGATCCGGATCCATCGCCACGCCAGCGGCACGGGCCAGAATTGCTGCACGCAGCCGCTTGGCTTCGGCAAGCTTAAGGAACGACAACTTGATAGCCGACTTCCCGCCGTCGGCCACATCAAACTTCAACTCGGCTAGACCGAAGGCGCGCGCCAAGAGCGGTTGAATCACATCAATGGCCTGCACCCGGTCAATGCGGGCGCGGCGCTGTTGGCGAAAAATGATGCCGGAGTTGATATGCACATTCTCATCGGTGACTTGGTAGCGCGTAAACCGCCACGACAGGAAAAAAGCCACACCGAAAATGATCACGGCGGCGCCCACCACAATGAGGATGAACACCACCGGTGTCCCGCCGGTCACGGATCCACCGTTCTGCCAGCCGCCAGAAAAGAGTGAGTCGAGGGAGTTTCTGCCAAAAATGAAGATGATGGCAGCCACGGCGATCCAACCCCGCACCAGAGGCGACACCGGGTGCACGCGGTGCCAAGTATCGGCACTGTCGGTGGTGAACCCTTCGGGCGCAGCGGGAGCCTCAGGAATAGCGGAGGCAACGGGAGCCGGCGGCACTTCAGGCGTCTCAGGCACGCCCGGCGCTCCGGAAATCCCAGGCAGTTGCTCGCTCACAAGCCGGCCAATTTTGCCTCACCACGTGCGGTGAGTTGTTCACGCAGCCGGCCAGCTTCCGCTGCGGGGAGGCCATTGAGTAGCGCGTTGGTTCCCGGGGAGGCGGTGTGCAGGTGGATGGTGCTCAGCCCCAACACCCGTTCCAGCGGACCCATGGTCACATCCACATATTGCATACGACCATAAGGAACCACCATGACCCGATGGAAGAGAATACCGCCGCGGATTAGCAAATCTTCGTCGCGTTCCGCGTAGCCAATAGCGCGTACTTGGCGCGGGATTAACAACATTTCCCAGACCACAATCAGCACCACCACGGCGGGGGCAGCCCATGCCAACCATGCCGGGTAGCCAGCCCAGACACCCGTGAGATGCAGAATTAACGGCACGGCTGTGATGATCAAAAAAATGAGTGCGCCACCTCCGGCAGAGATAAAGCGGGCGGTGATGAGCTTATCGGAGACGGGTAAAAAATTTACTCCATCAGGATCAATGGCGCTGCTGTGTAGCTTAGGCAAATTCTTCCTCCCCGTGTCCTTCACGCTTGGGCCGAGTAGTGGATGGACCAGGATCGCTGTCTTCCGGTGGCACCTTACAGAAACGCTCCACCATGACACCCACGGCAACCATGACCAAGCCGCCGGCCAGATGAGCCACCATGACCCAAATGATGCTCAGATCGCTGCGCATGGCCACGGTAGGTAACTGGTTAATCAAAATTCCGCCATGCCAACCGAATAACACGGCACCGGCGTAAGCACATGCCTGCGCCAGAATAACCGTCCTGGCCGCGAGGAGCGGGTCAAGGGCCTTTTCCCGCTTACCATCGCGCCAGCGACGCACCCGCAGACCCAACACCAGACACACCACAGCGATCAAAGCCATCGTGATCAGAGAACTGAGCGGGAGCACCGGCAGGGCCAAACTGGCTCGGGAGGTCAGCAAAGTGGCCACCCATCCAACGCCGGCCAGCACAATAACGACGGCTGCCAACCACGCGGGCCTGATGGTCCGCATTGTGCTTCTCATTGTTGCCTCATCGCTTCACTTGGGGACTACTCATTTAACCGTACTGGTTTTTTGGCTGTTTGGACTTAGCGCGCCGTGATTCTCGCGGATTCGCCCGCGGAGCCCGCTGGCTTTCCGCGCCGCCGGCTAGAGCACAACGGTCGGAGGTACGTCCGGCACATGAGAAATCCCGGGCATGTCTGTGGCGGTCGCAGCCAACTGCGTTACCGGTACCCCGCCTAAGGTGGCGGTGGGTTCCATGAGCGACCACGGATACACCACAAAGGCCCGCTCCGCGGCACGCGGATGCGGCAACGTCAACACCGGATCATCGCTGTGCACATCACCATAAACGATGATGTCAACGTCGAGAGTTCGGGCACCCCAACGCACTTCACGTGTACGGTGGTAAGCCAACTCAACTGCCTGGCAATGAGCCAACAATTCCAGTGGGGACAAGGTGGTGTCCACGGCAATGACCATGTTCAAGAAGTCCGGCTGCCCCTCCGGGCCCCCAACAGGTTTGGTGGACACGACAGGGGAAACATTTTGCAGGCGTACTTCCGGACGATCCACAAGATCGGCGACAGCTCCCAGCAATGTCCCTTCACGCTCGCCCAGATTACTGCCAAGAGCAAGAATTACCCGGGTCAACGCGCGGGGGGTGGTCATGGCAAGCCCGCCCCGACTACTCCGGATGCGGCTGCACTGGATACGACGGTGCTGGAAACGGAGGTGCCCGAGACAGAAGAGCCAGAGACGGAAGCGTCAGCGGATTCACGAGTCCTCGAGACCGTGATGCTCACATCACCAAAGGGCACCTGAATGGGCGCCTTCGGCTTATGGATGGTCACTTCGATGGCCTGCACCACCGGAAATTCTTCGAGAATTCTCTCGGCCATGCGGACGCTGAGTGTTTCAATCAAGTCAAAAGCCGGACCGGTCACCATAGCTACAATGGTTTCGGCCACTGCGCCGTAGTCTGCGGTCTTGGACAGGTCATCTGTTGCGGCAGCGGCGCCTATGTCTAGGTGCAGTACGGCATCGGTGATAAAGGGCTGTCCGTCACGCTTCTCATGATCAAAAACGCCGTGATAACCAATGGCTGTGACACGGGTCAGGCGGATGGTATCCAACTGCGTCACTGGGCTACCTGGCGCTCGGACAAGCGCGCTTCGCGGTTCTTCTTACCCTGCACCAGGCGTGCGGCGACCTTGGCAGCGTCAAGGCTGGCATCGACGTCGTGCACGCGAACACCCCAGATACCTTGGGCAGCGGCGATGGCCGTTGTGGCGGAGGTGGCGTCATCGCGCTCCTTAGGGGCAGCGGCTTTTCCGGCGCTGGTCAACAGTGAGCCCAGGAAACGCTTGCGGGAGGTGCCCACAAGAATTTTGTTGCCCATGGCTGCCACCTGATCCAGGTTGGCCAGTAGTTCCCAGTTCTGCTCAGCGTTCTTGGAGAAGCCAATGCCCGGATCCAGAATCAAGTTCTCTTCCTTGACGCCCGCGGCGTAGAACTTCTCGCGAATCTCGGCGAGTTCGGCAACCACTTCCTCTACAACATCCGTGTATTCGGTGAGTGAATCCATGGACCGTGAATCGCCCCGGCTGTGCATCAGCACGTAAGGAGCCTGGCGTTCGGCGATCAAAGCGATCATGTCCGGGTGCACATTGGCCCCCGAGACATCGTTGATCAGACCGGCCCCGGTGTCCAGCGCCAAGGCCGCGGTGGAGGCGTGGCGGGTGTCAACGCTGACCAGCGCACCGGCCTTTGCCAGTGTGGAAATAACGGGCAGAATGCGTGCCTGCTCCTCGGTTTCCTCAACATAAGCTGCACCCGGCCGGGTGGATTCACCGCCGACGTCGATGATGTCAGCACCGCCGTAGAACATGCGCAGGCCGTGGGCGATCGCTGTCTCGGTGGAGTCGTATTCGCCGCCGTCGCTGAAGGAGTCCGGGGTGCAGTTCAAGATCCCCATGACCACGGTGCGGTCCTTAGGAAGTGCGGCAAAGGTGGCCATTGCCCGACGGGCACGCAAAACGGGCAAGGGAGAAGTGGCCGGGCCCGTTCCGGGCGCAGCAGCGAGGGAATCCATGGTGTTTAGTTACCTTCCGAGAATCAAGCTCATGGCTTCGGCCCGGGTTGCGGGCTCGTGAAGCAGACCGCGGACAGCGCTGGTGACTGTCTTGGCCCCTGGTTTACGCACGCCACGCATGGACATGCACATGTGTTCACACTCAATGACGACGATGGCGCCGCGGGGTTTGAGATGTTCAATCAAAGCATCGGCGATCTGGGTGGTGAGGCGCTCTTGCACCTGCGGACGCTTAGCGAAGATATCCACCAAGCGCGCCAACTTACTCAGCCCCGTCACCCGTCCATCAGAAGACGGGATGTATCCCACGTGAGCGCTGCCGTGGAACGGCACGAGGTGGTGTTCGCAGGTCGAGTAGAACGGAATGTCCTTGACCAGCACCATCTCTTCGTGGGCAATATCAAAGGTGGTGCCCAGAACATCTGCAGGGTCCTGATGCAGCCCAGCAAAAACTTCACGGTAGGCCTTGGCCACCCGTTTGGGCGTGTCCAGCAGACCGCTGCGTTCAGGATCCTCACCAATGGCAAGGAGAATTTCCCGGACAGCTGCCTCGATGCGCGGCAGGTCCACCTTTTGTTCGTCGTCGTATTCAGTCACGGATGTGATCCTACCGGTGTTATGGCTGGCCGGGCAGTTGGGGGGTTTCGCCCTTGCCCAAATCGATGCCCGGCTGGTTACCGGGAGCATCGAGTTCACCGCTCAGGTGCGCGTTGGCAATTTGATCCGCCGGAGCCACTGTTTCTGGATTCGGCGCACCGGCCTCGAGGGCTTCGCGGCGCTCCTTCGCGGTAACGACAGGGGGAAGCGCCGAGACGGGACGGGAGTCCTTGGACAGCCATACCTTGCGCGGTGCAGGCTTGCGCAGGTCCGTGAAGATCTCAGCAATCTCAGCCTGGTTCAACGTCTCGCGTTCCAACAGTTCCAGAGCCAAACGGTCAAGCACGTCACGGTTCATGATGAGCGCCTCGTAAGCGTCGTCATGGGCCTGATCGATGAGTTTGCGGACTTCCTCATCAATCATGGAGGCAACAGCTTCGGAGTAATCCTTACCCTGCCCACCTCCGCCACCTAGGAACGGTTCACTGCTGCCAGAGCCCAGCTTTACCGCACCAATACGTTCGCTCATGCCGTACTGGGTGACCATGGCACGGGCAGTTCCGGTGGCCTTTTCAATGTCATTGGACGCACCGGTGGAGGGATCATGGAACACGATTTCCTCGGCAACACGGCCACCCATGGCGTAGGCCATCTGGTCCAGCAATTCGTTGCGTGTGATCGAGTACTTGTCGTCCTCGGGTACCACCATGGTGTAGCCCAAGGCGCGGCCTCGGGGCAAGATGGTGATCTTGGTGACCGGCGCCGTGTTGTGCATGGCGGCGGCAACCAGGGCGTGTCCACCTTCGTGGTACGCGGTGATTTTGCGTTCCAGTTCCTTCATGACGCGGGTTCGCTTCTGCGGTCCGGCCATGACGCGGTCAATGGACTCATCCAGGGCGCGGTCATCAATGAGCTGGGCGTTGGAACGGGCGGTCAACAAGGCTGCCTCATTGAGCACGTTCGCCAAGTCAGCACCGGTGTAACCTGGCGTCTTCTTAGCAACAGCGTTCAAGTCCACACCGGGAGCCATGGGCTTGCCCTTGGAGTGGACACGTAGAATCTGCTCACGGCCCACGCGGTCGGGCGCTTCAACGGGGATCTGGCGGTCAAAACGGCCAGGGCGCAGCAGCGCCGGGTCAAGTACGTCAGGGCGGTTAGTAGCTGCAATCAAGATGACGTTGGTCTTGACGTCAAAACCATCCATCTCCACGAGCAACTGGTTGAGGGTCTGTTCGCGCTCATCGTTACCGCCACCAATGCCGGCACCACGGTGACGGCCAACGGCGTCGATCTCGTCAACAAAAATGATGGCCGGGGAGTTAGCCTTGGCCTGCTCGAAGAGATCGCGGACGCGGGAGGCACCCACGCCGACGAACATCTCCACAAAGTCAGAACCGGAGATCGAGTAGAACGGCACGCCAGCCTCGCCAGCCACAGCACGGGCCAGCAGAGTTTTACCGGTGCCGGGAGGGCCGTACAGCAGCACACCCTTGGGAATCTTGGCTCCCACGGCGGTGAACTTGTCCGGGTTCTGCAGGAAATCCTTGATTTCGTGCAGTTCTTCAACGGCTTCATCCGCGCCAGCAACATCATTGAAGGTGACCTGCGGGTGATCCTTGGTGAGCAGCTTGGCTTTGGACTTGCCGAACTGCATGACCTTGGAGCCGCCGCCTTGCATGCGGGAGAACAAGAACCAGAAGATCAGACCGATCAGGATGAACGGGATCAAGAGGGAGAAGATGCTGGACCAGAAGTTGTTGGACGCCGGCTGGTCATCGAACTTCGTCATTTCGGCGTTGTCGATGATCTCCGGCATGGTGGTGGCCCGGTAGTTGCCGTAGAAGAACTGGACGTTTTTGCCCTGGTCCTTGCCGTCAGCATTGACGAAGTTATCCTTGAGGATCATGTCTACTCGGCCTTCAGAACCGAAGATCTTGGCCGAGGCAACCTTGTCACCTGTGAGCAGGTCTAGGCCGTCAGAGGTTCCAATGCGGCTCTGGTTGGTTCCGGTCAGTGTGAACAGACCGGCGCTAATGAGCACCACAACCACAACGATCCAGATAAATGGACCCTTGAAGAGTTTTTTGACTTTCATGTGTTCGAGGCCAGGCCTCGTCCCTCCCGCTCAACCAATTCATACTTGTACAAAACGCGTCCGACACGTTCCCAAGTTATAGCTTTACACCGTTCGCATTGCTACACGCACGGGAATGCCCTTTAGTTCCCTGAGGGCATAACGATTAAAAAGAAAATGACGCCGATCCCACTTTTCGACCCCGAAATTTCGGGGTCGAAAAGTGGGATCGGCGTCAGAAACCCTTGCCGCAGCTGTGCTCCGAGCGATTACTCGTAAATGTGCGGTGCGAGCGTGCCGATGAAGTCCAGGTTGCGGTACTTCTCGGCGAAGTCCAGGCCGTAGCCAACAACAAATTCGTTCGGGATCTCGTAGCCAACGTACTTGACGTCGATTTCCACCTTGGCAGCAGCCGGCTTGCGCAGCAGCGTGCAGATTTCCACGGAGGCCGGGCCGCGGGACATGAGGTTCGCGCGCAGCCATGACAGGGTCAGACCCGAGTCAATGATGTCCTCAACAATGAGAACGTGCTTGCCCATGAGGTCAGTTTCGAGGTCCTTCAGGATCCGGACGACACCGGAAGACTGAGTACCGGAACCGTAGGATGACACTGCCATCCAGTCCATGGTGACGTGACTGTGCAGGGCACGGGAGAGATCAGCCATGACCATCACAGCGCCCTTGAGGACACCGACCAGCAGGACATCGCGGCCCTGGTAATCTGCATCAATCTGCGCGGCCAGCTCGGCGACGCGTGTTTGGATTTCTTCCTTGGAGAAGAGAACGTGCTTAAGATCGGCTTGGACGTCTTGTGAATCCACCCATGGCTCCTGTTTGTAAAGGATTGGTACTGGTTTTTGTTGGTTCTGCGTGCGCCTAAGTGCTGCGCCTAAGAACTAGCTTCCCATAGCTGCGGCCTTCGTGGGGAACACTTTGGTTCCGGGAAATCCGCCACGCACTGACTTTTCCGGCTAATTGCACCGGTCCTGCGGACCCTTTCCGGGCCAGCAAATTTTCTGCCGCACCGAGCCGTTCAAGGCTGGGCTGCACTCCCCCAAGTTCGACGACGGCCAGCGCCAACACTCTCATCCTCAGGGCCGGAGCCAATCCCCTCAGCTCATCTTCGGGCAGGCTGATGTGTTCATCTGCGCCTTTTTCCCCGCCATGTTCGGCCAGTTTGGCAAACTCTGCCGCGGCCAGCTGATCCAGGAAGTCGGCGTCATAACCCAAAATAGTGGCTGAGCGGGCCAGCGATTCGGCCACTCCGGGGCCAAGTTCCTGATGCAGGAAGGGGAGCACAGCAGTGCGGACCCGGACCCGCAAATAAGCTGGGTCTTGGTTGGCAGGGTCGTGCCACGGCACCAGTCCCAACGCCTCGCATATGGCCAATGTCTCATCCCGGCGCAACCCTAAAAAGGGGCGCAGGTAGATGCCACGGCGCTCCCGCATACCAGCGAGGGAACGGGTTCCAGAGCCCCGAGCGAGTCCCAAGAGCACTGATTCTGCTTGATCATCCATGGTGTGGCCCAAGAGCACGTGTGAGGCACCCAATTCGTCGGCCGTCGCCTCAAGCGCGCCAAAACGTGCTGCGCGGGCCGCAGCTTCCGGGCCGCCGCCGTCGTGCTTGAGATCCACGGTCCGCACCACCACGGGGGCCAGACCAAGCTCCTGCAACTGTTTGGCGGTGGCTTGGGCAACCTCCGCACTGCCCTCTTGCATCTGGTGATCAACCACCACTGCACCCACCCGCACTTCTCCGCGCGTGGCAAAGAACGCGCAGACGGCGGCCAAGGCGAGGGAATCGGGGCCACCGCTGCATCCCACCAGGATCAGCGGCGGATTTTCGGCAGCACGATTTTTTCCTGTTGTTTTCAGCCCGAGCAGGGCACCCACCATCGCCCGAGCCTTGCCGACGGTGGGGTCCAGACGGCCGCGGGGGCTGTGCTGAGCTGTCAGTGCTGTCATTAGAGGCCCATCCGGTCAACCCAGAGGCGAGCGTTGTGGATCTCTGTTTCGGTGGGCAGGTTCTCCACTTGGTTCCAAACGTTGTTAAACCCGTCCATGCCGACCACGGCTACGGTGTCGCGGACAAACTTGGCCCCGTCACTGTACTGGCGCATTTTGGCGTCCAACCCCATCAGGTTTCGGATGAACTTTTCAATCACTCCACGGTCCTTGCCCCGGCTATTAAAGCGTTGGCGGATGGTGCGGACTGTAGGGACAATGCTCTTATCCACACCGTCCATGACCACATTGGCGTGTCCTTCCAAGAGGCTCATGACGGCCGTCAAGTGTGACAACGCCGCTTTTTGGGCGGGGTCTTGGAGCAGGTCCAGGACACTGCCGCGGGAGGAATCCGGGGCGCCCAGCGTTGCGGGTTTCTTTGCGCTCTGCTTGCGGCCCAGCGATTTGGCTGATTCCAGGAGGCGTTCGCCGAAGTTCTCGGAGTCGCCCACCAACAAGGTGCCGAGCTTCTCAATTTCACCAATCATGTGGTGGCGCAGCCAAGGCGCCGCCGCAAATTGCACCCGGTGAGTTTGTTCATGCAGGCATACCCACAGCCGGAAATCGGCCGGATCCACCTTCAGCTCACGTTCCACGGTGATGATATTCGGCGCCACCAGCAGTAGCCTGCCACCGGACTTCTCAGCGGTGGAATGCGCAGCGGTGGACTCACTCTGACCTAGTGCGGAGAAGGGATCATACTGGCCCAGCACCTTGCTGGAAAGAAACGCCAAGGCGCCTCCCAGCTGCGCACCCGTGACGGTAGCGCTAAAAGCAGCACCCGGACTCCCCTGCGCGGGTCCGGAACCCTTGGAAGAATCGGCCTGCTTAGCTGCGAGCGCCCGCAGCACAGGATCCATCATCACCGCGAAGCTCTGCGTGTTGGCCTTGGCCCAAGAGGCCCTGTCCACAATCAGGACTTCGGAGTCACGGAGATCTTTCGCTGCCTCCAAACGGCTGATTTCGTGCACGTGAGGTACCGATTTTTCGGCCATGAGACGCAAGTTCTCCACTGCTGCGGAAATCTCCGAGCCGCTCAAATCTGGCCCGGCAGGGGCTAAGTTGGCCGCAGTTTTTGCGGCAAGTTCCCAATTGACCATGGCGGGGGCTGAGTGCGTTCCGGCTGCGGCGCTGCTGTTCTGGCTCATGTTTACCATCAGATCACAGATCGCTGAGAGCTTTGAAGTTTCACACAACACGCGAATTGTTGCGTTAGCTCTTCGCTAAGACCGCTGCGGCTGCGTCCACCACGGGGCGCGCCGCAGCGGCACCGTCGGTGAGGCCATTGCCCAAGATCGAGAAGACCAGCAGCCGCCCACGGGAGTTGATGACGTACCCAGAAAGTGCGCTCACCTCATTCAGAGATCCGGTCTTGGCACGGACCAGCCCCGCGCCGTCCAGTTGCGGATCGGCGAGGAAACGTTGCGACAAAGAACCGCTCAGCCCCGCAATAGGCAGCCCAGCCAGCGCCTGACCCAGATCTGATGAGGGGTCCGCCAGCATGAGGGACACCATCGTCACCAAGCGTTCGGGGCTGATCAAGTTACCTTCGGCGAGTCCACAATTATCGGTAGTGATAACCCCGTCCAAGGAGAGCCCCAGCTGTTCCACCACTTGACGGACAGCAGCCACGGCTCCTGAGTTGCTGGCCTCGCCACCGAGCTTCACCGCAACCATGCGGCCCAGTGCTTCTGCCACATAATTATCAGATTCAGCCAGCATGTACCGTGTCTGCGCAGCGACGGTAGCTGATTCAACCGACGCCAGAACCGCTCCGGTAGCCGCGCCACGGCTAATAGTTTCCTCGGTGGCCACACCAGCGTCAGCGAGCGCAGCTGCGAAGGCCACCGCCGCAACCATTGCCGAATCCTGCGGGCGCGGACCGCTCAGTACTTCTGGCACGAAACGGCCAGCGTTCAAGGCGAGCGGGAAAATGGGTGCAATTTCCCCAGCGTTCACATCTCCTTTGGTCCATTTCGGGTTCAGCGCAGGACCTGTGAAGACAGTGTCATCCACGGTCAGCGTGACAGACCCGGTGACCCCTGCTTTACTCAACGCCGCAGCTGTTAGTTGGGCCAGGGTTGCCAGCCCGGCGTGACCCATGACCGCTTCAGGATCGTCTTCCCCCGCGGCGAGCATGGTGTCTCCACCACCGCGCAGAACAATTTCGGCGGGACTTGCGCCCGCCAATACTTCAGTCGCAAATCGGGTGTCCGGGCCCAGCGTCTTCAGCGCGGCCGCGGCGGTGAGCAATTTCAGATTCGACGCCGGAATCCGCGCCTTCTCGCCGTCTTGGGAAAACAGCGGCGTCCCGGAAGAGGCATCGGCGACATACATGCTGAAGGTGCCCTCGCCGTCGAACGTCAGGGCTTTTTTCAAATCGCTGGAGAGCGTAGTCGCGTCCGGCAGGGGTGCCGCTTGAGACAGCGGATCAATTCCCGTGATGGCGCTAATTCCGGCGGGCGCCAACTGGGCCGCAGGAATAACTGCCACAGCGGCCGGGTCTTGGGGTAGGAATGCGGGGATCAGGTGCAGCCCGGCCGGAACGGTTATGGCGGCCAGTGCGCAGATGAGCAAGCCGCTCGTCACAGCTTTTGACGTGCGTCCCATGAAGCAGGCGATTCCTTCGAAGCAGGTGGTCCGGGCGTTTGTGATCGGACTAAAAAGGGCATTATTGCGCCCTGATACTCCGGGCGGGTTTTTAGCGCAACGAAAGCGCCTATATCCTCATACTAGACGGATTTTCGGTGCAGAGCCGTGTCCGGCCGCGCACACCCCATCATTTGAGGAGCCTAACGATGAAGCATGACGTCACCATCGAGATCCCCCGCGGATCACGCGTCAAGTACGAAGTTGATCACGAGAGTGGCCGCGTCCGCCTGGACCGCGTGCTGTTCACGTCGATGCAGTACCCCACACACTACGGTTTCTTCGACAACACTCTCGGCGAAGATGGCGATCCCTTGGATGCGCTCGTCATGCTGCAGGACTTCGATCTGCACCCGGGCGTTGTGGTGGATGCGCGCCCCATCGCTGTCTTCAACATGACTGACGACGGCGGCGGCGACGCCAAGGTTCTGTGCGTTGTGGACGACAAGCGCTTTGACCACATTCAGGAGCTCTCCGACGTGGATGAATTCCTGGTCAAGGAGATCGAGCACTTCTTCATGCGTTACAAGGACTTGGAGCCGGGCAAGTGGGTCAAGGCTGAGGGCTGGGCCGACCGTGCCGCTGCCGAAGCCGAGCTGGAAGCCTCCATCAAGCGTTTTGAGGACACCAAGCACTAGTCCCCACGCCCTCCCTCTGCTCGCAAGCTCGCGAGGGCACCCTCGGACGCGTGGGCCCACGCCCTCCGAGATTAATGCCGCTGTTCCTTACATTCTGCCGAGGCTTAGACCTGGGTGGACAGATAAGGAACAGCGGCATTTTTCATCTCTGAGCGCGGCAGGGCAGGGCACCGTAGGGATGCCCTGCCCTATGACCGGGGGTTACAGCAGGCTGCGCAAGATGGCGGCAGCACCGTCGTCGTACACCGAAGCCGTAACCTCATTGGCGGCGGCCTTCACATTGGCTTCAGCCTGACCCATGGCCACACCGCGGCCGGCCCATTGCAGCATTTCAATGTCATTGGAGCCATCACCCATGGCAACGGTCAGCGACGGGTCAACGCCTAGTGAAGAACGCACCACTTCCAGCGCGGATGCCTTGGTGACGCCCGCGGCGGCAATGTCGAGCCAGGAGCTCCAGCCGATCGCATAGGTGACACCTTGAAGACCCGCGCTGGAGATGGCGTCGGAGAACTCGTCCATGGTGGCCTCGGCACTGTTGACCACAACGCGCACGGCCTCGGCACTCAATAGGTGCTCAAAGTCCACACCGCGGGCCTCAATGCCAAAGCTGTCGTCCTGGAAGCGTGAAGTGGCTAGGAAGTTGCCCTCGGAGTCCTCCAACGCGAAGCGGGCGCCCGGGATTTTGTCACGCAAAGCGTTCAAGGCGGGAGCCGGATCGAAGGTGACCCGTTCAATCACCTCGTAGCCGTTCTCCAGAGACGGGTCCAAGCGAATGGTCACGCCACCGTTGGAGCAGACTCCATATCCGGTGCGCATGCCGATCAACTCAATGATGGGCAGCAGGGCTCCGAGTGAGCGGCCTGTGGCGATGATGACGTGGTGGCCGGCGTCAACCACGGCTGTTGCTGCGTCACGGACAGCGTCAGTCATGAGGCCATCGTGATCAACCAAGGTGCCGTCTACGTCAAGTGCTACTAAGTACTTTGTGATTGCAGTGGACCGGTCATCGATGCCGGTACTTTCAGTATTTACTGTCATTGTCATGTATCCAGCTAAACAGATAGACCTTAAAATTCCACATACTGAGGCTTTCAACTCAGTGAACTTCTCGAGTCAGACCGAGCGCCGCCGAGTCAGACGAAGCGCAACGTCTGCCTCGACGGGGCTCGGTCTGACTCGACGCAAGGGCTCCTCTTTAGTGACTTAAAACTGACCGCCGGGTTAATGTCCACAGCTGTTTGCACAGTGTGAATATTAACCCGGCGTTCGTATGAGCGTTGACTAGACGCTAAAAGCCTTACAGGACCGGGAATACTTCCATGCCGCCCAAGTATTTGCGCAGGGCAACCGGCACGTTGACCGAGCCGTCGGCGTTCTGGTGGTGTTCCAGAATGGCTACGATCCAGCGGGTGGTGGCCAGCGTGCCGTTCAGTGTTGCAACAGCGCGAGTGCCACCCTTGCCGCCGTCGTCCGCTACGAGACGCTCACGGATGTTCAACCGGCGGGCCTGGAACGTGGTGCAGTTCGAGGTGGAGGTCAGCTCGCGGTAGGCGTCCTGGGTGGGGACCCAGGCTTCGCAGTCGAATTTGCGGGCGGCGGACATGCCCAAGTCTCCGGCGGCGGTATCAATCACACGGTAGGGCAGCTCAACCTTGGCGAGCATTTCCTCTTCCCACCCGAGCAGGCGCTGGTGCTCCTCGGCAGCCTTTTCAACGGTGGTGTAAACGAACATTTCCACCTTGTTGAACTGGTGCACGCGGATGATTCCGCGGGTGTCCTTGCCATGTGAACCGGCCTCGCGGCGGTAGCAGGAAGACCATCCGGCAAAGCGAATGGGCTCGTCAACCTTGATGATTTCATTGCCGTGGTAGCCGGCCAGAGCTACCTCAGAGGTACCCACCAAATAGAGGTCGTCGTCGGCGAGGCGGTAAATTTCGGCGTCGTGTTCCACGTCAAAGCCGGTGCCAGCCATGGTTTCGGGCAAAACAAGAGTGGGGGTGATCATGGGCGTGAAGCCGGCTTCGATGGCCTGATCCATGGCCATTTGCAGCAGCGCCATTTCTAGGCGGGCGCCCACTCCCTTGAGGAAGTAGAAGCGTGAACCGGACACCTTGGCGCCGCGCTCCATATCGATGGCGCCAATGAGTTCACCAATTTCCAGGTGGTCCTTGGGCTTAAAATCGGGGAATTCACGAGGAGAACCCACGGTTTTGACCACGACGAAATCGTCCTCGCCGCCTTCCGGCACACCATCGGAGACAAGGTTGGGGATGCTGCGCACCAAGGCGTCTTGCGCCGCGGCGGCGGCGTCAGAAGCCGCCGAAGCGCTCTTGACAGCAATGGCCACCTCCTTGACCTCGGCGAGCAGGGCTGTCTTTTCATCACCCTTAGCCTTGGCCACCTTCTTGCCAAACGCATTTTGTTCAGCCCGCAACGCCTCAAAAGAGGTGATCGCGGACTTGCGTGCGGCGTCGGCGGCAATGATGGCGTCCACCACCGACGGATCAGCACCACGCGCACGCTGGCTGGCACGGTAAATTTCAGGATTTTCGCAGAGGTCTCGTACATCGATCACGCCCTAAGCCTATCCAATCAATGCAACTTCAGCCGCTAAGGTTAGAGAATCATGCAAACCGAACTCCTTGCCGTCATCATTGTGGTCATTATTGTGCTGGCTGCCGCCGCGAGCTGGCTGGGTGTGCGCAAGCTCGCGCAAAAGCACACGCGCAGTGCCGTGGCCGACTCTCCGCACAAGATCAACATCGCCAAACAGCAAGTGGCGTTCATCTATAACCCGACCAAACATGGTTCCGAAGCGGCCAAATCCCTGATCCGCCGTTCCGTTTCTAAGGCTGGCTGGCCGGCCCCGCTCTTCTTCGAAACCACTGCGGAGGACCCGGGCTTTTCCCTGGCGCAGGCAGCGCTGGATGCTAAGTCCGACGTCGTTATTGTGGGCGGTGGCGACGGCACCGTGCGCGCTGTGGGCCAGACCCTGCGACACACGGAAATTCCCCTAGGCATTGTTCCTTTGGGCACCGGAAATTTATTGGCCCGGAACCTAAAACTTGATGTCACGGATATGGCCGCTTGCGTGCAGATTGCTCTCTTTGGCCATCAACGCCACATTGACGCTGGGTTGATGGAGCTCGAGAACGCTGTGACGGGGGCCGAGTCAAAGCACTCGTTTATGGTGATCGCGGGTCTGGGCATGGACGCCGAGGTCATGAACGACACCAATTCCAAACTCAAGGAACACGTCGGCTGGCTAGCCTATAGCGAGGCAGGTCTGCGCCACATGGCGGGGCGACGCAAAAAGGTCAGCATCGCACTAGACAACGAGCCAGCCCAGCAGCGCAAGGTCCGTTCCGTGCTGTTTGCCAACTGTGGCCTGCTCCCCGGCGGCATTGACTTTGTTCCAGGAGCCCTGATCGACGACGGCGTCCTAGACGTAGTGGTCATCAGCCCCCGCAGCGCATTCGGCTGGCTTGCTATGGCTGGAAAAGTGGTGTTCCAACATAAGAACCACCTGCCCGTCATTGATTTTTACCGCTCCCAGAACCTGACCATCCGCACAGTCATGCCTGTCGAGACGCAAATTGACGGGGACCCTTCCGGCCCAGCCACCAGTGTGCGAGTCAGCGTGGAGCACAAAGCCGTACTGGTGCGGGTTGCTGCCCCCAACAACCCGGCTTAATCAGTTTCGGTCTAGTCGGTTTCAGGACGTTGTGACTGTTCCCGGATGAGTCGCTGTTCTTCATCAAAACGCAACTCATTGGCGTGGTCGCCTTCATCGCCAACAGAAGTGTCCCGGCCAGTATCGCTACTCGGGTTCACAATGGTGCCGTCCTGGCTGTTGTTCTTGTCTACCTGCGGATCCATGATTGACTCGCCTCTTCCGTGCTGTGAGCGCCTTTTCCATCTCCTCTGCAAGTGACCTTGTAGAGATAGGCCAAGCATAGGCTTGCCGGTGTCCGTGCGAAAGAGACGCGCCGCAGCGCACTGTCTCCTAGGTGAGTGATTCAACCCAGGCTGCTGCGTCAGCAAAGGCCGCGTCAGAGTTGTAGGAGCGAATGGCCGGCGGCTGCTGATCGGCCCGTGGGTAGGAGCCAAGAAAGAGAAGCTCGGGACTGACCCGGTGCAGACCACGCAAAGCATCAGCTACCCGGGCGTCGTTGATATGCCCGTCAACGTCAACGCTAAAGGTGTAATGACCGAGAAATTGCCCAGTTGGCCTGGATTCAATGCGGCTCAGGTTTACACCGCGGCTGGCAAACTGTTCCAAAATCTCCATCAACGCACCGGGCCGGTCCTCGGGGAGCGGTATCGCCAGGGTGGTTTTGTCGGCCCCGGTAGGTGCCGGTAGCGATCCGGGTTGGCCCACTAAAACAAAGCGTGTGACAGCGCCGGCATTATCTTCGATGCCGGCGGCCAGAATAGTCAGTCCGGTTTGCTGAGCAACCAGCGGTGCGCATACAGCGGCTTGGAAAGCGTCGGTGCCAGTGACCAAGGAATGGGCGGCAGCCGCCGTCGAATTTTCCGGGACATAGGCGGCCTGCGGCAGGTGTTCGCCGAACCAGTCCCTAGTCTGCGCCCAAGCATGAGGATGCGTGCCCACAGCCTTGATGTCAGCCAGCGTCACCCCTGCCGGTGCCAGCAGGACAAAGCTGACGGGCACCACAACTTCATGCAAGATGCGCAGCTCAATGCCGTTGGATATGGCATCCAGAGTGGCCGGCACTCCGCCCTCAATTGAGTTTTCAATCGGGAGCATAGCGGCGAAAGCTTCCCCGCTGCGCACTTTGGCAAGTGCGGCTGCGGCATTGGTTGACGGGATCCGTTCCATCTGGATCGCACCCGGAACCTGCAGCAGGGCAGCTTCGGTAAAAGTTCCCTCCGGCCCTAGAAAGGTTAGGGGCAGCGTTGTATCAAAGGGCGCGGATGTCATGGGGACCTGTCTAGTTCGTAGATTCATAGACTCGTCAATTCATAGTGGAGTCTGGTTCGTGATGTCGGGGGTGTTAGAGGACGCGGGGCGCTTCACCGTTGGAGGAGACCATGGGCTTATCGGCCTCGAACCATGCGCCCATGCCGCCCACCACGTTGAAGGCACTGTAGCCGTTCTGGACCAGCCATGTGGTGGCCCTAAATGAGCGTCCACCGGTGCGGCAGATGACATTGACATCAACGTCGGGGTCGAGTTCTTCCAGGCGGGCCGGCAACTGTTCCAAGGGAATGTGCAGGGCACCGTCAACGTGGCCGGCCTCCCACTCATAGTCTTCGCGGACATCCAAGATGACCGTGTCCTGGCCCATCTCGGCAACCGTGACGTTCATAATGTCTGACATGTTGGCTCTCCTAAAAAGTTTGATTCTGATATGGGCTAAGCCTAGCTCCCGAGGGGCCCGGGTCGAGCGAAGCGAGGACCGGGAGGGAGCAAGGCGTTAGCTCCGCCAGGGGCCCGGGTCGAGCGAAGCGAGGACCGGGAGGGAGCAAGGCGTTAGCTCCGCCAGGGGCCCGGGTCGAGCGAAGCGAGGACCGGGAGGGAGCAAGGCGTTAGCTCCGCCAGGGGCCCGGGTCGAGCGAAGCGAGGACCGAAAAAGGGCGGATACCTTACTTCTTGCCTTATAGCCAAATGTGACGATCTGTGTCAATAGTGACAAAATTACTCAAGTGAGTTCACAAAAAAGCCCCGCCGATCCGGCAACGGCTCCCCCAAAACACCCCGATACCGCCTTCTTCGGACAGCCTAAAATGCTGCTGAATCTCTTCAGCGTTGAGCTGTGGGAACGGTTCTCCTTTTACGGCATGCAGGGCATTCTTGCTTACTACATGTACTACTCCGTCACTCAGGGCGGGCTCGGCATTGACGAGACTACCGCGCTGGGTATTGTCGGTGCGTACGGTGGAGGTGTTTACCTTTCCACGATCCTCGGTGCTTGGGTGGCAGACCGCCTGATGGGTTCGGAAAGGGTGCTGTTCTTCAGCGCCATTTTGATCATGGCCGGTCATTTGTCCTTGGCCCTGCTCCCCGGAGCCATTGGACTGACCGTGGGTCTAATCCTGATTGGTGTTGGCTCCGGCGGCTTGAAAGCTAACGCAACCGCCTTGGTGGGTACGCTGTACGCGAAGGACGACAACCGGCGTGATGCCGGTTTCTCGATTTTCTACATGGGCATCAACATTGGTGGTCTCATTGGCCCGCTCGCCACTGGCTGGCTGCAGGTCACCTACGGTTTCCACATTGGTTTCGCGGCGGCTGCCGTTGGTATGGCATTCGGCCTGCTGCAATATGGCCTGACACGCAAGAACCTGCCTCAGTCCGCCCATGAGGTCCCGAACCCGCTCCCCCGCGAGCAGTACGGCAAGTTCATTGCGCTGGCAGTTGCCGGCATCGCGGTGATTGTAGTGGCCGTCGCCCTGAAGCTCATCACCGCCGAAAACCTCAAGTGGGTCATTGTTGCAGTCGTCATCGCCGCAACTATTGCCTACTTCGCGGTGATTCTCGCCAACAAGAGCGTCACTGTGGAGGAGCGCAGCCGCGTTTTCTCGTTCATGCCTTTGTTCCTGGCCAGCGCCGTTTTCTGGTCACTGTTCCAGCAGCAGTTCACCGTGATCGCGCTCTATTCCGACAAACGGCTTGACCGCGAAATCCTGGGTTGGGAGGTACCCGCCAGCTGGGTTACCTCGATCAACCCGGTGTTCATCATTGTCCTGGCCGGCGTCTTTGCCGCGCTATGGACCAAATGGGGCGCACGCCAGCCCGGCACACCCGTGAAATTCGCCGCGGCACTTATCGTCATGGGCTTGGCCTACCTGAGCTTCATCCCCTTCGCTGGGATGGCTGCGGTGCCCATGATGGCGATTATCTTCATCCTGCTGCTGTTCACAGTCGCCGAGCTGATGCTCTCCCCCGTGGGCTTGTCGCTGGCCACCAAACTTGCCCCGGCCGCGTTCCAGACACAGATGGTGGCCTTGTTCTTCCTATCCGTCTCACTCGGAACCGCCATGTCCGGCGTGCTCGCCCAGTGGTACGACCCCGAAAACGAGACCCCCTACTTCCTGGTGATCGGCCTGATTTCCATTGGATTCGGCGTGGCCCTGTTCTTCGCTAAGAAGCCCATTAAGAAGCTGATGGCCGGAATCATGTAGTCCTGCTCCAGACTTCAACAGCTTTAAAGTACGACGGCGACACTCGCCTTTCGCTTACGCGTCAGGTGAGTGCCGCCGTCGTTTTTTATTCGGTACTTCCTGTAAACGCGTTTAGTAAGAGTAAGAGGCGGATGACCCTGCCGCGACCAGCACCAAGATGACCCAAATTCCCACAACAATCCCCCAGATCACCAGCGCCAAGTAGTTCGTTACCAAGCCGGCGATGGCGAATCCACGCCCTTGGGGGCTTTCCCGTTTGAGCCCCAGATGGCCCAGAACAATGCCCACAATCTGCGGAACAATAAGGAATCCCACCAAGAAGAGCGCGGCTAGACCCACGATCATGCTGGTCAAACTCATACCTTTGGGACCAACTGGAGAAGGGTAGCCGGGCCCACCTTGATAGTAGGTGGGTGAATTGAACTGCGACGGTTGCGAGTAGGGCTGCTGGGCTGCTGGCGCTGCAGGCTGTGCGTAGTACGGGGGAACGGGCTGTCCAGACTGAACAGGAGGAGCAGGCTGCACATACGGCGGCACCGGCGGAGAGTTATAGCCCGGCGGCATATATGGCTGTGGCGTATCCGGCTGCTCGGACATGATGTGCTCCTACGCGATCCTGTGCCCGTGCCTTCCCAGACACGGCTGATGGTTACCTTTGAGATCCATGGTAGTCCAGCGCCTGCCCGGCCCCCATGGGTAACTACTAGCAGCCACCGCTATACAGAGTTCACACTCTGGGCAACACGTGCCATTCACGGGCTGACTCTGTCATGCTGTGTTTATGGCTAGCCGCGCGGGCACTGTTGCCCTTCCCCAAGACCTTGTTGATCTCTCCGCCCTCATGGACGCCTACTACGATCTGACACCGGACCTGAATGATCCGGCCCAGCGCGTTGCTTTTGGCACGTCCGGACACCGTGGATCCTCCTTGAAATCGTCCTTCAATGAAGGCCACATCGCCGCCATCACGCAGGCCATCGTTGAGTACCGCAGCTCTCAGGGCATCACCGGGCCCTTGTTCATGGGCAAGGACACGCATGCACTGAGCGAACCGGCCCAGAACACCGCACTTGAGGTCCTAGCCGGAAACGGTGTGCAGGTCTTGATCGACGCCCGCCACGGTTACACCCCCACACCTGCCGTTTCACACGCCATCCTCAGCTACAACAAGGGCCGCACTGATGCCTTGGCCGATGGGATTGTGGTCACTCCGTCCCACAACCCTCCGGGCGACGGCGGCTTCAAGTACAACCCCCCGCACGGTGGCCCGGCCGATTCTGATGCCACCGGATGGATCGCTAACCGCGCCAATGAACTCCTTGAGGGAGGGCTGCGCGGGGTGCGCCGCGTGCAATTGGCCGAAGCCATGGAAGCCTCCACCACGGGCAAGTTTGATTTCCTCTCCGGCTACGTCGACGATCTGCCCTCCGTGCTGGATCTGGATGCCATCCGCGCCGCCGGCGTGCGCATTGGCGCCGACCCCATGGGTGGCGCCTCCGTTGACTACTGGGGCGAAATTGGCGAACGCCACAACCTGGACCTAACCGTGGTCAACCCCACCGTGGATCCGCAATGGGCCTTCATGACTCTGGACTGGGATGAGAAGATCCGCATGGATTGCTCATCGCCGTCGGCCATGGCGTCGCTGATCAAGAAAATTGAGGCTGGCGCACCCTATGACATTGCTACCGGGAACGACGCCGATGCCGACCGCCATGGCATCGTCACCCCCGACGCGGGGCTGATGAACCCCAACCACTACCTCGCTGTGGCGATCCAGTACCTCTACACGCACCGGACGCTGTGGCCCGCCACAGCTGGCGTGGGCAAGACGCTGGTATCCTCCTCCATCATTGACCGCGTGGCCGCCGATCTTGGCCGCCAGCTGGTGGAGGTTCCTGTGGGCTTCAAGTGGTTTGTACCCGGCCTACTCTCCGGTGAGGGCGTTTTTGGCGGGGAAGAATCCGCTGGTGCTTCCTTTGTGAAGAAGGATGGCTCCGTGTGGACCACTGACAAGGACGGCATCCTGCTGGCCTTGCTCGCCTCAGAAATCACGGCCGTCACAGGAAAATCACCATCGGTGCACTACGGCGAGCTGACAGATCGCTTTGGGGCGCCGTCGTACGCGCGCATCGATGCGGCCGCCACCCGCGAGCAAAAGGCGGCGTTGGGCAAGCTCTCCGCAGCCGACGTCTCCGCCACAACCCTGGCCGGCGAAACCATCACAGCCAAGCTGACCGAAGCCCCCGGCAATGGCGCGGCAATTGGCGGACTGAAGGTCACCACCGAGAACGCCTGGTTCGCGGCCCGCCCCTCAGGCACCGAGGACGTCTACAAGATCTACGCCGAGTCTTTCAAGGGCGCCGAGCACTTGGCCCAGGTCCAGGCCGAGGCGAAAGCACTCGTGGACGGCGTTATTTCCTAAAGGCGTTTCCTCGCAGGGGGGCAAATGCGAGCACTTCTGCCTCGCAACCGCATCGCAGCTTCATCGCAACTTCATCTCAACTGCATCGACCCGTCACATAACGCCGCTTTGCCGCGAGCCTAGCGTCATTATCTGACGGGTCGATGCACGAAAAGCGGGTTGAGGTGAGAAAAGCGCCCGCTGCAGCTAGTGGTGGGCGCCGTGCTCGTGCTCGGAGTGGCCCACGGGCTCCAATTGGAACGTGGAGTGCTCAACACTGAGATCGAAATGGCCGGCAACGCAATGTTGGAGGGCGTCAAGCATCTCTGCCGCGTGGCCGTCGTGGAAGCATTCCATGTCCACCACCACGTGGGCCGAGAGAATGGGCAGTCCGGTCGCGATCTGGCTGGCGTGCAGATCATGGACACCACGCACGTGCTCCAGTTCCATGATGTGCTTGCGAACCTCGTCCAGATCCAGACCCGACGGCGTGGATTCCAACAGGACGTGAATGGTCCCGAGCAACAGCTTCACGGTCCGCGGCAGGATCAGGGCTCCAATGAGCATGGCCACGAGGGCGTCAGCCTGCATCCAGCCGGTGGTGTAAATGATGATCGCGGCCACGATCACGGCCACCGACCCCAGCGCGTCGTTCACGACCTCCAAGAATGCCGCACGCATGTTGAAGTTCTTGGACCGTCCGCCCATCAGCACAAACATCGACACGATATTACCCAGCAGGCCAATTACACCAAAGACAATCAGTTCCTGAGAAGCGATCTCGGTGGGGTTGAAGAGCCGCTGAACACCCTCCACCAAAACCACAAGTCCGACGGCGAGAAGCACCGCAGCTTGCGCTGTGGCTGCCAACACCTCGGCCCGGGCAAAGCCCCAAGTACGTTTGCTGCTGGCCGGGCGCATCATCAGCCGGGCGGCCAGCAGTGCCATGGCCAAGCCACCAGCATCGGTCAATACATGGGCCGAATCAAAGAGCAGCGCCAAGGAACCGGTGAGCATCGAGCCGATGACTTGGAAGATAAAAACCGCCAGCGTGATCCCCAGCGCCACGGCGAGGCGGCCCGACTGACTTTCGCCGGGAGCGCCCGCATGGGAATGAGAATGATGGTGACCAGACATGCCTCAATAGTACAGTCAACGCTGAATTCATCAAATGCTGTAACATATTGAGAATGAAGCCCATTAGCAATGCAGCAGTGTTGGCCCGCTTTGGCTACGCACTCTCTGACCCCACCCGGGCCGAAATCCTTATGAATCTGGCCAAAGCTCCGCAGTACCCTGCTGAATTAGCGGCACAACTGGGAGTCACCCGCCAGAACATGTCCAACCATTTGTCCTGCCTACGGGACTGCGGGCTAGCCGTCGCCATCGCTGAAGGCCGCCGCTCCCGGTATGAATTAGCCCATCCAGCCTTGGCACACGCACTCAACGATCTCCTCGGCGTCGTGCTGCTGGCCCACGAGGGGCACCTGCCGCACCCGTAACAGGCCACTTTTCCGATATTCTTATCTGCGGACCGGGCACAGGCGCGGCCTGGAACGGGAGATAAGCGGATGAATTTGCTCGGCACCAAATGGAGAGTTCACGGCAATGGCAAGACCATTGCTCCCGGACAGGTGGTCACCCCCGATGAGCGGTTGAGCTGGCCGTTGACCATTGGCATCGGATTGCAGCACGTGGTGGCCATGTTCGGCGCAACATTCCTGGTCCCGCTGCTGACCGGCATGCCTCCGGCCACCACGTTGTTCTTCTCGGGCATCGGCACCATCTTGTTCCTGATTTTTACCCGCGGCCGCGTCCCTAGCTACCTCGGTTCCAGCTTCGCCTTCATCGCCCCCATCATGGCTTCGCAGCAACAATTTGGCGTGGCCGGAGCCCTGGGCGGTGTGGTCATTGCCGGTGTCACCCTGGCCATCATTGGCCTCATTGTGCAGAAGTTCGGTTCGTCGTGGATCAACCGGCTCATGCCTGCCCCCGTCACAGGCACCATTGTGGCGCTGATCGGGCTGAACCTGGCACCGTCAGCATGGAACAACTTCAAACTGGCACCCATCACAGCCATCATCACCTTGGGCGTCATCATTCTGGTAAGCGTGTTATTCCGCGGCGTCCTGGGCCGCTTGGCCATTTTGGTGGGTGTGATTGCCGGCTATCTGGTGGCCGTCATGCGCGATGAAGTGGACTTCTCCAAGATCGAGGTGGCTGGCTGGATCGGCTTGCCGCAGTTCCAGACCCCCACCTTCCACTTCGCCATCCTTGGCTTGTTCATTCCGGTGGTCCTGGTATTGGTGGCCGAGAACATTGGTCACGTGAAGTCTGTTGCCTTGATGACCGGGGAAGACCTTGACCCGTACGCGGGTCGTGCCTTGATTGCCGACGGCGTTGCCACCACCTTGGCAGGCTTCGGCGGCGGATCGGGCACCACCACCTATGCGGAAAACATTGGAGTCATGGCCGCCACTAAGGTGTACTCCACCGCGGCCTACTTTGTTGCAGGTATTGCTGCTCTGGTATTGAGCTTCTCGCCGAAGTTTGGTGAATTGATTGCCACTGTCCCGGTTGGAGTCCTCGGCGGCGCGGCGACGTTACTTTACGGCATGATCGGCATTTTGGGTGTGCGGATCTGGGTCCAGAACAAGGTCAATTTCTCCAACAACATCAACCTGACCACGGCCGCCGTGGCGTTGATCATCGGCATCGCCGACTTCACGTGGAACGTAGGAAACCTGCAATTTGCTGGCATTGCACTGGGTACCGCCGCCGCCTTGATCATCTACCATGGCATGAGCGCTCTGGCGAAGTGGCGTGGAACTGCCACGGATCCGCTGGATCCGGAGTCCGACTCCCCCACTCTGGCGAGCACCACGAAGTAAAAGCCCGCCACGCGGCGTTATTTCTTCCGCTGAGCGCCAACTATGCGCTGGACCCAGAAGGGGTTCAGCGCATAGGCGTCAATGCGCCAAACTCATCACGGGTTTGGCGCATAGTATTTTAAATCCCGTTGAGAGCCTCTGAGGTGGCACGCGTGGTGTAGCGCGCAGCGTCCGCCAGCGCCGCCTCCGGGGAGCCCGCAACATCCGTGGCACTGACGGCGGCAACCACCCCGTGCTTGGCCAGCTGTTCCGGCGTCACCGTGATCCGTCCGGCAACTACGACGACGGGAATTCCCTTCGCGTGGGCAGCGTCAGCTACTCCGAGGGGCCCCTTGCCCGACAATGACTGGACATCCAGGGACCCTTCCCCTGTGATGACCAGATCGGCCTGCGCCAAGGCGGTTTCAAGATCTATCAAGGATGCGACTAAATCAAAGCCACGCTCAACGGAGGCATTGGCGTACGCCACGAACGTGGATGGGAAGCCGCCGGCCGCACCGGATCCGGGCACATCCATGTCGATTCCGGTAGCCTCCCGGACCACGGAGGCCAGGTTGCGCAGCCCAGCATCGAGACGTTCTACAGCATCCTCATCGGCGCCCTTTTGTGGAGCAAAAATATGGGCTGCACCATTGAGCCCGTACAGCGGGTTATCCACGTCAACGGCCATCCGCACTTTCACCTTCGCCAGCCTAGGGTCGAGGCCTGTGGCGTCCACGGCCACGACGTCAATGAGGGATCCGCCGCCCAACGGCACCAAGTTCCCCTGTGCATCCACCAGTCTCAAACCCAGCGCCCGCAAGGCACCCGTGCCGGCGTCGGTCATGGCGGACCCACCCAACCCAATGATGATTTCCGTGGCACCGGCGTCCAAGGCTGCGGCAATCAACTGGCCAGAACCGTAGGAATGGGCGCGCAACGAGTTTTCCACGGTGGGTTCACTGAGCAGGTAGCCGCTGGCCTGGGCCGTTTCAATGACAGCTACCTTGCTGTCTTCGGCGAAAGCCCAGACTGCACCTACGGGCTTGAGGATAGGACCCACGACGGCGTTCAGTCTTTCTGAAAAGCCAGCAGCAACGGCCGCTTCCACTGTGCCTTCTCCGCCGTCGGCAATGGGCAGCGCCGTCACCACGGCATCCGGGTAGACACGCAAAGCGCCCTCGGCCATGGCTGCTGCTGCTTCAGGACCGGTTAGGGTCCCCTTGAACTTGTCCGGGGCAATGAGAATTCGCATGTGTCCATCCTGCCACCCGCTACCGACATGGCCGAAGCGTTACGCCCAGTACTCTCGTTGGCGCATGACCTCTGCCAACAGATCGGCCCTGTCGGTCATGATCCCGTCAACGCCCAAGTCAAAGAGTCGGTTCATTTCGGCGGGATCATCAATGGTCCAGACATGAACTTTCAGGCCCAAAGAGTGAGCCCGGCGCATCGTGGCTGTGGTGATCAGAGCTTGGCCTTTATAGCTCGTGGGGATCTGCAAAACATCCACACCGCGCATGAAGAAGCGGGCCAGACGGGACGGCAGCCATGAAATGAGGAGAAAGTAGGCCATCAATAGCGGCTTGCCCGGCGAGCTGGCCACGGGTCGACTCAATCCAGCCACCACCGCGCGGCGGCGTCTATCCGAGAACGACGCCACACAAATCCGATCATGCAGGCCGTACTTTTCAATGGCAGCAATCAGCGGAGCCACCGACCCTGCATCCTTGATGTCAATATTGAACCGGGCTTCGGGGAGGGCCACAATGAATTCCTCCAGGGTGGCAATGGGTTCCTGGCCGCCAATACGGGCTTGACTCACTTGGGAATAGGGCAGCTCGGCAATGATGCCCTGCTTGTCCGTGGTGCGGTCCAAGGAGGCATCATGAAACACCATGGCTACGCCGTCCGCCGTGGTGTTAATGTCAGTTTCCACGTACTGATAACCCAGCTCCAGGGCCGCCTTGAACGCCACTACTGAATTTTCCAACCCATCACCGGAGAACCCTCGGTGAGCAATAGCCAGCGGCTGCGCGGATGCCAAGAACGGCTTGGGCGTTTTACTTTTAGTCATGCTCTCTAGATTCTTTTATTGTTGCGCTGTTGCTGTTGCTCAAGCCAGGCGTGCTGTTGTTGTTGCTCAAGCCAGGCGCAGCGCAGCCAGACGGGATTCGATGACTTGGGCAACGCCGTCGTGCTCGAAGCGTGGCGCCTGCAACGCGGCAGCTGCGAGCGCATCTGGATGTCCACTGGCCATGGCATAGCCCGAACCGGCCCAGGCCAGCATTTCAATATCGTTGGGCATGTCTCCGAAGGCCACCACATCTGCGGCGTCGATCCCCCGGCCCGCGGCATATTTGGCCAGCGTGACCGCCTTGTTGACCCCTAGCGGGCCCATTTCCAGCATGGCCATAGTGGGGGCCGAATGGGTGACGGCGATCAGCGAACCAATCGCCGGGGCAACGAGGCCCATGAACTCATCCGCCGTGCCGTGGTGGAGAACAGCAAGCATCTTGACAATGCCGCTGTCTGCCATATCCGGTGTCAATAGTCCTGGAAAGTACTCGCCGCTGGCTGCCGTGCGTGCGGTGAGGAAGCCCTCTTCAACATGGAAGCCCCCCAGCGATTCCAACGCAAAGTAAGGTTCCGGCACCAACTCCGTGACGATACTGCGCACCTTGGCCACTGTGTCCCAGTCCAGAACATGTGATTCGGTGACGTGATCGGTGGCGAGGTCATAGCTGACGGCACCGTTGGAGCAAATGACCGTGCCAGTGTGGCCAATCTGATCCCGGATAGGTTCGAGCCACCGCGGCGGTCGGCCGGTCACAAACACAATGTCCACACCCGCTGCTGCGGCGGCGGCGAAGGCCTCCACGGTACGGTCGCTGATGGTTCCGTCATGGCCCAGAATGGTTCCGTCGATGTCGCTGGCAATTAAACGCATACCCAAGGCTATCCAACTTCCCGCAAAGCCGGGCTTCGGCTCATCCGCTATCTGGTCATGAGCGTTCCATAATCAGCGCCGCGGACTAGTTTTGCAATTTTTGCAGTTTTTGCTTTTTTTGCAGTTCAGCACGGTTGGGCGGGTTGGCTCCGGCGCGAGAGACCGTGATGGCTGCTGCGCGGGCCGCGTACTCGATCAGCTCGCTCAAGATTGTTGTGCTGATGGCGCGCAATTCACCGCGACGTTGCGCCCCGTCTAATTCCCGATCCACAAGCGTTGAGAGAAGGGCCGCCATGAAGGAATCCCCCGCCCCGACCGTGTCCACAACATCCACCGACGGCACCTGGCATTGGGCTTCCCCGGCTGCGCATACAGCCCACGGTCCTCCGGATCCTTGTGTCACAACCACGACGGCGGGACCTTGCGCACCGCCCAGGGCCAGCCACTTGCGGGCGGATTCCTTGGGGTCCACGCCGGGGTACAGCCATTCCAAGTCCTCGTCGGAGGCCTTGATGACATCAGCCAATCGGACAAACTTTTCCGCCTGCTGGCGGGCATGGGAAACGTCGCCAATGATGCTGGGGCGGCAGTTGGGATCGTAGGCGATGGTGGCGTGCGGATGGGCAGAAATAACGGCGGCCAGCACGTGCGCTTCCCCGGGGGCCAGCATTGTGGCAATGGATCCGGTGTGCAGCAAAGTTGTCCCATTCAGCATGAACTGGCTGGCGCTTTCCACTGGCGTTCCGGTGGTGGATTCAGCGCTTGTTGCTAGCGAAGGCAGCGTCCAGTCAAGAGCAAACTCGTAACTGGCAGCCCCGTCAGCATCCAGCACGGCCCGGGCTACAGAGGTGGGGAGCTCATCCGGCGCTAGCGGCACCAGAACATCATTAGTTTTCAAATGCCCGGCAACCATGTCCCCGTAAGCGTCCTTGCCGATGCGGCCAAGAAATTGCACTGGGTGCCCCAAACGCGCCAAGCCCACGGCAACGTTCATGGGACTGCCCCCCACATGGGGCACCGGAGCCTTCCCCGTTTGCACAACTTCATCTACCAAAGCTTCACCAATAACAGTCAACATGGCTCTAGCCTACGATGCCGCCGGATGCCCTGCGCCCCTAGCGCGGCGACTCGGCCGCATCGCTGCTGACTCACCCCTGCCTCGCTGGGCCTCAAGATACGCCCCGAAACGATGTTTAACTGACGTTCCGAGTGACTTGGACACTGACTCGAAAGAGATAGCTTCCATGAGAAATCCAGAATCGAGACCATCGGGGATTCACGATGGTGCTCAGTTGGCTGGAGGGTCACCTCCAACGATGTCCCGACTCCTCAACGAACATCCCAGCGTAAAGCCCACCACACGCGGCAGTGTCAAGGACACCATTTCCTCTATGAATGACGCCGTCCTTGATGCTGCCGCGCAGGGGGTGGTGGCAAGAATCGGTGACAGCACCCCGACCGTCGCCCGTGATGGCTCACGCACAGATTCCAGCGAGTTGCTAGTCATTGATCAGGCACATGTGGTCGAACTTGCCACAACACACCTCTTGGATCTTGGGTGTGAGACCGTCTGGCATCTTTCCGGTCCGCAGGACTGGATTGAGGCCTTCGACCGCAGTGAGGGTAGCGCCGCACCTTGGAGCGTGCGGACAGGGCGGTGCCACCTGAGCTTCACGCAGATTGGACTCCGGGGTCCGGGTACACGAATGCCTCATTGCCACTCACATCACTGATTTGACCGCGCTTTTCGTTTCCGGTGGCGAGATGGCTTTTGGTGTACTCCGGTTGCTGCACACACTGCAGACGTCGCAAGAGCCTCTACCGCCCTTCCTGCTGGCGCCAGAGTTGCTGATTCGTTCCAGCACCGTTAAACCGAAAGCGGTGTAAACGCCGGGACTCCGAAGAAGTTTCAGTACAAGCCCTGACAACAGGTGGGCGCGGAATCAGCCCAAGCAACCGCTATTTTTTGCGTCATATGCGGCATTGCGGATAGCGTGAGCCCGCGCTGCCGTTTAAACTCGGGTTATGAGTAGTAATTGGGAACGACTCGATGAATCACTGCGTCCTGCCGTCAGCGCATCCATCGCCGATTTCGAACGCACACGGCCGGCCCTGATCCAATTGACCGCTGAGATGGAATCGCTGATACGCGAGGTTCTCTCCGAGGCTGAGGACAAGCCCTTGTTTGTCACCAGCCGCACCAAGTCCGTAGAGTCATTTCGCGAAAAAGCCTCACGGATGGTGTCGGAACCAGATGCCGCCCCGGCGCTACAGTTCCCGGAGCCGTTGAAAAACCTTACCGACATGGTGGGTGTGCGCGTCATCACCACCCTGCCGGGCGAGAACGCCTTGGCGGCAAATCTGATCAAACGCCAGCGCAGCATCTTTGACTGCCGCGGCGACACCGAGAAGGACATTGGCTCCATTGAGTCCGGCACCTACGGATATTCCAGCCGCCACTTGATCCTGCGCACCATTCAAAGCGATGTGGTACGCAGCTATCAGGCGTTGCTTGACCCGGATACCAAGCCAAATGGCAGCTACTTTTTTGAGTGCCAGATCCGCACCATTTTTGCTCACGCTTGGAGCGAGATTGAGCACGACATCCGTTTCAAGTCCCAGGATCCCCGCGCGTGGAGTCCCTATTTTGACCGTCAGTTCACTGCCACGGCAGCCATGCTGGAGACGGTAGAATCAGCTTTTTCGGAGCTTCATGACAGGTATGAAACGGTCACCAGTTATTGGGATACCAGCGGTGAGGGCAACGTGTCGCTGACCCCGAATCGGATCAAGGCCGTATGGCAGACGCTGCTGCCGCATGTTGATCGTAAAGCTGACGACGACTGGGGTTGGGCGGCAGAGTTGGTGGCCGCGCATGGGCTGGGCAAGACTGTGGACTTGGCCGCCCTCCTGCAGCCAAAGATCATCTCCAATGTTCGCAGGGCTCTGGAGCACAGGTACTCCCCCGGCCCGGACAGGCTGTTGGATGATCTGCTGTTGTGGCAGTTCGGCGAGAGTCACATTGACCTCACGGCAGAGGAAGCAGGGCCAGAGCAAACCCCGCGCCGCGATAGCCTGATCCGCCGTCACCAGCAGATGCAGCGCTATCGCAAAGCGCAAGGTTTCTAGCACCTACGCAATGAACTTCTCCAGCCATTCCTTGCGTAGTTCCCAAACAGGCATTGCGCGGGCCAGAAGCTGGTAAAACTCACAGCTGTGGTTGGAGACCCTCAAGTGGCCGCAAGGTCAACACTTGTTTTGACTTTGGGGTCCTGAAAAGTTCACAGAAAAGGCTAGGGCACCGTCTGAAAGACAGACGATGCCCTAGCCACTCGCGCTCGGTTTTTAAGTTATTTCCGGCGCTGCTCTTAACAGATTTTCCAGCCAAAGAGGTTGCACGGGAGGAAGAACATTCCGTAGGTCGTGGCCACGCCTCCGGAGGAACTCACGGAAGCCGCGGAGATGCTGGTTGTAGGAGCCGCCAGAGTGCTGGCCTGAGCCGGGGAGAGACCTGGAGCCATGATGAGGCCGGCTGCGACAACTGCTGCGATGCCTGCGGAAGCAAATGGTTTTTTCATGGGATGCCTTTTCGGTAACGGGTTTATGTGCCGCGCTAAGCGACGGTTCTCCTAGCCTAAGGCCCAGCGCTTGGTACGGATACGCGCGGGAGGACATTTTCCCTATCCTTTTGGACAGTCTTTAACGTCAATGTTCCCGATAACACCGCATTTACCTTTAGCCGAAGGAAAGCTAAGTGCGCGTGGGGCTAGCTAAGCGATCAGCCCGGAGCGCAGCGCCGTGACAACCAGCTGCAGTCGGTCCCGTGTGGCAAACTTCCGGCCCAATCTGACTAGGTGGTATTTCACAGTTGACTCGGAGAGATAAAGTTCGGCGGCGATTTCGCTGTTGCTACGACCATCGCACAGCAACTTCAATACTTCTTCTTCACGGCCTGTCAACTCAATAGATGATTCCGTCCGCGCAGCGGGCCGGCTACCACGAAGATCCTCGATGAGCAGGTGGGCCACTGCCGGATCGATGGGGCAATCCCCTGCATACACATCCCTGACGGCGGCAACGATTCGTTCCGGCTCAGCATCCTTGACCACATAGCCGCCAGCACCGGCCAGGAGTGCGGCTCGAAGGTGCACATCGGAGATGTGGCCGGTGACTACTAGGACTCCAATGTCCGGACTCTGCGCCACGACGTGGCGTATGGCGGTGACTCCGTCCATGACAGGCATCTGGAGGTCAATGAGCAGAACGTCCGGGGAGTACTCCTTCGTCAGACGGATGGCATCCTCACCATTTTCGCCTTCGCCCACCACCACTAAATCCGTGGTTTGGGAAAGGTAGGTACGTAGCGCTCCGCGCACAAACTTTTCGTCGTCAACAATGACTACATTAATACTGTCAGTACTCTGGGTATCTTCGGCCAACTCGTTCATGCAGACAGTCTACGTAGCTGCAGCGATTGGGAGATGCGCATTGCTCCGCGTCAGCGTGTAGGAGTCGGAAACGAGCCGCTGGGCCAGATGCCTGCCGGCTTCGACTTGCTGCCCAGCGCTGCCTTGCTGCCTGCGGGTGCGTACGTTGCATTCATGATGATCTCCAAGATCGCGGATTCGACATTCATAACGCCGGCCCTTGAATATGGGCCGATGTCCCCCGATGCACTTGACGCTACGCAGGCCCCTCTTGGCTTTCAATGTGAAACGACTAGAACTGTCCACTTGGACGACGGTTTTCACGCTCAAGAGAAGAGATTTGGCCACTTGGCCAACCTTCACTTTAATCCGGGGCTGCGGCAAGGGTCCGGTTCGCTACACCCAGACTTGTGCGCTACTGCAAAGTCTGGCGATCCTTGAACGGCAAGACTGTGTGGACATTCCACCAGCCGCCGTCGGATCCAGCTTCGAGGGTGCCACCCAACCGTGAAGCTCTTTCCCGCAATCCAGCCAGCCCGGTGCCTGAAACCGGGAGCCGAGGCTTACCCGGCGTCATTCGGCTCCGGATCACCAACTCAAGGTGGTCATTGGCTACATTCATGGAAATCTCGCATCGGGATCCTTTACCCGAATGCTTGACCACATTGGTGGTACTCTCTTGCAGAATCCGCAAGACTGTAGGCCGGAGACCGTTAGGCGTGCGATCCAGATCTCCGGAAGTCTCTATATTGGTGGGACAGCCGAGGCCACTGAGCCGCTTTTGGGCATCGGCAAAGCTTGCTGCCAAGTCAATGTTGGCCACACTGGGCATTAATCCAGGCACTTGCACGGGAGAAGCCTCCGAAGATCCCTCATCCGCGCGCATTGCAAGGATCAAGCGGCGGAGATCATCCAGAGAGTTTCTGGCCATCGAGCCAATCTCGCTGAGGGCGTGTTCCTTGGCCGACTCTTCTTTGGAGATCTTGCCCAGGTTTGCTTGGACGGCAATCATGGTCAAGCCGTGCGTCACAACATCATGGAGTTCACGTGCCAATTCGGAACGCTGTTCCACGGCGGCTGCTACAGCCTGTTCGTCGGCAGTTTTTTGCTCACGTGCAACTTGCAGGGCCCGTTCGCGGAGCAACTTGATAGCAAGGCCGGGCGCTGTGAGAAGCAGAGTGACCGGGATATAGCCCCACAACTGCGTTATTCCTACGTGCGCTACAAAGAGCACCCAAGTAATTTGCCACACCAGAAAACTGCCCACCATTAAGGCAAGCGAGCGTACGGAAACCCGGTAAGCAGCCACCGCAAGGGACACGAAAGATAGTAGCAGCGGCCCACCCAGCTCCAATTGCGGCAGCATGGTGGCGAGTTGAACCATGAATAACACGGCGACCCATCGAGGCCGGAAGGCCAGCGTCATCCACACGCTCCAGTAGGCAACCGTGCAGGATATCCACAGCCACGGGAGCTCCTCGCCAGGGCTGGTCTGGACAGCAAGCCGCACATCGTCAAAAGCAGAAACCGTCACGAAGACCGCAATGGCAAAAGAAATCCACACAGAAAGCGGCGAATGCCCTACCCGCAGTATTTCTGAAATCCCCAATCTGCGCCTGGGCCGAGGAACACGCAACGATGGACCGGCATGGGGGCGAAGGGATTCAGTCACTGGGCTATCGTCCCAGAAAGCGGAAGGTGCCGCTACCGAAGAACAAATCCCAGCCCCAGCTCGTCATCTGCGTCCAGCGTAAACTTCCCTTCTCCTACGGGGAAGGAACGCCCGCTGACCTCCACCACAAATCCACCCCCGGTACCATCTACCCGGTCAACGACTCGTGCCGCAAAGCGCGAATCAAGGATCGAATAATGCTCCAGCACCTGCCCTTTTGCCAACTCCCCCGAGTCGGTAAGCAAGGCCACCCGCGCTGCCGTGCCCGATCCGCTGGGGGATCGGGCCACCTGACCGTCAGCGAAAACGCTCACATTGCGCTGCCGCAATCCGGGTCCGGGCGCCAACATTGGTTCGTGGAAGATGGTGCCATAAATGCCATACTGCCGGGCGTCTAGGGGGTGCTGCGTTGCGGGATGGTCAGCAAGTTCTGCGGCCACCTGATGCGCTGCGGCAACTGTCCTTGCCAAGTTCGACGGCGCCACCTCCAGTCCCGCTGCGGCGGCCGGTACCGAGGCGTACAGGGCCCCGCTCCAGGCCAAGTCAACGCGCAGGCGGCCAAAATCTGCCGTCTTGATTTCAATGTCCTTTGCCACCACATAGGAGGGAACATTATGAAACCCCACCTCATGAACTTTTCCTTCCACCATAGTCACCCTAGCGGTGACGCGACCCGAAGGGATATCAATCACAACGTCAGTCTCGCCGTCGTCCGGGGCACGGACCAGACCGCTGCGCACCGCCCAAGTACCCAACGCCATGGTGCCGTGGCCGCACACCGTAGAGAACCCCTCACGGTGCCAGAACAGGGCTCCGAAATGGGCGCCCGGATCATCCGGTGGCACCACAAACCCGCCGTACATATCGGCGTGGCCTCGAGGTTCATTGACCAGCAACTTACGGATCTTGTTTGCATCCCCGATCATGGCACGTTCACGGCGTTCGCGCGCCGTAGTGCCCTCGATCAGAATGGGCAGCGTCGGGACAATCCGGAAGGGCTCCCCTGCCGTGTGATAGTCAAAGGTTTCAATTTCCCACAATGCCGCTTTCATAGCTATCTCTCCCTCAGGCTGACAAACCAAGCTTGGGCGGATACTTCCCCATTTGTGGTCAATATGGCACGGCACATTTGGCCTGTCAATGATCCGGTGGGAACCACAGAGCTGGTGCCTGCGATTACGGCGCTGAATATCCACAACAAAACGCCGGCCCACCTGAGTGCGGGAACCGGCGTTTTCGTGTGCTGCATCATCCTTGGTTCGGTGAATCTCGGTGGTTTTTTACTTACTCGAGGTAGGGTCCTCGTCACCAATGTGCCCCGGGGCGTTGACGTCCAGAACCCGTGCCACGAAAGCGCCGTATTCGTCCATGAAGTGCTTCAGGAAATCCCTGGTTCCCTCATTCTTGACCTCCCCATCGTCCCCATAGTCTGCAGCGTTGAAACTGATGTAGCCCTCTGGAGAGTTGAGCTGCGGCGCATCCAGGAAGCTCAGAACACTGCGCATCGAGGACTGCATGACCGCAGTGCCGATCCCGCCCGGGGAAGCACCAATGATGCCTGAGGGCTTGCGGGCAAAGGAGTTGGTCCCCCAAGGCCGGGAAGCCCAGTCGATCGCGTTCTTCAAAGCGCCGGGGATGGATCGGTTGTACTCCGGAGAAATAAAGAGGATCCCGTCAGAGTCAGCAATGGCCTGCTTCAGGGCTTGCCCCGCTGGCGGATAGTCGCTGTCAAAATCCGAACTGTACAGTGGCAGGTCCCCGATGGGGATCTCGGTGAATTCAAGCTCCGGGGACGCCAAGCCGATCAAGGCCTTAGACAATGTTCGGTTGATGGAACCGCTGGCGAGGCTTCCGACGAAGTAGCCGATTTTGTAGGTGGCCATTGCTTTCTTCCTATCTGCTGATGGTGCCGGGAAGAGTGTTCTCACTGCCCGTGCACCATGCTTAACTGCTGATGGTTGACGCGATTTTTAGCTTAGTCCAGCGGGCATACCGTGGCTAGGGATCCGCGCTTTTGGGACCAGCCGGTAAACCAGCCGATAGGTCCAAAGGTATGGGGAGCGCTGCTTGGGTAGGCGAACCCATTGACGGTGTTGGCAAGACCGTCGATAGATTCTTGGTAATCGCTCAGCAGGCATCCCCCGGTCAAGGCGAACCGCCCGCGGTTTGACCACAAATTTTTTACTAATGGACGATCATCATGGCAATGCTAGGTAGCGATCCCCAAGACATGGCAGAACTGGTTTCCAAGTTGGCTTCAGCCATCGAGCAGATCACCTCCGCAATGAGCACCCTCGACAGCAAGGCACAGTCGGTTCGCTGGGAAGGCCCCGACGCCAACCGCTTCAAGGGCACCACCTGGCCCCGGTCCAAGAAGCAGGAACAGATCTCCGCCTCACGCTTAAACTCAGCGGGATATCTGTTTAAGCCGGGTTCACGGCAGCTATGTGTTCAGGGCTAACAGGAACAGCATGCTGTTGAAACTGGGGATGTTTGCGCAGGTATACCTTGACGTAGGGGCAAACCGGCACCACTTTCAAACCCTCCGCAGCGGTGTTTTCAAGTGCGAAGTGGACTAGCGTTCCGGCCAGTCCTTGGCCTGCATATTCTTCATCGACTGTCGTGTGGAAGAAAATCCGTTCGGGGCCGGTACCGCCCTCAAACGGCATCCAGTGCGCTTTACCAATGACCATGTTGCCGTCAAGAAGTTCGTAACGATGACGTTCTGGATTCTGGCGCACGGTGATCGCAGAGTTGTTGGGCATGGAGTCTCCTTTGGGTTATTTAGCCGCGCGGACGTAGTTGAACGTTGGGCAAGCCGGGCGCAGGCAACGGATCCGGCAGATTCTCCGGAAACGGACCAAAGCGCGGGTAGGGAGCACCGTCAAGGTAGCTGCCATCTGCTGTCAGGGGCGTGGCCGCTTCGACGCCGATCTCTGCTTGCCAAGCGGCTCGGTAGCCCACTACTTCTTCGTGGTTTCTGCCAATGAAATTCCACCACATGACGATCTTCTCGCCGAGGGGCACCCCTCCTATGAGAAGCACCCGCACAGGGTTATCGCCAGCCTCCAGCACCATGGTCGAGCGTCCTAGCGGTAGGTACACAAGATGGTCCACAGGGACTTGCTCGCCGTCCAAACTCAAATCGCCGGTGTCCAGCAGGACCCCGTATTCAAAGGCTGGATCCAGCGCTAGCTCCAGCTTCGAACCGGCGCGCAGCACCGCCTCGGCACCCAACAAGGGCGGGGTGTACGTCTCCACCGGTGAGGTTGAGCCCGCCAAGGAGCCAAGAAACACTCGCAGTTCCGTGCCATCGCCAAGAACTGGTTCCGGAACGTAGTGCGAAAAGGTGGGTGGCATGTGCCGGGTTGCATCAGGCAGTGCGTACCAGAGCTGCGCGCCGTGCAAAACGGTGGTGTCTGAGGTTGAGAACTCTTGATGTGAGATGCCGCGGCCCGCGACCATCAAGTTCACTTCCCCAGGACGGACGACGGCGGCGAAACCCGCCGAGTCTAGGTGGTCGATTTTGCCGGAGAACAACCAGCTAACTGTTGCCAGTCCGGTGTGCGGGTGGCGGGGGACGTTCATGCCTCCGGTGGTAGGGACTAGATCGGGCCCATAATGATCCACGAAACACCAAGACCCGATGAGGCTACGGCGCTTTTGCGGCAGAGTTCTACGCACATCCATGGCGCGAACTCCGCCTAGCGGTACTGCCCTTGGTGGGAGTACCTCGGCATCGCCTATATTTTGTTCGAATTCACAAATCACTTCATCGGGCGTGGTTTCGAGGTTGCTCATGGGGCTCAGTCTAGGTCCACCAGACTCACAAAGCCCTTCACCCGGCGGATTGGGAGGGCGGGGTAGGACTCGGAACTACTTCCGGGCGCGGACGGGGTGCTGACTCATGATGGAGACCCGGTTGAACGCATTGATAGCAATTCCTGCCCATTGCAGGGCCGAAAATTGCTCATCGGTCAGTGCCGTGCGGGCTTCTTGGAGCTCCACCTGCCGTGATTCGCTAGTGGTTAGCAGTGCGGCGGCTTCACCAATCGCTAGCGCTGCCCGCTCGAGTTCGGTGAAGAGATCCGTTTCACGCCACACAGGCAAAACCGCTAGCTGCTGGCTACTCACCCCTGCCTCAAGAGCCAGCCGACCGTGCATGTCCAAGCAGAAGGCGCACCCATTGATCTGCGAGACTCGCATGTTCAGCAGTTCCACGACTGATCGCGGGATCCCGGAATCATCCGTTGCCGCCTTCACCTTGAGCGCGAGTCCATTGAGCGCGCGCCAACTTGCGGGGTCGGACTTGTCCAGAAAAAAGCGTTCGCTCATCGTAAAAGGTGCTCCTTGGATGTCAGGGACGGTTCAGTCCCCATCCTCGCATCAAGTGCCCCACTTCAGACGGACGCCCCAGTGAGCGCAGTTAGCGGCGGCCGCGCTTAGCAGCCCGAGCCTTGCCGCCTGGGCGACCACCGCCGCGCAAATTAGCCCCGGCTGCCTTTGCTTTTGCCGCAGGGGTGCGTGCCGACGTCGTACTTTTTCCAGTTTTAGCGCCCTTTTTGGGGGCAGCATCCTGTTTGGCCTGCACGGAAGGCTGGCGCGAGCTGTTGGCGCTGCGGCCGCGCACCACGCCAATGAACTCCTGAATGACCGCTTCATCCTCGGCAGGCAGCGGCTGGAACGAATCAATCCACGCCAACGCGATGCTGGTCTCGGCAACACCATGCAGCAAGCGTGAGCGCAGGGTTTTGCGGCTGAAATGACGTCCCACGGACATGGGAAGAATCAGGATGCCAAGCCCGGCTTCGACCAGGTCGAGGGCTTCTTCAATGGACGCCATGGGCGGCAGTGGCTTGCGGGTGCCGGCGGCAATTTCAGTGGAAATATCACGCCATTCCGGGAAATCGTCCGGGTCTGCGAGCAGGTATTCGTCGGCCAGATCTTCAACATTGAGCTCGTCAAAGGCCGCGATGGGGTGATCCTTGGGTGCCACCACCACGGAGAGTTCGCTGTAGAGGGGAATGACGTGTAGCCCGGTCTTATCTACGGGCAGGCGCACGAATGCCATATCGACCTCGCCGGCGCGCACGGAGTCCAGCTGTCGGGATTCGGGCACAGGCGTGGAAACGAGCGGTACGCCGGGCATGCGCTCCTCCCAGCGGTGGATCCACTTTCCGGGGGTCACACCCGGGACAAAGGTCACTGTAAGTTCGCGGGATTCAGACACCTGTTTACCCTAACGCACCGCTTTGCCCTAAACTACCGTCCGCGCACCGGTACCCTTGATGTATGAGCATTAATCCTTCCCCCCAAGCCATGAAATCCGCCACAGCGGCCAAGAAGCTGGGCATCCACCTGCCCGCGGCTCCCGCAGAATTCCAAGAGAACGCGATCAGCCGCGAGGACTTCAAGGTTTTGCAGGACACTCCCCCGGAGTGGCTCGCCGAACTGCGCCGCAACGGACCGCACCCGCGCCCCGTCATTGCGCAGAAATTGAACATCTCCATTGGTGGTCTCAACCGCTCCAATATCACCGAGCCACTCACGACGGCGGAGATCACCGCGCTGCTGCAGGCTCCCCCGGCGTGGCTGGTTGAGGAGCGCGCCGTGCACGCCAAAGCGCGTGCTGAAGCCAAACTGGCCAAGGAGCGTGAGGCGGCCCGCCGCCCGAAGTCCTAGGCTCGCGTTCGACAAAAAAGACGGTGTTCGCGCAATCGGCTGGTGTTAGATCACCGGCTTTTTGCGCGAACGCCGTCTTTTTGGCGTGGAATTACTTCTTGGCTGTAACAGCCACAGTAGCTGCACTCGTCTTCGCCGCAGTGACATACCCGGACTTAGAACCCGTGACCGTAACAGTGATCTTCTTGCCAACATCAGCGGCAGCCAACACATAAGCACTAGCCGTCGCGTTAGCGATCACCACACCATTACGCTTCCACTGATACTTCAACGTCACCGCAGCAGGACCCCAAATACCAGCGTTCGCCGTCAACTTCTGACCCGAGACCGTAGTACCCGAAATCGTCGGAGTACCAGCCGTCAAAGCCTTCGGCGCAGTAACAGCCACAGTAGCTGCACTCGTCTTCGCCGCAGTGACATACCCGGACTTAGAACCCGTGACCGTAACAGTGATCTTCTTGCCAACATCAGCGGCAGCCAACACATAA